>JBPCLM010000040.1:0-51179 GCA_051003295.1 Tepidiformaceae bacterium | reverse complement strand
TCTCATACGAGCGGCCTTGATGCGGCCGCGGAGGCGACGTGGTCATTTCCAGTGCTCCGCTCCACCTCACCGACCAGGTCATCGCGAGTGCGGGCCGGGTCCACCACAACCTCTCGGTGCCGGCGCTCTACGAGCACGCCGTGCGCCGGGGCGAAGGCAAGCTACTGCAGGGCGGCACCTTCGCCGTGCGCAGCGGCGCACGCACGGGACGCAGCCCCAAGGACAAATACGTCGTCAAGGCGCCCGGCGTCTCCGAGCACGTGTGGTGGGGCCAGCACAACCAGCCGCTCGACCAGGAGACCTACGAAAGCATCAAGACGAAGATGGTTTCGTACCTGGCGGGGCGGGAGTTGTTCGTGCAGGACTGCCGCGTTGCGCAGGACCCCGATCACAAACGCTCCGTGCGGGTGGTCTCCGAGCAGGCCTACCACAGTCTCTTCGCGCGCACGATGTTCATCCCGGATGCGCCGCTGCCCGATGGCGAGAGCCCGCAGCTGACCATCCTGCACGCACCCTTCCTGCAGCTCGAGGGCCTGGGCGACGGCGTCAACAGCGACGCCGTGGTCATCCTGCACCTGCCGGAGGGCATGATCCTGGTGGCGGGCACCGCCTACGCGGGCGAAATGAAGAAGGCCGTGTTCACGGCGATGAACTACTACCTCCCCCTCGATGGCGTCCTTTCGCTGCATTCGGCGGCGAACGTGGACCCGCGCACGGGCAAGACGGCGCTCTTCTTCGGGCTTTCGGGCACCGGCAAGACGACCCTCAGCACCGACCCTGAGCGCTTGCTCATCGGAGACGACGAGCACGGCTGGACCGAGACCGGCGTCTTCAACATCGAAGGCGGCTGCTACGCAAAGGTCATCCGCCTTTCGCAAGACGCCGAACCGGACATCTTCGAGCAGACGCACGAATTCGGGACGATCCTCGAGAACGTGGTCTTCAACGACGGGTCGCGGCAGGTTAACCTGGACGACGATTCGCTCACGGAGAACACGCGCGGAAGCTACCCGCTGACTTCGCTGCGGAACGTGTACGAGGAGGAGGTGGCGCCGCACCCGAGCCACGTCATCCTCCTGACGGCGGACGCCTTCGGGGTGATGCCGCCGGTGGCGCGGCTGACCCCAGCACAGGCGCTCTACCACTTCCTGAGCGGCTACACATCGAAGCTGGCGGGCACGGAGGTCGGGCTGAAGGAGCCGGAGACCACGTTCAGTGCTTGCTACGGCGCGCCCTTCATGGCGCTCAACCCCACTGTCTACGCCGAACTGCTCGAACGGCGGCTGCAGATGACGGGGGCGCAGACCTGGCTCATCAACACGGGCTGGAGCGGCGGGCCGCCCGGCGTTGGCAAGCGCATCCCCATCCAGGAGACGCGCAAGATGGTGCGCGCCGTGCTCAACGACGGCATGGCGGACGTGACCTTCCGCAAGGACCCGGTGCTCGGCTTCGATGTGCCCACATCGTGCGCAGGGGTGGAACCGCGACTGCTTGAGCCGCGCCAGCTGTGGGCGGACAAGGCGGCGTACGACGCGAAGTACGAAGAACTGGGGCGCAAGTTCAATGCAAACTTCGACCAGTTCCGGGGCCTGGTGGCGCCGGCGGTGGCAAAGGCAGGGCCGTAGGGCTCACGTCTCCGAAGGAGTCTGCCATGAATACTGCCCGCGTGATGGGTAAGTGGTTCGTGTGGCAAGACCGGCCGCGCGACCCGTTCGACACGACGAGGCCCCCTACTACTACTTCCTGCCGCTCGAAGGCCGGCGGTAGGCGGTTCCGGGCGTTGAACGTCAGGGCGCCGCGCCCGCCGCCCGTTCCAACAGCTTCACCAGCACGTCGTACGTGGCGTAGGCGTCGGCGAGCGCGCCGTGTTCGCCCATGCGGCCGATGCCCAGGCGGTCGGCCACGTGCCCGAGGTTGAAGCGGTCAACGTGCCCCTCCTTGAGGATGCCGCGCGCGATCGGCTGCACATCGAGCGCCACCAGAGCGAACGGCCACGACCGGCCGAGGCGCTGCAGGGATTCCACCAGGAACGCCATGTCCTGCCCTATCCCCCAGCCGCTGATGACGGCGTCCCGCCCGAGCTCCCCGAAGCGATCGAAGGCGGCTTCGAGTTCGAGTGCATCCTTCCAGGCGCGCGGGCTGTAGCCCACCACCTTGAGCGCGCCGAGCTCGGCGTTGCCGATGTGCCGCGGCTTCACGCGCGCTCCCCACGCCTGCTGTTCCGGCAATCCCGGCGCGATCGTCGCGCGCACGCCCCCGAGGTCGAGCACTTCGTGCATCCTGGGGTTCGAACCGCTCATCTCCAGGTCAACGACGAAGAGCGCCGCGGCGTCGGCGAGCCGCTCGGGAGCGGCGGCCTCGGGGGTCAGGCGGCCATCGGATTCGAGCACGCGCAGGCCGCCCGCCAGCATGCCGAAGAGCGCGTCCATGGGCGCAAGCCTACCCGCCGGCTATATTCGCCGCATCTCGCGCGATGCTCCCAGCATCAACAGTGTCGCGGCAGCCGCTACGGTCATCCAGCCGGCCACCACCACTTGCGCACCCCAGACGTCGATCATACGGCCCATGAGCACCGCGGCGAACGGCGTCACGCCCCAGGTCATCGTCTGAAGTGACAGCACGCGGCTGCGGTACAGCGGCTCTGCTTTGAGTTGCATGAGCGATGCGTTGAGCGCGGAGTACACACTGTGGAACACACCCGCCACCGCGAGGATCACCACCGAAAGCCACAGGTTCTTGCTGAGCGCGAATGCCCCGACGGCGAGGCAGTAGAGGAGGCAGGTCCACATCATCGCGGGGCCCATGCGCCCGCGGCCGGCTGTCCAGGCCACCACGGCGCCGCCGGCCAGCGACCCCAATCCGACCGCCGCCGCCAGGTAGCCATAGCCCGACTGGTCGGAGTCGAGAACGTCGCGCGCGAACACCGGCAAGAACGTGACGTAAGGATAGACGAGCACGCTGGGCAGCAGTGCCATGACCACGATCACCATCATGCGGCGGTCACGCACCACGTACGCCAGCCCGCCACCAATGCTCCGGAACATCCCCGCCTGGTCGCTCAACTCCGGGGGGCTGGCCTTGAGGCGCCACGTCAACACGGCTGACAGCGCCAGGCAGGCTGCCTGCATGTGGAATGCCCCCTCCGTGCCCACGATGCCGATGAGCGCTCCGCCGATCGCCGGGCCGATGACGCGCATCGCGTTGCCGCCGAGGGCGTTCAGCGCCACCGCGTTGGTCAGTTCCTCCTCGCCCACGCTGTCGTACACGAGCAATTGCCGGATGGGCCCGGCGAGGGCATCCACGATCCCGGCTGCCAGCGCCGTCGCGTACACCATCCAGAGATCGATAGTTCCGCTGGTGATGAGCACCGCCAGCAGGCCCGCCACGGCCGCGCTCAACGACGTGTAAACGACCAGTTGCCGCCGCCGTTCGAAGCGCCCCGCCAGGTAGCCCCCCACAGGCGAGATGGCCAGCAGGGAGGCGCCCCGCACGAGGGCGACCAGCCCGAGGTCCGTCGCTGAGCCGCCCAGGTCATGCAACACCAGCCAGCCGAGGCCGATGGTCTGCACCCAGGAGCCCACCTGCAGCGCCATGCTGCTGGAGAGCAGGACGCGGAAGTCGCGGTGGCGGAGGGAGGCGAGCGGCCGCCCGGACGCGGTCATCCCGCGGCCATTGCCCGCGCGCTCGGGCGTCAGCGTGCCTGGTGCCAAGGGAGTCTCCGGAGCGGGCGGTCGCCGCTGCAAACGCTATAGCAGGCAGTTCGTGCGAGCCAGAGCCCTATGCCCCTTCGGCCCGCCGTCCGATACGATGGACTTGCGCCATCCGCGCCCGGAGCCCCCCGTGCCCGACCCCTCCGTCCAATCGGCTCGCTTCTTCGCCGAGCGTTACAACATCGACCCCGCGGTCATGTCCGGTGTGCTCTCCACGGCGCTCGCGCGGGGCGGCGATTTTGCCGAACTCTTCTTCGAACACCGCACCAATAGCGCCATCACCTGGGAAGACCAGCGCGTCAAGGCTGCCTCCCGCAACGTCGCCCAGGGCGTGGGCATCCGTGTGGTCAAAGGCGATGCAATCGGTTACGCCTACACGGAATCGCTGGACCCCGAAGCGATGCGGCGGGCGGCGGAAACGGCAAGCCGCATCTCGGCGGACCCGGAGCGCCCGCATCCCATCGATGCCACACCCGTTGCCTCGACGGCCGCCTACTACAGCGCCGAAGATGCGCTCGCCTTCCGGCCCGCTGCCGAGAAGGTAGCGCTGCTCGAACGCGCCGACCGGGCCGCACGAGCCTTCGACCGCAGCATCGTGCGCGTCGATGCCAGTATCGGCGACGAGCTGAAGTACATCCTCATCGCCCGCAGCGACGGCCGCGTTACGGGCGATGTGCAGCCGCTCATCCGCCTCAACGTGAGCGCCCTTTCCGAACGGGATGGTTCGCGCCGGGTCGCACGCACGGGCGGCGGCGGGCGCCTCGGCATCGAGTATTTCGATGAGGTGACTCCCGAAGAGGCAGCGCGCGACGCTGCCCGCCAGGCCGTCCTCCAGCACGACGCCATCGACGCGCCCGCTGGCACCCTGCCCGTCGTCCTCGCTGCCGGTGATAGCGGCATCCTCCTCCACGAGGCTATCGGACACGGTCTCGAAGCCGACTTCAACCGCAAGGGCACCAGCAATTACGCAGGGCGCGTGGGCGAGCTCGTCGCCAGCCCGCTGGTGACGGTCATCGACGATGGCACCATCCCGCGCTCCCGCGGCTCCATCAATATCGATGACGAAGGCAACGAAACGGGCCGCAACGTGCTCATAGAGGATGGGGTCTTGCGGGGGTACCTCCAGGACCAGATGAGCGCGGGCCACTTCGCCGTCGCGCCCACGGGTTCGGGCCGCCGCCAGACCTTCAAGGATTACATCATGCCGCGCATGACGAACACCCTCATGCTCGCCGGCCAGAGCAACCCGGAGGACATCATCCGCAGTGTGGAGCGGGGCATCTACTGCATCTCGTTCAGCGGCGGCCAGGTCAATATCTCCAACGGCGACTTCGTGTTCTCCGTGACCGAGGCCTACATGATCGAAGGAGGACACATCACCACCCCCATCCGCGATGTGAACCTCATCGGCAACGGCCCGGAGGTGCTTTCGCGCGTGAGCATGGTGGGTAGCGACTACCGCCTTTCCGATGGCCGCTGGATGTGCGGCAAGGATGGCCAGTCCGTGCCCGTCGGCGTTGGCCTGCCGACAGTGTTGATCTCAGGCATGACCGTCGGCGGTACGAGCGTTGGCTAAGGCCGAACTGGAAGATGCCCAGCTCGTGCCGGAGGAGGTTTGGCGCGCCCGCTTGCGGCTGAGCGACGACGAACTGCGCGCGTTCTGCGAGAAGTCACTGGCGCCAGCCTCGAGGCATTCGTTGGCGACTGGAGGACGCAGAACGTCATCATTCGAGAGCTTGAGGTCATCGGCGAAGCGGCACGCCATCTCCCTGAACGCTTCCGCGATGCGCATCCCGACGTTCCCTGGCGAACGATGGTCGCGATGAGGAATATCCTCATTCACGCCTACCCGGATGTCGACCTGGCGCAGGTGTGGCAGGCCGCGACGGTCGCGATACCGCGCCTGCTCGTCTACCTGGAGCCGCTTCTGCCGCCGGAGGAGATGTAGTGCGCGCGTGCGCGATCCGCTCGACCGGCCGGGACAGCGTGGCAAGTGTGCGCGCGGTTCGGAACAAGAGCTGTGACGACGCCGATGACGAGTAACCGGGACCTGGCCGCCCACGTCGTGCGCCTCGCCCGCGCGGCCGGGGCCGAACAGTGCGACGTCGTCGTGCAGGCCTACGATGAATCGAGCGTCACCGTGCGGCTGGGCAAGGTGGAGAAGCTCATCGAAGCCGGCTCGCGTTCGCTCGGGCTGCGCGTCATCGATGGCGGACGCACCGCCGTTTGCTCCACATCCGACCTCCGCGACGAAGCCCTCGATCGTCTCGCGCGCGAAACCGTCGAGCTCGCACGCATCTCCGAAGCGGACGAGTTCGCCGGCCTGCCGGATGTGTCCTCGCTCAGCGCGGCGACGGCGGCCGGCCTGCAGCTCTACGACGAGCGCCTCGGCTCCCTCACTACCGGGGAGAAGGTGGCGATGGCGACCGCCTGCGAGTCGGCCGCTCGTGCGTTCGACCCGCGCATCACCAATTCCGATGGCAGCAGCCTGACGACCCGCATCGGCGAGGTGGCGCTCGCGAACTCCCTCGGTTTCGCCGCGGGCTATCCCGTCACCAGCGTTTTCCTGGCCGTGGAAGTGATGGCAGACGACGAAGGCGGCAAGAAGCGCAACGCCTCGTGGTACAGCGCCGAGCGCAGCCTCCACCGCCTCGCCGATGCGGAGGAGGTCGGCCGCATCGCGGCGCGGCGCGCCCTCGGCCAGCTCGGGGCGCGCAAGGTGCGCACAGGCCAGTTCCCCGTCGTGCTGGAGCCGATGATGGCGGCGGCCCTCCTGCGCGATGTGGCGGGCTGCGCCACGGGTGCCGCGCTCTATCGCGGCGCGACCTTCCTCGCCGGGCGCACGGGGCAGGCGCTCGGCTCGGCGCTGGTTACGATCAGCGACGAACCGGCGCTGCCGGGCCGCCTGGGATCGCGCCCCTTCGATGGCGAAGGCAGCGGCGCACGGCCCACCACGCTCTTCGAGGCAGGGGTCTTCCGGGCGTTTCTCTTCGATAGCTACACCGGCCGGCGGACGGGCAACGCAACCACCGGCAGCGCCCAGCGGGGCGTCGAGTCCGCGCCCGCGCCGGGCCCTTCGAACCTGGTCTTCGCGCCCGGTGTGACGCCGCCCGAGGAGGTCATCGGCGGCGTGCGCCGGGGCCTCTACCTGACGGAGTTCCTTGGCTTCGGCTTCAACCCCACCACGGGCGACTTTTCGCGCGGGGCCGGTGGCTACTGGATCGAGGATGGGCGCATCGCCTTCCCGGTGACCGAAGTGAACGTCTCCGGGCGCATGGAACAGATGCTGGCGAACGTCGATGCCGTGGGCTCCGACCTGGCGTGGTTCGGGGCGATGGCCGCACCGACCGTGCGCAGCAGCGAGATGACCTTCGCGGGCCTGTAGCGCCCGGGCGCTGACCGGACAGGGACTGGCAGGGACCATTGGTTGCCCCCGCGATTCAGGTTCGCGCGAAAAAAAACATTGGTTGAACCAATCGCGTCTTTACCGCCAGGATTGGCCGCCGGGAGTTTTCACAACGGAGCGCAACGATGCGCAAGTTGCGTTGCGCAACGCATCGCAGGTTGCGCAAGTTGGGACGATGGAGCGCTGACCCCTTCCGGTATGCGGCCATGGGCGGAGGGTGCGGGGTGGGGCGGGGGAGGGGGAAGGGGGATGTGGCGCGCCGCGCGGAGGGCCTTCTTGTTTCGTTCTAATCTGTTGACCACTTACCAAAGGGCGGCCGCCGCGCTACGCTGCCCCGGCATCGTCACCCGAGGGCAACGTGGGACTTCTCCAGCGTGGCCGGGAGGTGAACAGGCGCCGCGCCGCGGCGTACTGGTTGGCGGTCCCCGGGCTCAGGGAGAGGCACAGAGATGACACTCGCACTCTACGGTAAGACGGGCAGGCGGAAGGCCGTCCTCCTTTTGGGCGCGCTCTTTGCCTTGGCGGTGGCGATCCTTGGCGGTAGCACGCTCGAGAATACCGGCCCCGCGGCGGCCGCCTCCACCGCTGCGCTGGACCCGACTGCGAATGGCACGTACATCGCCTGGACGAACGACTTTGACGAAGTCAACGACCGCGCTGCCACCGCCTGCGCAGACGACACCACGTTCGTTTCCAGCACAGTCAACACCGCGATGGAATCATTCCCAATTTCGCTGGTTGCCGTGCCCGAGGGCGCCACGATCTTCAGTCTCGATGTTACTTTCTGCCATTTCCGGCCGGGCAGCTCCGCCAGTCTCAGGCCGTTCGTAAGGCTCAACGGAAACGATGAGAACGGAACCACCATCGCGGCCGCTTCGCCGAACAAACAAGCGACAACGCAAGAAGTCGACTTCACCGACATCGTCAAGGGTGCCGGGACGACGATTGAAATTGGGGTGGAGCACCGCACCATAGCGGCAAACGAGATCCGGGTGTTCCAGCTTTCTGCCGTCGTGAACTACACCGTGCCGGCGGCACCCAACCTCACGCTCACGAAGGGCGATAGCCCCGACCCGGTGACGGAGGACGGGACCATCACCTACACGATCGACGTCGGGAACGACGGCAACGCCGACACATCCGGCACCATCACCGTGAGCGACACGGTACCCACGAACACAACCTTCGTTTCCGCCTCCGGCGGCGCGGACTGGACGTGCGTCCTTGTCACGGGCACCGTCAGTTGCACGAGCAACACGCCCATCCCGGCGGGGGGCACGGGCCAGGACATCACGCTCGTCGTGAAGGTCAACGACGACTTCTGCGGGCAGATCACGAACACCGCCAACGTCGAAGGGGGCGGTGACAGCGGCGATCCGCCCGACGCCAGCGCAACCGCGACCACCAACAGCACCGGCTGCGACGGCTCGATCGTGGTGCAGAAGGTAGTCACGAACGTCACCGCCGACGCCACCGCGTTCGATGCGAGTATCGATGGGGGTGGGTCGTTCACGTTCTCGGAGACGGCCGCGTCGTCATCGCAGGCGGCCGCGGCGGGCGCGCGCCTGGTGACGGAAGCAGCGGAGACGAACTACACCACGCTGGGCTGGGCGGTTGGCGGCCAGGGCACCTGCCCCGCGACGCCGACGGGCAGCGTGGCCGGGAGCACGGGCGTGGACAACACGGCGGAAGTGAGCGTGGCTTCGAACGCGACGACCTACGTCTGCTTCTACAACTCACTGCAGGGCGGTTCGATCGTTGTGCAGAAGGTGGTGACGAACGTCGCCAACGACGCCACCGCGTTCGATGCCAGCATCGACGGGGAACGTCGTTCACGTTCTCGGAGACTGCCGCGTCGTCGTCGCAGGCGGCTGCGGCGGGCGCGCGCGTGGTGACGGAAGCGGCGGAGACGAACTACACCACGCTGGGCTGGGCGGTTGGCGGCCAGGGCACCTGCCCCGCGACGCCGACGGGCAGCGTGGCCGGGAGCACGGGCGTGGACAACACTGCGGAAGTGACGGTGGCCGCGAACGCGACGACTTACGTCTGCTTCTATAACACACAGAACACGGCCCAGTTCCTGGTGCGCAAGGACTTCAGCGATGACAGCACCGCCGCGGTCACCATCACGCTGCAGTGCACCAGCGGGACCGTTGTCAACGACGACACGTCTGCTTCGGAGGCGGACCCGGCCAACTTCACCGTGAACGGGGCGAGCGCCGGTGCAACCTGCATCGCTACCGAGTCGGCCACCCCCGGCTACATCCAGGACCAGGGCGCCTGCTCGGGGGTCAGCCTCTCCGCTGGCGAGTGCACCATCACCAATACGCTGCGGAGCGGGCAGTTCCTGGTTCTCAAGGACTTCCAGCCGAACGATGCCGCGGGCGTCGCCACAATTTCGTTCACGTGCGCCAGCGGTGCGATCACGGTTGTCGATGCCACGGCCAGCGATAGCGACTCCGCCGAGTTCACGCTCGCGGGACACGCCGGTGACCCGCTCTGCGATGCCACCGAGGCCGCCATCGCCGGCTACAGCAGCGACGATTCGGACTGCCAGGATGTGCCCTTCTCGGCGGGCTCCTGCACCATCATCAACACGCTCGATACCGGTGACCTCACCGTCACCAAGACCACCCTGCGCAACGGCGTCAACGAGCCCTCCCAGAACGGCCTCTGGTTCTTCCGTGTGCAATCGGCTGACTGCGGCATCGATGTCACCGGCTATACCGTCCAGGGCCCCGTGGTGGGCACGGTAGTGTTCGCGGACCTCCCCACTTGCGACGATTACGTGGTCACGGAGAACGTGAACAGCAAGTTTGGCGCAAACCCGCCGTGGAGCCCCGTCGGCCCCACCCAGCGCGCCGTTACTGTGCCAAAGAACGGCAACGTTACCGCGGGCTTCGTGAACGCCCGCAACGACGGCACGCAGCAGGAGAACACGCCGACGCCGACATCCACAGCAACAGCTGCGCCGACTTCGACGCCGACGCCGACGGCGACAGCGTCGCCCACGCGTACGCCGACCACACCCGGCAACGCCCCCACGAACAGGGCCACGGCCACGGCCACGCCGACGAACACGCCGCCAATCGACATCGTGGGCGGAGTGGCCACGCCGGGGGCGCCGAGCGCGGGGGCGGGCAGGGCGGCCGGCGGCGGGCCCGGTGCGTTGAACCTGGGGCTGGCGCTCGCGGGGGTGCTCGCGCTGGCCGCGGGGGCGATGCTCCTCGGCACGGCCCGCAGGCACTCTTAGCGGGCGCGAACGATAGGCTCGAGGGGGCCTGCTTGCGGGCCTCCCGCTCCTTCGCCCGGGGGCGTCGTGTTAGTCGCGCCTTTCCGTCGCCGGAAGCACGCGGGAATGCGCGCCCGCGCTTAGCTTCCTACACTGGGAGGCCATGACCGAAGCGCGCCCTCCACTGCCACCATCGGCCGCCGACCTCAAGCGTTACCGCTCCAACTTGCGCGATGAAGTGGATGGCACCGCCCTTTACAACTACCTCGCCGCAGCCGAATCCGACCCCCACCTGAGCGAGGTCTACCGCCGCTTGGCGGCCAGTGAAGAGCGGCACCAGGCGCTCTGGCGCAGCAAGCTGGCGGAGGCGGGCGCCCCTGTCCCCGACTACGGCCCGTCGCTGCGCGTGCGCTCGTTGGGATGGATAGCGAGGCGTTTTGGGCCCGGCCTTGTGGCCCCCGTCGTGAGCACCATGGAAGCGGCCGCCACCACCATGTACGACGACCAGCCCGAGGCCGTCGAGCACAATCTCCCCGCCGACGAGCGTTCGCACGCGCGACTGTTCCGCGAAATCAGCCGTTCATCGCGCCCGCGCCACCTGCCCGTCGATATCGCGCGCTTGGAAGGGCGCCACCGCATGGCTTCGGGGAACGCCCTGCGTGCAGCCGTGCTTGGCGCGAACGACGGCCTCGTTTCCAACCTGAGCCTGGTGATGGGCGTCGCGGGGGCGGACCCGGGCCGCGATATCGTGCTCCTCGGGGGCATCGCGGGCCTGCTGGCGGGGTCGCTTTCGATGGCGCTCGGCGAATGGGTGAGCGTGCGCAGCAGCACGGAAGCGTTCGAACGCCAGCTTGCCATCGAACGCGACGAGCTCCTGCACATGCCCGAAGAGGAAGCGGAAGAGCTCACCCTCATCTACCAGGCGAAAGGGCTCTCACGCGATGACGCCCAGGCGACCGCTCGCCGCATCCTCAGCGATGACAGCACCGCCCTCGATACGCTCGCCCGCGAAGAGTTGGGGATGTCGGCAGGCGACGCGGGCAACGCCTGGACCGCCGCGATCGCCTCGTTCCTCATGTTCAGCATCGGCGCTGTGCTGCCGGTGCTGCCGTGGCTCTTCATCGGGGGCATCCCGGCGGTGGTGCTCAGCGCCGTTGCGAGCGCGTTCGGCCTCTTCGCCGTCGGCGCCCTGATAACGCTCTTCACGGGCCGGGGGGTGCTTTTCTCAGGGGGCCGGATGCTCCTCTTCGGGCTGAGCGCAGCGGCCATCACCTTCGCCATCGGGCGGGCGATCGGCGTCAACACCGACCTCTGATGGTCGGGGACCGGCGCTTAGATCTCGATTTCGAGGGTCAGCCTCTGGCCGGTGGTCTGGATGGAGGTGAGGCGGTACTCAAAGCCCGCCGCCAGTGCTTCGAGGCGGGCTCGCAGGGGGGCCTCCATCGATTCGGCCAGGCCCACCGGCACGGGAAGCTCCCCGAAGTCCGCGTCGCGCACCTCCATCTTGAGTTTGCCCTCCACAACTTCGGGGTCGAGGGTGAAGCTGGCGCGCAGCCCGATGCCGTCCCCGAACACCGCCTGGACTTTGAGCAGCCCATCCGGTTGAACGCGCACGGTGACGGTGGACTTGTTCTTGAAGCCGGGCACTTCGGGCATCTCTTCGGCCATGATGCTGGCGAGCGCGTCTTCATCGAGCGAGAGGCGGGCGTTGCCATCACCCACTCCATTCGACTGCGCGCCATCGAAGTCCGGGTCGAGGGTGAAGAGCATCACCGTTGCGACGACGCCAGCGGCGGCGCCGAAGAGGAGGAAGAAGAAGGCGCGCATGCCGCGCAACCATGCCCCTCGGCGAAGGTGTGGGCAAGCGCGCGGTGGCAGGCGCCTGCGCTTGCGCGCCGCCGCCGAGCTGGGCGATACTGGACGTTCTGGTGGCTAGAGCGAGGTGGCCCCACCCGTTCCCATCCCGAACACGGAAGTGAAACGCCTCAGCGCTGACGATACTGCCCGGGCAACTGGGTGGGAAAATAGGCCGCCGCCGGTCAACAAGAAGCCGCCTCAGGGCGGTTTTTCTTGGCCCCCCGCACAGTCCTACATCGCATGGCGGGCGCGCGCTATGCTGGCGCCAATTCCCCCCTAAAGGCGCGCCACTGATGAACCGCAACACCGTAATCGCCGCATTGACTGCCCTCGGCGCTATTTTCTTCCTCGTCTTTGGCCTCTGGCCGTTCTTCGATGCGCGCTCGTTCTTCGATGAGGTCGCGACGTACGAGCCCTACAACGAACATTTCCTGCACGACATTGGGGCTTTCCAGGTGGGCATCGGCGCGACGCTGGCGCTTGCGCTCTGGCGCCGCACAGACGCGCTCTTTGTGGCGCTCGCCGGGGCGGGCATCGGCAGCGCGTTCCACGCAGCCGCGCATTTCCGCGATCACGACCTGGAGGGCGCCAGCGATGGCGACGCGGTCACCTTCACGATTATCGCGGTGTTGTTGCTGGCGGGCGCGGCCTGGAGGCTGGCGCCCCGGCGGGCTCCCGATGGCGGCCCCGCCCGGACGGAGAGGTAGAGAGGTAAAGCGCATCCCAGCGGAGGCAGGCCACCTGGTGGGCGCGAGCGATTGGCAAGCGCCCTTCGGCCGTGGTTTTGCATTCGCGCGAACCTCCCATCGCCGTCGTTTTGATGCTTTGCCGGGGGGCCCCCGCCACACCTCGTCTGCTCGCGCAGAACGATCGGTCGCTGCTACAATCAAAGGCAGACCCCCCAACCCATCCCGGGCCATTCCCTTTTACCGGGGATCTGCCCCCAATCGGAGCCCACGTTGTCAACAACAGATACCGCCCAACCAGATACGTCAACGGACACCGCCCGACCAGATACCTCCTCTGCCGAGTTGGACATGCCCGCCGAAGCGCATATTGCGGCCGAGGCGGATGCCCCGGCCGCAGCGGACACCCCAGCTGAAATGGATATCGCGCCGGAAGCCCATATCCCCGCCGAAGTGAGTATCCCGGCCGAAATGGATATGGGGGCGCTCCTCGAATCCGAAGCGGCGCAACCCGGCCACCTGCGACGCGGTGAAATCGTCGAGGGCATGGTCATGGGCGCTTCCGCCGACGGCCTCATTGTCGATGTCGGCACCAAGACCGAAGCCGTCATCCCCCCGGGCGAAATGCTTTCCCTCGGCGCCGAAGGCGCGACGCGCCTCAAGGCGGGCGACACCGTGCGCGTCATGGTCCTCCAGCCCGCCTCCTCCGAAGGGCACGCGATCGTTTCGCTGGACCGCGCGCGGGGCGAGGAAGGGTGGGACACGCTCGCCGAACGGCACGAATCGGGCGAAGTCTTCGAAGCGCAGGTTACCGGCCACAATCGCGGCGGCATTCTCGTGAACGTCGATGGCGTGAACGCCTTCGTCCCGCTTTCGCAGATAGAGAGCGTGCTGCGCGATGCCCCGGACGCGGCCAACGCGCTAGCGAACCTCGTGGGCAACCCCATCCGCCTGAAAGTGATCGAGCTCAACCGCAAGCGCAACCGCGTCATCCTTTCCGAACGCGCCGCCATGGCCGAGTTCCGCAAGGAGCAGAAGGACCGCATCCTCGATGAATTGCACGAGGCCGAGATCCGCAAGGGACGCGTCTCTTCTATCACCGATTTCGGCGTCTTTATCGACCTTGGTGGCGCCGATGGCCTCGCCCACATGACGGAGCTCACCTGGGAGCGCGGCAAGAAGGCGCGCGACCTCTACAACATCGGCGACGAAGTCGACGCGTACATCCTGAAGGTCGACCGCGAAACGCGGAAGATTTCGCTTTCGCTGAAGCGCGCGCAGCCGGAGAAGTGGGATTCGACGGTCAATCGCTACGTCATCGGCCAGATCCTCATCGGGCGCGTCACCAAGCTCATGGCCTTCGGCGCCTTTGTGCGGCTGGACGGCCCTGTCGAAGGGTTGATCCACATTTCGGAACTTTCGAACCGCCGCATTCAGCACCCCAAGGATGTCGTGAAGGAAGGCGATGTCGTGCCCGTGAAGCTGGTGCGCATCGAGAAGGACCGCCACCGCCTGGGGCTCAGCCTGCGGCAGGCGCGCAGCGATGCTGAAGCCATGGGCTTCACCTTCGATGTCAACGGCGTGGTGGTTGATTACCCCGACGATGTGCGCGAGCAGTTCGGCCTGCCCGCCCGCGAGAGGGCCGCCGAGGGCGCTCCGCGCGCGGAAGGCGGCAGCGCCCAGGAGGCCATCGAGCGGGCCGTCGCGCGCGACCCCGAGCCTGTCTCGGCGTTCGCTCACGCCTTCGCGCAGGCCCTGGAAAACGCGGAGCCGAGCAATGGCTTCGTGGCTGAGGAAGGAGCCGAGGCCGCCGCCCCCGAAGCAGAACTCGAGATAGCCACGCCGGCGATGGACGCCGGAGCCGCCATCGAAGCCGTGGCGGAGGCAGCGGCGCCCGAGATGGAAGCCGAAGTAGTCGCCACCGAGACAGAGGTGGAGGCGGCCGGGCCTGAGATGGAAGCGGAGGCAGCGGGACCCGAGACAGAGGTGGAGGCTGCCGCGCCTGAGATGGAAGCGGAAGCAGCGGGGCCCGAAGCAGAGGTGGAGGCTGCCGCGCCCGAGATGGAAGCGGAAGCAGCGGCCACCGAGACAGAGCTGGAGGCTGCCGCGCCTGAGATGGAAGCGGAAGCAGCGGCCCCCGAAGCAGAGGTGGAGGCTAGCGCGCCACCCGAACCCGCTCGGGACGAAATGACGGAACCCTCCCCGGAAGGCTCGGAGGAACCCGACCGGGCAACAGCGGCCGATGCCGAAAACGAAGACATGCAGACCACCGCGGAGCAATCCGCGGCGGTTGAGGAGGACGCTACTGCCGGCAGCACCTAGCGGCGCTCTGGTTGTAGCCCATTATTGGCTGGGAGAAGTGACTGATGGCCGATAGATTCGATAAGTTCACGGAGCGGGCGCGCCGCGTCCTTACCCTCGCGCAGGAAGAAGCGCACCGCTTCAACCACAACTACATTGGCACCGAGCACATTCTCCTCGGCCTCGTCCGTGAAGGTGATGGCGTGGCCGCGAAGGTCCTCGCCAACCTCGGCGTCGAACTGAACAAGGTCCGCTCCGCCGTCGAATTCATCATCGGCCGCGGGGACCGCACGGTGCTCGGCGAAATCGGGCTCACGCCGCGCGCCAAGAAAGTGATCGAACTGGCCGTCGATGAAGCGCGCCGTCTGAACCACAGCTACATCGGCACTGAGCACCTGCTCCTCGGGCTCGTCCGCGAAGGCGAAGGCATCGCCGCGGGCGTGCTCGAAAGCCTTGGCGTCAACCTCGAACGCGTGCGCGCCGAAACCACCCGCATCCTCAGCCAGTCGGCGCCCCAGGCGGCGGCCGCCGGTTCGCGCCAGGCGACCCGCACGCCCACCGTCGATCAGCTCGGGATCGACCTCACCCAGGCCGCCCGCAACAACCAGCTGGACCCCGTTATCGGCCGTTCGAACGAACTCGAGCGCGTCGTGCAGATCCTCTCCCGGCGAAACAAGAACAACCCCGTGCTCATCGGCGAGCCCGGCGTCGGCAAGACCGCTATCGCCGAACTGCTGGCGCAGCGCATCGTCAGCGGCGATGTGCCCGAGACGCTCCAGGGCCGCCGCTTGCTCACGCTCGATATCGGCTCGCTCGTCGCCGGCACGAAGTACCGCGGCGAGTTCGAAGAGCGCCTCAAGAAGGTGATCGAGGAGATAAAAGGCTCCGGCAACTGCATCCTCTTCATCGATGAGCTGCACATGCTGGTCGGGGCGGGGGCCGCCGAAGGCGCCGTTGATGCGGCCAACATCCTCAAGCCATCGCTGGCCCGCGGCGAACTGCAGTGCATCGGCGCCACCACGCTCGACGAATACCGAAAGCACATCGAGCGGGACGCCGCCCTCGAACGGCGCTTCCAGCCGATCGTCGTCGAAGAACCGTCCGTCGAAGAGACGGTGGAGATCCTGCGGGGCATCCGCACGCGCTACGAAGACCACCACAAGCTCAAGATCAGCGACGAAGCGCTCACGTCTGCCGCCGAGCTCTCGGCGCGCTACGTCATCGACCGCTTCCTGCCGGACAAGGCGATCGACCTTATTGATGAGGCGTCGAGCCGCGTGCGCATCCGGCGCGCGGCCACGCCCCCTTCGCTGAAGGAAGCGATGAAGGGCCTGGAGAGCCTGCGCCGCGAAAAGGAACAGGCCAGCGCCGCGCAGCAGTACGAATACGCCGCCGAGCTGCGTGATCGCGAGATAAAGCTGCAGGAGAAGATCGGCGAGATGGGCGAGTGGGAGGAAGGCGAGGAAGGCATCGCCACGCCCATTGTCACCGACGAGGATATCTCAGAAGTGGTCTCGATGTGGCCGGGCATCCCCGTCGCCCGCATCGCCAGCGAAGAGAGTGCGCGGCTGCTCAAGATGGAAGAGTCCCTGCGCGGTCGTGTCATCGGCCAGGACGAGGCTATTCAGTCGATCGCCCGCGCGGTGCGCCGCTCACGCGCCGGGCTGAAGGACCCGCGCCGCCCGATCGGCGTCTTCCTCTTCGTCGGGCCCACGGGCTCGGGCAAGACGCACCTCGCGCGCCAGCTGGCCGAGTTCATGTTCGATAGCCAGGACAACATGGTGAAGCTCGACATGAGCGAATTCAGCGAAAAGCACACCGTCTCGCGGCTGGTGGGGGCGCCTCCCGGCTACATCGGCTACGACGACGGCGGGCAGCTGACCGATACCGTGCGGCGCAAGTCCTACTGCCTCATCCTGCTTGATGAAATCGAGAAGGCGCACCCGGAAGTCTTCAACATCCTGCTGCAGATCTTCGACGAAGGCCGCCTGGCGGACGCCAAGGGGCGCAAGATCGACTTCCGCAACACCATCCTCATCATGACGTCCAACGTCGCTTCCGACCTGATCAAGCGCGATTCGGGGCTGGGCTTCCAGCGGGGGGGCGACGAAGTGAAGTCGCTCGAAGACCGCTATGTGCGCATGAAAGACAAGGTGTTGGGCGAACTGAAGAACGTCTTCCGGCCGGAGTTCCTGAACCGCATCGATAGCACGGTGGTCTTCCGCCCGCTGAGCAAGGAGGACATCCGCAAGGTTGTGGACCTGGAGCTGGTAGTCGTGACGAAGCAGCTCGCCGCCCGCGCCGTGACGCTCGAAATCACCGAAGCGGCGAAGGACTGGCTGGGCGAAAAGGGTTACGACCAGATGTTCGGCGCCCGCCCGCTCAAGCGCCTCATCTCCGACAGCATCGAAGACAAGCTGAGCGAAATGCTGCTCTCCGGCGAATTCGGGCCCGGCGACACGGTCGTCGTTGACCGTGCCGAAGGGGACGAAGGCGGCCTGGCGATTGCGACAGCGGCGCGGGAGCCCGCGCCGGTGGCGTAGGACGAGCGTGTCAGGCGACCTTGGGCCCGGCGCTGGCTCGATGCCCTGCTGGTGATCGCGGCTTTCGTATTCTGCGATCCAGGTCGGCGACAAGGTGCTGGAGTGAGGCTGCGGAAGCGCCAGGAGGGCCCCTTCTATTTGCCCTCTTGACAGACCCGCTATTATGGTGGCTGGCTCGGCACCCCATGTTCGCGAGCGCGGTTAAGGCCGGCGCTTAGCGGAGCGTTCGCCGTCGCGCATGGCCGTTGACGCGCCCCGGCCCTTGACGTACGCTTGTATTCGGCTAGCCATGCCCATCGTCTCCCCTCGTCTCCGGTCCAATCTCTACTTTTCTGCGCCATTCGCACCCTGAGGTCCTCAAGGAGTTGCCAGCAGGATGACCACTACGCGTGACGTGGTGCGAGGGGGATCTGTCCCTCTCGATATCCAGACCTACGGCCGTATCGAAAACGTCCTCGAAATCCCCAGTCTCATCAAGCTCCAGGTCGATAGTTTCGACTGGTTCAAGCGGGAAGGCCTTCGCGAACTCCTTAACGAAATCTCGCCCATCCAGGATTTCACCGGGTCCAAGATGGACCTGATTTTCGGCGAGTACGAATTCCGCGACCCCAAGGCATCGCAGGATGAATGCCGCGAACGCGACATGACCTTCGCCGCGCCGCTCTTCGTCGATGTCGAACTGCGCATCAAGGAATCGGGCGAAATCAAGGAACAGCGCCTTTTCTTCGGCGATTTCCCGCTCATGACGACGCGCGGCACCTTCATCATCAACGGCGCCGAGCGCGTCGTCGTGAGCCAGCTGGTGCGTTCCCCGGGCGTGTACTACACGTACGAAAACGACCCCGGCAGCGGCCGCCGCCTGTGCTACGCCAAGCTCATCCCCAACCGCGGCGCCTGGCTCGAATTCGAAACTTCGAACCGCAACGTCGTCTCCGTGAAGGTCGACCGCAAGCGTAAGATCCCAGTTTCCAACCTCCTGCGCGCCATCGACATCCCCGGCCTGTTGCCCGGCGACCGCGCTGTGCCGCGCTTTGCGAAGTTCTTCGCCGCGCAGGACCGCCTGGAGGCGAGTAAGGCCCCCGAAGACGAAAAGGCGCGCGACCAGGCCGCCCGCGAAGTCGAAGGCGATCTCGGTACCGATGAGCGCATCCTCGCGATGTTCGCCGATATCGATACCAACGACCTCAATACCTACATGGCCACCACAGTCAGCAAGGAACCAAGCAAGGACAAGCACGAAGCGCTGCTCGACTTCTACCGGCGCATCCGCCCGGGGGACCCGCCGACGCACGACAACGCGCGCAACCTCGTGAACACGCTCTTCTTCAACCCGCGCCGCTACGACCTGGGCCGCGTTGGGCGCCACAAGCTGAACAAGCGTCTCGAACTGGAGAAGCTGACGGACCAGCGCTGGCTGCGCCCCTACGACCTGCTCGAAATCGTGCGCGAAGTGATCCGCATGAACAACGATTCGCGGCGCCATCCGGATGACATCGACCATCTCGGCAACCGCCGCGTGCGCGCCGTGGGCGAACTCATCCAGCAGCAGTTCCGGGTGGGGCTGCTGCGCATGGAACGCGTGGTGCGCGAACGCATGACGATCACGGACCCGGAAGAGGCCACGCCCAGCGCCCTGATCAACATCCGGCCCGTGGTGGCGGCCATGAAGGAGTTCTTCGGGGGCAGCCAGCTTTCGCAGTTCATGGACCAGACGAACCCGCTTTCGGAACTGAACCACAAGCGCCGCCTGAGCGCGCTCGGCCCGGGTGGTCTCAGCCGCGACCGCGCCGGCTTCGATGTGCGCGACGTGCACCATAGCCACTACGGCCGCATCTGCCCGATCGAAACCCCCGAAGGCCCCAACATCGGTCTTATTGGCGCGATGGCCACGTACGCCCGCCTGAACGACTTCGGCTTCATCGAAACCCCCTACCGGCGCGTCCTGAAGAACATGCCGGGCAATTCCACCGAACTGATCGGCAAGGAACTGCGCGAAGACCTGTTCGATGACGATGGCAAGGTGCTCGCCAGGGCGGGCGAACGCGTCGATGAGGCGCTCGGCCGCCGCCTGGCCGCCAGCGGGCGCGATGTGGCCATCCGCCCCGTCGTCA
Organism: Tepidiformaceae bacterium; assembly: GCA_051003295.1. Classification (GTDB taxonomy): domain Bacteria; phylum Chloroflexota; class Dehalococcoidia; order Tepidiformales; family Tepidiformaceae. The sequence goes on along the minus strand of JBPCLM010000040.1, from coordinate 31,333 downwards.
CCACCCAGATCGCGTACCTCACCGCCGACGAAGAAGACAAGTTCATCGTCGGTCAGGCGAACACCGCGCTCGACGCCGAGGGCCACTTCCTTGATGAGCGCGTGGAAGCGCGCGTGAACGAAGACTTCAAGATGGTGGCTCCCGGCGATGTCGACTTCGTCGATGTTTCCCCCAAGCAGATGGTGTCGGTGGCGACGGCGCTCATCCCGTTCCTGGAACACGACGACGCCAACCGCGCGCTGATGGGAGCGAACATGCAGCGCCAGGCTGTGCCTCTCGTGCGGCCAGAAGTGCCGCTCGTTGGCACTGGCATGGAACGTCGCACGGCCGTCGATAGCGGCCACGTCGTGATTGCCGCGGGCGATGGCGAAGTGATAGAAGCCTCGGGCACGCGCGTGAGCGTGCGCTATGACGACGCTGACCTGGGCGAAGTCGGCTATGCGCTCACCAAGTTCACGCGTTCGAACCAGGGGACGTGCCTCAATCAGCGCCCGATCGTGATGCGCGGGCAGCGCGTTGTCGCGGGCGAACCGCTGGTCGATAGCTCCAGCACGCAGGGCGGCGACCTGGCTCTGGGCCAGAACGTGCTCTGCGCCTTCATGAGCTGGGAAGGCTACAACTTCGAAGACGCCATCATCATCAGCCAGAACCTCATCCGCGAGGACAAGTTCACTTCCATCCACATCGAGAAGCACGAAGTGGAAGCCCGCCAAACCAAGTTGGGCGATGAGGAGATAACGCGCGACATCCCGAACGTGGGCGAAGAAAGCCTCAAGGACCTGGACGAAGACGGCATTATCCGCATCGGCGCGGAAGTGCGCGAAGGCGACATCCTCGTCGGCAAGATTACGCCCAAGGGCGAAACCGAACTGACCGCCGAAGAGAAGCTGCTGCGCGCCATCTTTGGCGAAAAGGCGCGCGAAGTGAAGGACACGAGCCTGCGTGTGCCCCACGGCGAGCGCGGCAAGATCATCGACCTCAGAGTGTTCGACCGCGATAGCCACGAAGGCCTCCCGGCGGGCGTGAACAAGCTCGTGCGCGTTTCGCTGGCCCAACGGCGCAAGCTTTCCGAAGGCGACAAAATGGCCGGCCGCCACGGCAACAAGGGAGTGATCAGCCGCATTCTGCCGCGCGAAGACATGCCCTATATGCCCGACGGCACGCCCATCGATATCATCCTCAACCCCATCGGCGTGCCCAGCCGCATGAACATCGGGCAGGTGCTCGAAACCCACCTTGGGTGGGCGGCGAACGTGCTCGGTTTCCGCGCCGTTAGCCCCGTCTTCGATGGCGCCAGCGATGCCTCCATCGATGACGCCCTCGCGCGCGCCTGGATCGCGGTGGAATCGGGCGCGATGTACTACATCGACCCGCGCGACCGCGGGTTCGACATCGACCGTGCGGCGGCCTGGCTTACGGCCAAGGGCCACAACCCCGGACCAGTGCTGATAAGTCCCGAAGCGGGCGCCCCCAAGCGCGCCTGCCTCGAGATCTGGCTGGACGAGCACATTTCGGCTGGCGGCGGCAAGCCGCTGGCGAAGGGCCGCGCCAACATCGAAACGCTCGAAGCGCAGGCCCAGGCCGTCTACAAGGAGACGGGCGTGGCGCCGCCGCTCTTCGGCAAGACCGTCCTCTACGATGGGCGCACCGGGGAGGCCTTCGACCAGCCGCTCACCGTGGGCTACATCTACATGCTCAAGCTCATCCACCTGGTGGAAGACAAGATCCACGCGCGCAGCACAGGCCCCTACTCGCTCATCACGCAGCAGCCGCTGGGTGGCAAGGCGCAGTTCGGCGGCCAGCGCTTCGGCGAAATGGAAGTGTGGGCGCTCGAAGCCTATGGCGCCGCCCACATCCTCCAGGAACTCCTGACCGTCAAGTCCGACGATGTCGTCGGCCGCGTCAAAACGTACGAAGCGATCGTCAAGGGCGAAGACGTGCTCGAGCCGGGCGTGCCCGAATCCTTCAAGGTGCTCGTCAAGGAGCTCCAGAGCCTCGGCCTCTCGGTCGAGGTCTCCAACGACGATGGCAACGTTTCCTTCATAGAAGACACATCGAGCGACCTGCCGATGCTGGGCATCAACCTCCAGGGCAGGGAAGGAGATTGGTTCACGAATGCTTGAAGTCAACGATTTTAACCAGGTGCGCATTTCCCTCGCGAGCCCCGAGCAGGTGCGCTCGTGGTCGTACGGCGAAGTCACCAAGCCGGAGACGATCAACTACCGCACGCTCAAGCCGGAGAAAGACGGCCTCTTCTGCGAGAAGATCTTCGGCCCCACCAAAGACTTCGAGTGCTACTGCGGCAAGTACAAGCGCGTCCGTTACAAGGGCATCGTGTGCGACAAGTGCGGCGTGGAAGTGGCACGCGCCAAGGTGCGCCGCGAACGCATGGGCCACGTGGAACTGGCGAGCCCCGTCAGCCACATCTGGTTCGTCAAGGGCACGCCGAGCAAGCTCGGGCTCCTGCTCGATATTTCACCGCGCAACCTCGAACGCGTGCTCTACTTCGCGCAATACCTCATAACCGAAGTTGACGCCGAAGCGAAGCAGCGCGAGATGGCGCGCGTCGAAGAAGAACGCGCACGCTCGATCGAAGAGCGCCTGACGCCCGACCGCGAGCGCCTCGACTCGCTGGAACGCCAGCTCGAGCAAGCGAACGCCGACTTGCAGGCGAGTGTCAAGGAGCGGGCCGCCCAGATCCAGGCGGAACGCAAGATCTCGCGGGATGCCCTCGCGGCGGCGGTGGAACGCGCGACCGAACAGGCACAGGCCTCGCACGATGCGGGTCAGCCGCTCGGCGCGGAGATCGCCTTCCTTGGCGCCGTGGTGCTCGAAGCGGGTGCGAAGGTGACGAAGGCGGCCGTGACCCGGGTGACGCGTGAAGGCACGAAGAAGCTCGAGGCCTTCGACAAGGAAACGAAGAAGCTCGTCGAGGCTGAATCGCTGCTCGCCGACACGGCCCTCGATGATGCCAAGGCCAGCCTCTACGACGAACTGCACCCCCTCCAGCAGAAGGCCCAGGGGATCCGCGACGAGGTGGATGAGCAGTACCGCGAGCGCCTGCGGGACCTGGACGAACTGGTGGACCCCATCCGCGATGACCGCTCATCGTTGCTCACGGAGACGCGCTATCGCGAGCTCTCCGACCTCTTCGGGCACGTCTTCAAGGCGGGAATGGGGGCCGAAGCGGTGCTTCAGGTGCTCGAGCGCGTGGACCTGGACGTGCTGCGCACGAACCTCAAGCAGGAGATCCTGGTTGCCAGCGGCCAGCGCCGCAAGAAGGCGACCAAGCGCCTGAACGTCGTCGAAGCCCTGAAGGATTCGGGCAACAAGCCCATGTGGATGGTCTTCCAGGTGCTGCCCGTGCTGCCCCCGGAACTTCGCCCCATGGTGCAGCTCGATGGCGGGCGTTTCGCGACGAGCGACCTGAACGACCTCTACCGTCGCGTCATCAACCGCAACAACCGCCTCAAGCGGCTGCTGGACCTGGGCGCGCCGGAAATCATCATCCGCAACGAAAAGCGCATGCTCCAGGAGGCGGTCGACTCGCTCATCGATAACGGCCGCCGCGGGCGCGCTGTGAGCGGCAGCGGCAATCACAAGCTCAAGAGCCTGAGCGACATGCTTAAGGGCAAGCAGGGCCGCTTCCGCCAGAACCTGCTCGGCAAGCGCGTCGATTACTCGGGGCGCTCCGTGATCGTCGTCGGCCCGGAACTGAAGCTGAACGAGTGCGGACTGCCCAAGCGCATGGCGCTCGAACTGTTCAAGCCGTTCGTGATGCACTCGCTCGTGGCCAAGGGGCTGGCGCACAACATCAAGAGCGCCAAGCGCATCGTCGAACGTGCGCGGCCGGAAGTCTGGGACGTCCTCGATGAGGTTATCAAGGACCGGCCGGTGTTGCTGAACCGCGCGCCCACGCTGCACCGCCTCGGTATCCAGGCCTTCCAGCCGGTGCTCATCGAAGGCTCGGCAATCCAGCTGCACCCGCTCGTGTGCTCGGCTTTCAACGCCGACTTCGACGGGGATCAGATGGCCGTGCACGTGCCCCTGAGCCGCGAAGCAGTGGCCGAAGCGAAGCAGATCTTGCTTTCAACGAACAACCTGCTCTCGCCCGCCAGCGGCGACCCGATCGTCGCGCCCTCGCTCGATATGGTGCTCGGCTGCTTCTACATGACAGACGTGGACCCGAAGGCACACGGCGCCTACCGCGCAGCCAACGGCCGGCCCGTCCAGGGTGTGTACAGCTCCTTCGAAGAAGCGCGGCTCGCTTTCGACCTTGGCGTGGTGGCACTGCGCGCGCCCATTCGCGTGCGCACAAACCGTCCTGTGCAGGAGCGCGATACGCTCCACAGCCTCCCCGTGGATAGCGCCGGCGTCACGGGCAGGCAACTCATCGATACCACCGTGGGGCGCATCATCTTCAACGATGTCGTGCCCAGCGAAGTGCCGTTCCAGAACCACGTGATGGATCGGCCCAGCCTGCGCAAGGTGGTTGCCGCCTGCTACCGGGAACTCGGCGGGGAAGCCACCGCCGAAGTGGTGGACCGCATCAAGAACACGGGCTTCCACTTCGCCACGCGCAGCGGGATCACGATCGCGATCCACGAAATCCAGGTGCCCAAGGAAAAGCCAGAATTGCTCCGCCAGGCAGATTCGGACGTCGATGACCTGACCGAGCAGTATCAGATGGGCCTGATTACGGATGACGAACGGTACGAGGGCACCGTCAAGGTGTGGAGCGAAACCACGCGCAAGGTAGAAGACGCCATCAAGGCGCGCATGCCCGAGTACGGGTCCTTGAACTACATGGCGAGTTCCGGGACGAAGGGCAACATCACCCAGATCCGCCAGATGGCCGGCATGCGCGGGCTGATGGCGGACCCCAACGGCAAGGTCATCGAGCTGCCCATCCGTGGGTCGTTCCGCGAAGGCCTGACGGTGCTGGAGTACTTCATTTCCACGCACGGCGCCCGCAAGGGCCTGGCCGACACGGCGCTGCGCACGGCCGACTCTGGTTACCTCACGCGACGCCTCATTGATGTCGCTCAGGACGTCATCATCCTCGAAGACGACTGTGAGACGACCTCCGGGTTGTGGATCGAGCGCGAAGAGCACAGCGACACGCTGGAAACTCTGCGCGACCGCATCATCGGCCGCCACGCGGCGCTTGCGATCGTCGATGAGAGCACGGGGGAAGTGATCGGCGAACGCAACGAAGAGATTTCCGAGGCCATCGCCGACCGTGTCGATGAGCTGCACATCCCGCGTGTGCTGGTGCGCACGCCAATGTCCTGCGAAGCGGCGCGCGGCATCTGCGCGCTCTGTTACGGGCGGGACCTTGGCCGCGGTGGGCTCGTGAAGCTGCGCACGGCCGTGGGCATTATCGCGGCACAGTCGATCGGTGAGCCGGGCACCCAGCTCACGATGCGCACCTTCCACACCGGCGGCGTCGCCAGCGCCACGGACATTACCAGCTGCCTCCCGCGCGTCGAAGAGCTCTTCGAAGCGCGCACCCCGAAGGGGGAAGCGATCATCAGCGAAACCGATGGCACGGTGGAGGTGGTGCAGGAAGGCGAACGCCGCATCGTGCGCGTCACAAGCGTCGATACCCTGGTCGAGGACTACACGGTCCCGGCGAAGGGCGAGGCGAAGGTGAAGGATGGCGACCGCGTGCTCGCGGGCGCCCTGCTCGCCGCCGGTCCGCCGGCGAAGGTGCCGAAGGCAAAGGCCGCCAAGAAGGGCACAGCCATCGCCGAGGGCGTCGTGGCGGAAGCACCGGCGCTCACCAACCAGGTCTTCTCGCGCATTTCGGGCATTGTGCGCACGGCGGCCAAGAACAAGCTGCAGGTGGTGTACGAAGAGCGCGAAGAGCGCCAGTACCCGATCCCCGCCGCCGCCCGCCTGACGGTGGAGAATGGCACGTTCGTCAACGCCGGGACGCAACTCACGGAAGGCGCCCGCAACCCGCAGCACATCCTCTCCATCCAGGGCCGTGACGCCGTGCGCAAGTACATGGTCGATGAGGTCCAAAAGGTCTACAAGCAGCAGGGTGTGAACATCAACGATAAGCACATCGAGGTGATCAGCCGCCAGATGCTGCGCCGCGTGCGGGTCGACCATCCCGGCGATACGGGCCTGCTGCCGGGCGACCTGGTCGATCGGCGCGAGTTCGAAGAGATCACCAACAACGTGGTCGCTGAGGGCGGCGAACCGGCGACTGCGCAGCCCGTCCTGCTCGGCGTGACGAAGGCTTCGCTGAACACCGAATCCTGGCTCGCCGCGGCCTCCTTCCAGGAGACCACGCGGGTGCTGACCAACGCTGCCATCGAAGGCAAGGTGGACCGACTCACGGGGCTCAAGGAGAACGTGATCATCGGCAAGCTCATTCCCGCGCGTAGTGAGATTGAAGTGCCGCGCCGCGAACACATCGGCGAACTGGATGTGCCCGAGGCGCTCCTTGCCGAGGAGGAAGCGGAACTCGAACGCATGTTTGCCGAAGGCGAGGTCGGGACGCTTCGCGGGCCCAGCTTGCGCGTCCTCGGCGGGGACAGTCTCGGTAGCGCCGCCAGCGACGATGACGATGATGACGCCGACGACGAGGACCGCATCATCGGCGCCGAGGAAGAAGAGGCCGAGGTCTAAGCCTCAGCACGAACAAGCAGCCAGGAGGCCCCGCGAGATCGCGGGGCCTCCTGTGTGTGTGCGTGCTACGGCGAGTCCCGGGGGGATGCGGGATTCCCCACAAGATCCAGCGGCGGGGCCGCACCAGGACCTGCCTTTTGTCCGCGCTAGGGCTTCGCGCCCAGCAGGACCACCGCCGTCACCGCGATAGCCTCGCCGCGGCCGACCGCATCCAGCCCCTCGGCCGTCTTGGCCTTTACGCTCACCTGCCCCGGCTCCAGCGCGGCTATCTCGGCGATGCGTTCGCGCATGAGCGGGATGTAAGGCCCCAGCCGGGGCCGTTCGGCGCGGATGGTGGCATCGATGTTCGCCACCTCCCAGCCTGCCTCGCCTGCCAGCCGCAGTGCCACGCGCAGGAAATCCGCGCTATCGGCGTGTGCGTGGCGGGGGTCGCTGGCGGGGAAGTGGTGGCCGATATCGCCGAGTGCCGCCGCCCCCAAGACGGCGTCGGTGACTGCGTGCAGGAGCGCATCGGCGTCGCTGTGGCCGGCAAGCCCCGGTCCTTCTTCGATGATGACGCCGCCAAGCACAAGCGTCCGCGAGTCATCGACGCGATGGATGTCTTCGCCGATGCCGACGCGCATCATGCCCGGCTACGCGCTGCGAGGAGGGCCCTCGCAACCTCCAGGTCGATGGCGCGCGTCAGCTTGATGTTCGCGGAGTCCCCCTCCACCACCGCGCATTCGAGCCCGAGCCGGCTCAACATCGCGGCGTCGTCGGTCTCATCCTCGTCGTCCGTAGCGGCCGCATCGAGCCATGCCTGGCGCAACACCACCTGGGGCGTCTGCGCCGCCCACAGGCGGGAGCGGTCCGGGTGCCCCGTGACGATGCCGTCGCGCACGGATTTGACGCTATCGCTGAGCGGCACGGCGGCGATGGCGCCCGGCTTGCCCTCGGCCGCCCGCGCCACCGCGTCGATAAGTCCGGCGGTAACGAGCGGGCGTGCGCCATCATGGATGCCCACGTAGGGGCTGGAGCACTCGCGCAGGCCGGCCTCCACGCTGTCCCGCCGCCGCGCGCCGCCCCCCACGACCGCCACGAGCTTGCGCCCGCACCACTTGTCAGCCAGCGCCTGCACCAGCGCCAGGCGCTGCGCGGGGGCCACGATTACGATACGCCCCACCGTTTCCGCGGATTCGCAGGCTGCCAGCGACCACGCAAGCACGGGCCTGCCGCACAGGTCCAGGAAGAGCTTTTCGGCGCCGAACCGTGTCGCGGTCCCTGCGGCTACGATGACCACATCGACCTTCATCGCGCCGAACGTAGCACTCGCCGTCGTTGCGCTGTAGCGTTTACGCTCCCCGCAGAGCGGCCGTGTTACGCTCGATTTGATGCCACGGGCTAACGACCCGCCCCGCCCTCTGCTGCGTGGCTACCTGCACGTGGCTGCGGCTATCGCGGCCCCCGCCGCCATGGTCTTCCTCATCCTGCGTGCGGGCTCGCCGGCTGGCTACGTTGGGGCGGCCATCTTCGGCACCAGCTTGTTGCTGCTCTTTGCCGCCAGCGCGAACTATCACATTGTGCCCTGGCCGCCCCGCGTCCGCGGGTGGATGAAGCGCATCGACCATTCGATGATATTCGCGGGCATCGCGGGCACGTACACGCCGTTTTGCCTGCAGGCGATGGGCCTCGCCTGGGGCATCACGCTGCTTGCCATTGTGTGGGCGCTCGCCGCCGCCGGAATGCTGCTGATGACGCTCTGGGCATCAGTGCCGCGTATCGTGGCGGTGGGCGCCTACCTCGCGTTGGGATGGGTCGCGGTCGTCGCGCTGCCGCGGCTGAGCGACACGCTGCCCGCCGCTGCGCTCGCCTACATGGTCGCCGGGGGGTTGCTCTACACGCTGGGCGCGCTCGTTTATTTCCTGAGATGGCCGAACCCCGTGCCGCGTCTGATCGGCCACCACGAACTGTTCCACGCGCTCGTTGTGGCGGGGTTCGCCCCTTTCTCCCTTGTGGTCGCACGCGACGTCATCCCCGCTTCGGCAGCGCGGGGCGCGCCGGGGTGCCCGGGGGCCATGGCCGCCTTATCATGGAAGCTCGCCCACCACCGGCGCTCGGCCGGAAGGAGGTTCGGCGTATGACCGCAACCATCGAACAACTGCTCGGCCGCGTGTCGAAGCCTGCCCGCTATACCGGCGGCGAATGGAACAGCGTCACCAAGGATTGGGCGAAGGTCCCCATCCGCTTCGCCCTCGCCTATCCCGACGCGTACGACATCGGGATGTCCAACATGGGGCTCGGCATCCTCTACGACATCCTCAATCGCATCGACGACGTGGCTTGTGAACGCGTCTTTTCGCCGTGGGAGGACATGGAGGCCGAGCTGGTGCGCGAAGGAGTGCCCGCCTGGAGCCTCGAATCGCGCCACGCGCTGCTCGAATTCGATGTTCTCGGTTTCACCCTGCAGTACGAACTGACCTACAGCAACGTCCTGAACCTGCTCGAACTGGGCGGTATCCCCGTGTGGTCGCGGAAGCGCACGGATGAGCACCCGCTGGTGATCGCGGGGGGGAGCGGCGCCTTCAACCCCGAGCCGCTGGCGCCGTTCATCGATGCCTTCTTGCTCGGCGAAGGCGAAGACGCCGTGGTCGAGCTGGCCAACTGCGTGCGCCGCTGGAAGCGCGAGGGCACGCCCCGTGCCGCCCGGTTGCGGGAGATGCTTTCGCTGCCGGGGGTGTATGTGCCCTCATTCTACGAAGCGCACTACGATGCCGCGGGCCACTTTGCGGCCCTGGAACCGACCGTGGCCGATGCGCCGCGCGTGATCACGCGGCGCATCGTGGAGAAGTTGCCGCCCGCGCTGACCAGGCCGATCGTGCCCTTCTTGCAGACCGTGCACGACCGCGCGGCGGTGGAGATCCAGCGCGGCTGTACCCAGGGCTGCCGCTTCTGCCAGGCCGGCATGATCTACCGCCCTACGCGCGAACGCACCCCCGACGAGGTCGTCCAGGCCGCGCGCGAACTGATGGCGAACACGGGTTACGACGAACTCTCGCTGCTTTCCCTGAGTACCACCGATCACAGCGAGATCGTCCCCATGGTCGACAAGCTCACTTCCAGCTTCCCGAAGCTCAAAGTCGGCATCCCGAGCACACGCGTGGATAGCTTCTCCGTGGATGTGGCGAACGCTGTTGCGAAGGGCAAGAAGCACACGCTCACGCTCGCGCCCGAAGCGGGCAGCCAGCGCCTGCGCAACGCGATCAACAAGCTCGTCACGGAAGACGACCTGTTGGGCGCGGCGGAGAATGCCTTCCAGCGGGGCTGGACAGGCGTGAAGATGTACTACATGGTCGGCCTCCCGACCGAGACGATGGAGGACGTGGCCGGGATTATCGAGGTGGGGCAGAAGGTGAAGGCCATTGGCCGCAAGCATGCAGGCGGCCGCGCGCGCGTGCGCGTCAGCACCAGCAACCACGTCCCCAAGCCGCACACCCCCTTCCAGTGGGCGCGCCAGGATACCGAGGAGGAGCTTCGCCCCAAGCACTCGCTTCTTCGCGATGGCTGCCGCTCGGCGGGCGTCGAATTCTCCTGGAACGACCCGCGCGATAGCCTGCTCGAGGCCGTCCTCAGCCGCGGCGACCGGCGCGTGGCGCAAGTCGTCTACGAGGCGTGGCGGCGCGGGGCGCGCTTCGATGCCTGGAGCGAGTACTTCCGCCCCGGCACATGGCAGGAAGCGTTCGCCGCCGCGGGAGTAGACCCCACCTGGTACGCCCACCGCGAGTACGACACGCGCGAGCCGCTGCCGTGGGACCATATCGATTGCGGCGTCACGAAATCGTACCTGCGCGGCCAGTGGCGCGATGTGCACACGGTGAAAACCGTGGCCGATTGCCACCACGGCGCTTGCAACGTCTGCGGCATGCAGAGCTTCGATGCGCTTTCCGGGGCGAAGGGCGTGGCGGACTGCGAAGTGAAGCTGGAGAAGCTCGTGGAGTTGCGCCGCGGCGCGCGCAAGTACGAAGGGGAGGCGCTGGAGCTGGTGTAGAGCTTGTCGAAGAGCCCGGCGCCTCCGACAATGGCTGTATGACACGCGCGGTTGTCGAAGCCGACGGTAGCATCAGAGCGCCCGAAGAACTCGTCCGCGGAGCTCACCTCGAAACGGGCCAGGAGTTAGAAGTGGCAGTCGACGAGGGTGTGGTGACGCTCTCGGTGCCGGGCGACGATCTCGATGCGGCGTTCCCGGGCGGAATCGAGCAGGCGCTCGCTGAAGTCCGGGCTGGGCGAGTGACCAGACAGTATGGCGATGAGGAGTTTGTCGCGGCGCTGAAGTCACGAATCGGCTCGCGAGCGTAAGTGCCGACGGGTGGACACTCGCTCTAGCCGGTGCGGGAGGCCCCACGGGCACGAGGAGGGCGAGCGCCGCCGCGGGGATGATCGTTAGCCTGGTGCCACCCGATTGCGCCGGCGAGGGTGGTGGCGACGTACTGGTTCAGGCTTACGCCCTCTCGTTTGGCCCCCAAATCCAGCGTCCGGTGAAGGCCCGCTGGTAGCCGGACGACGAAGTTCCCGCTGTAGCCCGACTCCGCTCTCGGCTCAGGGACGGAATCGCCGTGCGCGAGAGCGGCGGCTATCCAGCCTTCCATCGCTTCGGTGATCATGCTGACCGCCTCAGCGGGCGATGCGCCCTGGCTCGCACAACCGCGCAGCTCATCGACCCACGCCACCCATTCGGTGTCGCCGTCGGCGTCTGCGCTGCGCATCAAGCCAATGTGATAAGGCAATCCCATGTAGTCGTCCACGCTCTTCATTTCCGTTCGCCCCGCACCTCATCGATTGCGTCCAGCGCGAGGCGCACGTACGCCGGCTTGAGCGGCCGCCGATAGGGAACGCTAGCCAAGGCGGGATGCCGGTAGATGTAGTGACTGCCGCGAATGGACACGAGTTCGAACCCCAATCAGAAAGGACAGTCCGTAGTTCGTCGGGAGAGACGCTGGAACGACTGGCACGGAGGCGTGCGAGCCGCTTTCCGTCCTTCACGCTTCCATCTTGGAGCGCGGTCGGTGATGCAGCAACTACAGGTAGTATCGCAGAGAGCACCCGCCTTCCCCCTGGCGCGCGCCCTCCGTACTCTCAGGGTGTGCCCAAGCGCGTCTTCGATGTCACCCTTACGCTGTTCTTCGCCCCCGTGGCTGCGTTGCTCACGGTCGTGATGGCGCTCGTGCTCGCCGTCGAGCTGCGGGGCGGCCCCTTCTTCGCGCAGCAGCGCATCGGGCGGGACGGGCGCCCGTTTACTATGTACAAGCTGCGCACCATGCGCCATGCGCACCCCGGGGCAGAGCGGCCCTACATCGTGGATGACTGGACCACCTACATCTTCTCCGTGCCGCTGAACTCCGAACCGCGCCTCACCCGCTGGGGCGCCTTCGCGCGCAAGACCTCGATCGACGAATTGCCCAACCTGGTGAACGTTGTCAGGGGCGAAATGAGCCTCGTCGGGCCGCGCCCCGAAATCCCGGAGCTCGTTTGCCAGTACCCACCGCACTACCACCGCCGCCACGACGTGCTACCCGGTATCGCGGGACTGGCGCAGGTCAACGGCCGTTCGGATTTGACCTACGACGAAAGCGTTTCCTACGATCTCCGTTACGTGGATGGTCATTCGGTCGCGGCCGATATCCGCATTCTCTGGCGCAGCCTCCTCGTCGTGCTACGCGGCACCGGGGCCCGTTGATGACTCCCCAGGCGCCCCAGGCCCCCGCCGCGCCGCGCCGCGCCGGCCCGCTCGGCCGCCTCTTTGCCGGCGACCCCTTCCACATCGCCCTCGCCATGATCCTGGACGCGCTCGTGGTGGGAGCGGCCTATTTCGCGGCCCTCCTCCTGCGCTTCGATGGCGAAGTGCCACGCGCCAACGCGGAGTTCGTCGCGAAGGTCCTGCCCCTGCTGGCACTGGCCTTCGTGGCCGCGAACCTGTTCGCCGGAGTGTACCGCACCATCTGGGCCTACGGCAGCCTCGGCGACATCATCGGCCTCTTCCGCGCCGTGTTCGCCGTTACCGCGCTCACCTTCGGCGTCAACTTCTGGTTCGATGAACGCGACCTGCCGCTTTCGGTGATCCTGATGGCGGGCGCGCTCATCTTCCCCGGCATGGCCTTCGTGAAGATGCGTGCGCGCCTGCTTTCGCGCCTGCCGTGGGCCTCGGTTTCCGCACGCCGGCTCCTCATCATTGGCGCCGGCCACACGGGGCAGGCGCTCTGCCGCCAGTTGCAGAACAGCCCTGGCTTTAACTACCAGCCCTTCGCCTACCTTGATGACGACCCGCGCAAGCAGCACACGAGCGTGCTCGGCCTGCGCGTGCTCGGCCCCGTGCAAGACCTCGCGCAGGTCCTCGAGCGGCAGGATGTGGAAGTCGTCGCGATCGCCATCCCGCGCGCGACGGGCGCCACCATTCGGCAGGTCGTCGCTATCTGCCAGTCCCGGAACATCCCCGTGCGCATCGTCCCCGGCGTGGAAAAGTGGGTGCTCGGCCAGGGCCATGATGCGCTCCGCGAAATCACGCTCGATGACCTCTTGGGCCGCGAACCCGTGGAAGTCGATTACGCCGCCTGTTCGCACAGCGTGAAGGGCAAGGTTGTGCTGGTCACGGGTGCGGCGGGCTCCATCGGCGCGGAGCTCTGCCGCCAGCTGCTGAGCTTCCGCCCGCGCGAACTGCACCTGCTGGACAACAACGAAAGCGGCCTGCACGACCTCTCACTGGAACTGGCCGCCCTTTCGCCCGAAACCACCATCCGCCTCTGGATCGCGAACATCGTCGATGCCCCGCGGGTTGAGAGCGTTTTCCGCACCGTGCGCCCGAACCTGGTCTACCACGCCGCCGCCCTCAAGCACGTGCCGCTGATGGAAATGCACCCGGGCGAGGCGTTCCGCGTGAACGTCCTCGGGACGCTGAACCTCGCGCGCGCCGCCCGTACCTTCCAGACGGGCATGTTCGTCCTCATCTCCACCGATAAAGCGGTACGGCCGACGAGCATCATGGGCGCGACGAAGCGCATCGCCGAGCTGCTCGTGCTCGCGCTCGCCCGCGAGAGCGAACTCACGAACTACGCGGCCGTGCGCTTCGGCAACGTCATGGGCAGCCGCGGGTCCGTTGTGCCGACGTTCATGCGCCAGATAGAGCGCGGCGGCCCCGTCACCGTCATGCACCCCGACATGATGCGCTACTTCATCAGCATTCCCGAGGCCGTCAGCCTCGTGATCCAGGCCGGCACTTTCGGCGGACACGGCAACATCTACATGCTCGACATGGGTGAAGAGATCAACATCCTCGAACTGGCCGAACGCATGATCCGCCTGCGCGGGCTGCGGCCAGGCGAAGACATCGAAGTCGTGTTCACGGGGCCACGGCCCGGCGAAAAGTTGCGCGAGGAGCTCGTCGCCGATTTCGAGCAGATGCAGGCCACGGACCACCCGAAGGTCATGCGCCTCACGGCTTCCCTCGAGGTGATGGAAAGCGAGATCCACCGCCTGATCGACGAGATCACGACCACGATGTGGGATGACCCGGAGGAACTCAGCCGCCGCATCCACCTCGTTGCGCGCCGCTATTCGTTGGAAGCGCCGGCGCTCGCGCCCGAGCCAGCGGGTGGCCCGGCACCCGTATGACCGCCTGCCGCGTGCATCCCAGTGCTGAGGTGAGCGTGGGCGCCGTACTCGGCGATGGCGCCAGCATCTGGCACCACGCGCAGGTGCGCGAAGGCGCCTCCATCGGCCCGGGCTGCGTCATCGGCAAGGGCGTCTATATCGATGCCGGCGTGCGCATCGGCGCCAACTGCAAGGTCCAAAACTACTCCTGCGTCTATCACGGCACCACGCTCGAAGACGGCGTTTTCGTGGGCCCGGCGGTGGTCTTCACGAACGACCGCTTCCCGCGTGCCATCAATTCCGATGGCACCCTCAAGACGAGCGACGACTGGGACGTGGGTGAGACCGTCGTGCGCTACGGGGCCGCGATCGGTTCGCGCAGCGTCGTCCTGCCCGGGGTCACCATCGGCCGCTGGGCGCTGGTGGCCGCCGGCGCCGTCGTCACCAAGGATGTGCCCGACCACGCGCTGGTGGCTGGCAACCCTGCGCGCCCGATGGGCTGGGTCTGCGTCTGCGCGCAGCGACTGGATGAGCAGCTGACGTGCCCCGGGTGCGGGCGGACGTACGCGCGCGCCGAATCGGGGCTCGTGGCTACGTCGCGCTAGAGTACGTCCCGCATTTTGTCGCTGAGGGCGAAGGCGCCCACGCCGATCAGACCTGCAAACACGACGAGCGCAGCAATCCGTGCGGGCTGCCAGCGGGGAAGGCCACGGAGGCGTTCGACGCGGCCGCCGAGCAGCCAGATGGCACTACCCAGCATCACGATTATGGTGATCGGGAAGGCGATGACCGCTGGCACGGCGGCCAACGCGGCGATTGCGGTGGCCTTGCGGCGCTTCCACCAGAACAGGTGAATCCGCTCAACGAGCCAGGCGATCAGCGCCGCGCCCGCGCCCGGGATGACGATGAACATCGCGACGGCCAGCCAGTGCGGCTCGAGCAGCGTGAAATCGACGCCGTCACCGTTGATGAGGCTAGCTCCGCCAAGCGTCGCACCGGCGGCAGCCCAGTCCGCAGTCATCCAGCGAGATGGCAGGAATTGACGGCCGAGTACGACGAAGAGCGCGAACAGGCTGCCGAGAAACATCGTCGTAAACAACAGGTTGAGCGTAGACGTCAGGTCGAAGCGGCCGATGATGAACCCGTCGTCGCTTTCGATGCCCCGCACGGAGTCATCAGAGGTGAGGCGCAGGACGAACATCGCGAGGCGCCCGCCAAAACCACCGGCAAGCAGCCCACCGAGGCCGCCGGCCGTCGCACCGAGCGAGACCCAGTAGGCGACCGCGCGAGCATCCTCCCTGAAGCCCGGTTGCTCGCCGGGTGAGCTTGCCTGAGTTTTCGCGATGGCGGCCATGGCCGAAACCTCCTCCCGACGCGGGAATCATAGCGCGTGCCGTGTAGCGGCGCGGATGCAAACGAAAGCTGATCCGGATGCGCAGCGGCGAAGGCCAACCGCTCGACCGTGGTGAACCGGCGCTAGAGAGCGATTCCCTGCCGTCTCGGGGCGCCCCTTGGGGCGTACGGCCGCGCTCCGCTACGATGCTTTCATGGCCACACCCGCGGTTGATATTATCCCGATCGCGAAGCCCCTCGTCGGCGAAGAAGAAAAGCGCGCCGTCATCGAAGTGCTGGAAAGCGGGCAGCTTGCGCAGGGCGCGCGCACCGAGGCTTTCGAGCGCGCATTCGCGGAATATATCGGCGTCGAGCACGCGGTCGCTGTCAGCAGCGGCACTGCGGCGCTCATCGTGGCGCTGCAGGCCGCCGGCGTGGGGCCCGGCGACGAAGTGATCACGACGGCATTCAGCTTCATCGCCACCGCTACCAGCATCGTGGCCTGCGGCGCCAGGCCCGTGTTCGTGGATGTCGACCGCGCGGACCTGAACCTCGACGCGGCGCTCATCGAGCGGGCGATTACGCCGCAGACGAAGGCCGTGATGCCGGTCCACCTCTACGGCAACCCGGCGCGCATCGAAGAGATTGCCGCAATCTGCGAACGTCGCGGCCTCGCGCTCATCGAAGATGCCGCCCAGGCGCATGGCGCCGAGCACGAGGGCCGTCGCGTGGGGTCATTCGGCGCGGGCTGCTTCAGCTTCTACCCCACCAAGAACATGACCACGGGCGAAGGCGGCATCATCACCACGGGCGACGCAAGCTTCGCGCAGCGCTGCCGCGTCATCCGCAATCACGGCCAGGAGCGGCGCTATTATCACGAGCACTTTGGCCTGAACTGGCGCATGACGGACCTGAGCGCCGCCATCGGCCTGGTCCAGCTCGGCCGCCTGGAGGAGTGGAACGCGGCCCGCATCGCCAATGCCGGGGCGCTCACGGCGGCCATCGCCGCGCTGGAAATCCCGCGCGAGCGGCTTGCCACGCCCGACCACCGCCCCGGCGACCGGCACGTCTTCCACCAGTACACCGTGCGCATCCGCGATGACCGCGATGGCGTCCAACGGCGGCTCCAGGAAGCGGGCATCGGCAGCGCCATCCACTACCCGGTCCCCATCCACCGCCAGCCCATCATGGAGAAGCTCGGGTTCGGGGAGGTCTCGCTGCCGATTGCGGAGGAGGGCGCGCGCACGGTCCTGAGCCTGCCCGTGCACCCCTCGCTGTCTTCTACCGACATCACGCGCATCGCGGCCGCACTCGATGCAGCCCTGCGCGGCTGATCACTCCTATCCGGGGCGGACGCCCAGGTCCACCCACGCCGTGGCGAGCCCCAGCACGCGCGTGCTCGATACCTTCGTGAGCTTGCGCCGCTCCCGGCCAGCTTCGGCGGCCGTGCGCAGCAGCGCCCTCAGGTCATCGGTCAGGCCCTCACCGGAGTCTTCGAGCCGCGTCGCCTCCCAGTGCGCCATCGAGTCGTAGGCGGTCAGCAGCACCACTTCGTCGCTGGGGCCACCGTGGACGTTGGTGAACAGCCCGAGGATCTTGCAGCCGCGCGCTTCCATGTAGGGCCAGATGCCCTCCCGCGAAAGCCGCTCGAACTCCGCGAACGTCCCCCGTTCGATGGTGAAGCTGCGTTGCACGACGATCGGCACGCGGGCCCTCCCGGCGGTTGGCGTGAGTATAGCTGCGCCGGCCGCGCTCGGTTTCGCGGCAACGTGCCCGGCGGTTGGCAACTGCGGCGGGTTGTCGACGACCACGATCAGCGAACTGATCACGTGCGTCACTTGCGTCGGCCGATCCGTGGTGGACGAGGGTGATCGCGACCGGGTACTGACGCGGCGGAGGCTCAGCTCCGCGGCGAGCGAATCTCGCCGCGGAGCATGTTCTTGAGCGTGTTCTTGAGCGCCAACGCGAACGCGGAGGGGCCCGGACGGATTGGCGAGCGGCTCGGCTCTCGCCGACTCTCGACGCCGCTGCCACCACGCAGGAACGCGACCACGTCGGCAGTGCTCACCCGCGAGCGCGTGCGATCGAGGGAGCGGTAGCGGATGGTGCGGTCGCGATCGATCACGAACACGGCCGGATACGCGATGCCGCCCATCTCAGCGCGGTTGAAGAGCGACCACGCCTCGACGACGCGGCGGTAAGTGTCACAGAGAAGCGGGAAGGGCAACCGCAGCGAGCGGCGGAGGGCCTCGGAACGATCCGGCCCATCCACCGAGATGCCGATCACCCCGGCCCCTTGGGCGGCGATATCGGGGAGGGCGTCGCGATAATCCGCCAACTGGCGGAGACAGAACGGTCACCAGTGGCCGCGGTAGAAGATCACCACCTGGCGACGGTCGCGGACGAGCTCGCTGAGCGTGCGCTCGGTGCCGGTGGTGTCCCGGAGAACGAAATCGGGTGCCTGTTCGCCGACATCAGGTGTGTTCGCTGGAACCACGGTGCTCCCTCCTTCGACGTGTCGATGCACCATATATCGCATATGCGAACGGCATTGGCCGCTCGCGTCGGTGGTCTCGGCCGTACAAACGGGCGGCTCAGTCTCTGGCTCCACTGAAGCGATGAGGGCGCCGCCGGCGTCGCTCAGACAGGCACCCAGCATCCCGCCACCTGCCTCGTGGCCACGTTTAGCCGGTTGAAGAGGTTGATGCTGGCAATCGAGAGGACCAGGGCCCCGAGCGCTGCCTCGTCGTACAGGCGCGCCGCTTCGTCCCAAATCACGTCCGGAACCGGGTCCGGACGGTCGCTGAGGCGCGTGACCGCCTCGGTGAGCGCCAATGCGGCGCGCTCAGCCTCGCTGAAGTAGGGGGCGTCTCGCCAGCCGGCCAGCGCGAAGAGCCGCTCGTCCGTTTCGCCGGCCTTCTTCGCGATCATCGAATGGCCATGCAGGCAGACGCCACAGCCGTTTATCTGGCTCGCCCGCAGGTGAACGAGCTCGAGGGTTGTTCGCGGCACGCCGGCCTTTTCCAGGGACGCACCGAGGGCCAGCAGCGCCTCCATGGCGCCCGGGACGATCATCGCGCGGTTGCTCATCCGTGGTTCCATCATGTCTCCTTGTCACATCGGCTCAATTTCGCCGGTCATAGAGATGACACGCTGCGACGGAGGAATGTGACCGATGGACAACAACCACGATTGGCTGGCCGAGCGATTCGAGCAGAACCGGGGCCATCTGCAGGCGGTGGCCTACCGCATGCTCGGTTCCACCAGCGAGGCCGAGGACGCCGTGCAGGAGGCGTGGCTGCGCCTCAGCCGCTCCGACGCCAGCGGCGTGGAGAACCTCGGCGGCTGGCTGACGACGGTCGTAGCGCGCGTCTGCCTGAACATGCTGCGTTCGCGCACTTCACGCCGCGAGCAACCGCTGGGCGATCTCCTGCCCGAGCCAATCGTGAAGATCTCTGCGGGCGTCGACCCCGAACATGAAGCGGTCCTTGCCGACTCCGTCGGTTTCGCGCTACTCGTCGTCCTTGACACGCTCGCGCCCGCCGAACGGCTGGCGTTCGTCCTGCACGATATGTTCGATGTGCCCTTCGATGAGATCGCCCCGATCGTCGGTCGCTCCCCGGTCGCGGCACGACAGCTCGCGAGCCGCGCCCGCCGCCGTGTGCAGGGAGCCTCCCCAAGCTCCAGCGCCGACCTCACACGCAAGCGGAAGATCGTCGATGCCTTCCTCGCCGCCTCGCGTGGTGGGCACTTCGACGCGTTGCTCGTGCTGCTGGACCCCGATGTCGTGCTTCGCGCCGACAAGACGGCCGTCCAGATCAGCGGAGCCAGGCTCGCGCCAGAGGCCCGCGGCGCTGCGACCGTGGGCACCGTCTTCTCGGGGCGTGCCCGGTTCGCTCAACCAGCGCTCGTGAACGGAGCCGTGGGAGCCGTGTGGGCTCCGGGCGGACGGCCGCGTGTCGTATTCGGCTTCACGATCACGCGCGGGAAGATCGTTGCCATCGACCTGATCGCGGACCCCGTGCGCCTGGGGGAGCTCAACCTGGTGATCCTCAGCGACTGATTGCCGCGCGCGCCTGGACTGCATGGATCGTTCGATCCGGCGTACGAGACGGGATTGGGAAGTTCAGCGCAGTCCGAGTTGCACGCGTATGGCTAGCTCGACCTTGCCGAGGTCGCTCGCGGCAAGTTCACCCGCTCTGTTGCTAACTCTCGCTTTGTCAGCCGTTGTCAGTTGGTTCGCGAGGGCTCTGTGGTCGTGTCCCGCGAAGGTCACAAGCGTCTCACCGCTGTACACACGCCGCGTGGATCGGGTCAGGGGCACGACCTGCACCCGATTGAGGTGGCGATTGCTCAGGTCGTTGCTGACGATAACCGCAGGGCGGGGCTTTTCGATCTCGCCAGCCCTACCTCCGCTGAAATCCACCCACCAGACTTCACCTCTCTTCATCGAGAGCGTCTCCGATGAGCGCATTGGCCCACTCCAGTGCCTCCGCCTCAGACTCGTCGTCGAGCGCGGCAAGACGGTAGCCCTCTTCGAGTTCGGCATCAAGGACGAACGGCCGGACGAGCGTTGCCACGAACTCACTAATGCGCCCTCTGCCCACAACCCGGTGGAGCCCGTCGTACACTGCTTCATCCAGCGTGAGCGTCAATTTTTTCTGCATTTCGGACCTCCGCACGTATACACGTATAATAGCACGTGTGCACGCGGTCACTCCGGCGCGGCCACCGCCATGGCGCGCAGCACGCGCACCACCACCTGCTGCCAATGTTCGGCCACGGTAACCCGGTCGATGCGCACCTGGTTCGGGCCCAAGAGCAGGCCCGGCTCGCGCAGCGCTTCCACCGCCGCGCGCTGTGCCGGCGTGACACCGCTCGCCACGCGGATGTGGAACATGTGCTCGGCCGTCTTGATGCTCTGCACCCGGGCGCGCTGCGCCATCGACTTCACGAGCGCCACGTACAGTAGCTGCTCCACAGCGATGGGTACGCTGCCGAAGCGATCGCGCAACTCCTCCTGCATTTCCGCCACGCCTTCGGGCGATTCGATGCCCGCCATGCGCTGATAGAGCGCGAGCCGCGCGTGGATGTCATCGATGTAGCTTTCCGGGATGTGCGCACTCAGGGGCAAATCCACCGGTGGGACGGGCGAAAGCGGCGGCCGCGCGGGGCCTTCGCCCGGTCGCACGGCAGCCTTTATCGCCGACACCGCCTCGGCGACGAGCTTCGAATACATGTCGAAGCCGACAGCGGCGATGTGCCCGCTCTGTTCAGCGCCGAGCACGTTGCCCGCGCCGCGGATCTCGAGGTCGCGCAGGGCGATCTGAAAGCCGGCGCCGAGTTCGTTGGCTTCGAACACGGCCTCCAGGCGCTTCTGGGCGGGCTCGCTCATGGCGCGGTCCTTGTCATAGAGGAGGTAGGCGTAGGCGCGATGGGCGGAGCGGCCCACGCGCCCGCGCAGCTGGTAGAGCTGTGCCAGCCCCAGCTGGTCGGCGTTGTTGATGACGATCGTGTTCGCGTTGGGGATATCGAGCCCGCTTTCGATGATCGTCGTGCACACGAGCACGTCGTGTTCGCCCGCCGCGAACTCCGTCATCACGCGCTCCAGCTGATCCTCCGGCATCTGGCCGTGGCCGATGGCTATGGAGCAATCCGGCACCACTTCGCGCAGCCGGTGCACGATGCGTTCGATGTTGTGCACGCGGTTGTGCACGAAATACACCTGCCCGTTGCGCTGCACCTCCCGTTCGATGGCCTCACGCAGGATCTCGTCGTCCCATTGCAGGACGTAGGTGCGGATCGGTTGGCGCTCTTCGGGCGGTGTCATCACCGTGCTCATATCGCGGATGCCGGCCAGCGACATCTGCAAGGTGCGGGGGATGGGCGTGGCCGAAAGCGTCAGCACATCGACTTCGGCGCGCATGCGCTTGAGCCGCTCCTTGTGGGCCACACCAAAGCGCTGCTCTTCATCGATGACCACCAGCCCAAGCTCCTTGAACTGCACGTCGCGCTGTAGCAGCCGGTGCGTGCCGATGGCGATATCGACCGCGCCGCTGGCGATATCCGCCACGATTGCCCGCTGCTGCTGGTCGCTGCGGAAGCGCGAAAGCACCTCCACACGCACGGGGAAGCCCGCCGTGCGCTCCCGGAACGTGTTGCCGTGCTGTTCGGCGAGCACTGTGGTGGGTACGAGCACGGCCACCTGGCGGCCATCGGTGACCGCCTTGAAGGCAGCGCGCACGGCCACCTCGGTCTTGCCATAGCCCACATCGCCGCAGATGAGGCGGTCCATCGGTCGCGGCCGTTCCATGTCGCCTTTTACTTCGCCGATGGCCTCCAACTGATCGGCGGTCTCGACGAACGGGAAGGCGGCCTCCATCTCCATCTGCCAGGCGCTATCGGGGGCGAAGGCGTGCCCTTCGGCGGCCTCGCGCTGGGCATAGAGTTCGAGCAATTCGTGCGCCATTTCGGCGACGGCGTGCTTGACCCGCCGCTTGGCGCGCGCCCACTCCTGCGACCCCAGCCGCGTGAGCGCGGGCGGGTGATCCGCGGGGCCTACATAGCGGTTGACCGACTCGAGCTGGTCCGCGGGCACGTAGAGTTTGTCGCCCTCGGCGTAGAGGAGCTCCAGGTACTCGCGTTCGGCGCCATCGACGGTGCGCCGCACGAGCCCGCCGTAACGGGCGATGCCGTGGTCGGCGTGCACGAGGTAATCGCCTGCCTCCAGGGTCGAGACGAGGTCGCTGCGCAGGCCCGCGCGGCCGCGCGTTGGGCGGCGCCGCTTGCGGAACCCGAAGACCTCGGCGTCGCTGACCACCACCAGCCGCCCTTCGACGATGAAGCCGCCACCCAGCGCGAGCGGCACGAGCACGATTTCACCGGGACGTGGCGCTTCGTCAGCGCGCCGCGTGAGCCGCACGGCGATGCCTTCCTGCTCCATGAGTTCGGCCAGGCGCAGCGCCTGTTGCGATGCGACAACCACAGCGCTGCCTTCGCGTGCCCACGCGGCTGCCTGCAGCGCCAGCGGCTTCAACTTGCCGGCGAAGGTGGGTGTGGCGCGCAGCGGGAGCCGGCGCGCGCCCAGTTCCTCCGTCCCGAACCGCTGCAGGTGGACGACGACGGCGCGGGCAGCCACGACCTCGGCGACCACATCGGCGGGGGCGTTCAGCGGCGGCAGCCCGCGCGGGATGGCGCCTCGTTCTTCCTGTTCCTGGCGCGCGCGTCCCTGGTGTTCGAGCAGACGCTCCAGCGCAAGTTGGCCCTCTTCCGCGTCATCGAAGAGCACCGCCGTTCCGGGAGCAAGGTGGTCGAGGGCGGTTGATTCGTAGAGGAGGGGTTCGAGGAAACTTTCGTACTCGCTGCGGTTGCCTTCGGCCACGAGTTCGAGCTGTTCGAGCACTGTCTCCGCCCCCTCGCCGTCCGCGGCGAGACGGTCGTGCAGCGCCCGCGCCGCCTCGTGCGCTTCGCGCGTGCCCGTCGCGGCGGGAGGCAGGTGCAGCCGCTCCACGCGCCCCGTGCTGCGCTGGCTGCCCAGGTCCACCTGGCGGATGCTTTCGACTTCGGGCCCGAAGAACTCGATGCGGAAAGGGCTGTCTGCGCCGGCCGGAAACACATCCACGATCCCGCCGCGGCGCGCCGCGGCTGCCTGGCGGTCGGCCACGGGGGCCACTTCGTAGCCCGCGCGTTCCAGCGCCGCGGTCAGGCTGGTTGGCCCTTCGCCGCTGCCAATGGCGACATCGATGCCCGCCGCCTGCAGCTGCGGCCCGGCGCCGCGTTCGGAAATGGCCGCCCACGATGCCACCACCAGTCCGCGCTCCGCCCCGCGCAGGATGGCGAGCGCCCGCGCCCGTTCGAGCGCTGCGCCGTCATCGCGCCGCGCCATTTCGTAGGGCAATTGCTCACGTTCCGGCAGGCGCGCCAGCGGCACGTCTTCCAGGAAGAGGGCGACTTCGTCGCTGAGCCCGAGCGAGCGCGCGGGCGTGGCCGTCAGGAGCAGCGTGGGGCCGGTGCCACGCGCCGCGAAGGCCGCCGCCACGGCGGGCTTGGCCGTCTCCGGCACCCCGAGACGCAGCGGCCCGCCCTCCCCCCGGAACGAGGGCAGGAGCACATCGGCGATGGCCGCTGTCACACCGACGAGTTCGCTTGCCAGACAACCACCTTCAGGCCCGCGCCGCAATGCGGCCGGGCGTGCATCCATTCTAGCGCTGCGCCCGGCCAGCCCCAAACGACCTTGTTTGCTACCATAATCCTGTGAGTCATCCCCTGGCAGCATCCCGCCGCGCCGCGCCGCGCGCCCTCCTCCTGGGCCTGGTCGCGACGGCGGCCTTCATGGTTCTCCAGTTCACGACCGGCCTGCTCGCAGGCTCGCTCGCGCTCGTTTCCGATGCCGGGCACATGCTCACGGACTCTGCGGGCCTGCTGCTGGCCTTCGCGGCGGCCACGCTGGCGCTCCGCCCGGCCGATGCCCGCCGCACCTACGGCTGGGCGCGCCTCGAAGTGCTCGCTGTGCCGGTGCACGTCACGCTCCTGTTCGGGATCGCCGCCTATATCGTGTTCGAATCCGTGACGCGCCTCGGCAACCCGGTCTCCATCCAGACGACGCCGGTCATCCTCGTTGGCGCCGCTGGCCTGGCCGTCAACCTGGCGGTCATGCGCCTCCTCGCGGGGCACGCGCATGGCAACCTGAACGTGCGCGCCGCCTTGCTGGAAACCTGGGCCGACGCCCTCGGGTCGGTCGTGGTCATCGCTTCGGCCGTGGCGATCGCGTTCGGGGCCTGGTCCGGCATTGATGTGCTGGCCGCGCTCGCCATCGCCGTCGCGATCGTGCCGCGGGCCATCCACATCCTTCGCCAGGCGGGCGATATCCTCCTCGAAGCCGCCCCCCGTGGGCTCGAACCGGCCGCCATCGTCGCCGCCAGCCGCGAAGTACGCGGCGTCATCGACCTCCACGACGTGCACGTCTGGTCGATAGCGCCCAGCTTTCCCGCGCTGAGCGCGCACGTCGAAGTCGCGGACGTGACCTGCACCGAGCACATCCTGACCGACCTGACGGTGCTGCTGCGCGAGCGTTTCGGGATCGGGCACGTGACGCTACAGCCGGAAACGCCCGAGTTGCACGAGTTGATCCAGTGCTGCCTGAGCCCCGACGCCAGCCGCCTGGAGCCGGCCGGCCACGCCCACCCGCCGGTGAACGTTTGACCTCCGGGTCGCCTCGCGTGCCCGGGCCAACATTCTCGCGCCGCCGGCTGTTAGCCGGGGGGGCCGCCTTCCGCGCCATAGCGGCCATCGGCGGGGCCGTGTTCGCGCGCCGCGGCGGCAACGACCCGGCCAGCGGCGCCGGCCCCACCGCCACCTCGCCCGAAGACACCTCTAGCCCCACGCCGGCGCCCCGGCCGCGAGGCGGCGCTCTCCGCATCGCCGCCGCCGCGTCGCTTTCCTTCGATACCTTCGATGCGCTGCGCACGGGGCAGCCGCCGGTCGTCGAAGTCCTCGGGCGCACGCATTCCCGGCTGCTGCGCTGGACCAGCTTCAGCGGCGCCACGCTGGGCCCGGACCTGGCCGCGCGCTGGGAACAGCCCGAACACGACCTGTTTGTGCTGCACCTGGATGCGAAGGCACGCTGGCAGGAGCGCGCTCCCCTGCATGGGCGGCCCGTCAGCGCCGACGACGTGGCGGCGCACTTTCGCCGCGCAGCCGAGGGGGCGCGCGGGCGCCAGCTGCCGTTCGTGCCGCGGGCGGCGGACTTCGCCGCCATCCGCCGCGTCTCGGCGCCCGGCGGCCTCACCGTGCGCTTCGAACTGGAGCAACCGGACGCGTTCTTCGCGGGCGCGCTCGCGGGGCGCTTCAGTCTCGTGCAGGCGCCCGAAGCGGTGACCGCCTTCGAAGGCCGCTGGTCCGAAGGCGACCCGGAGACGGTGGTTGGCAGCGGCCCGTTCATTTTCGAGCGGCGCCTCGATGATGACTCCCTCGCCTTCCGGGCCTTCGGGGGATCGCATCGGCCGCCGTTGCTCGATTCCCTCACGGTGAGCGCGCCCGGCAGCAACGACAGCGCTCGCTTCCTCGCGGGCGAACTCGATGAGGTGCTGACGCGCGACCGCCGCGACGCCGCCGCCATGCGCGCGGCGATGGCCCCCGGCACGATCGAACTCCCGCGCTTCGAAGACAGCCCCATCATCAGTTCGATGAACACGGCGGCGCCGCCGTGGAACAACGCGCACCTGCGGCTCGCCTTGAGTGCGGCACTCAACCGCGGGCGGCTCGCATCGCGGTTGTTCGGTGGCCGTGCGGCGCCCGCGGGCTACCTACCCCCGGCGTTCGCGGGCGCGCCAACCGAGCGCGAACTGCTGGCCATCCCAGGCTACGGCAGCGACCCCGAAGAGGACGCGCGCCAGACACGCGCGCTCTGGGCGGCGGGCGGCGGCCCCGCGCTGGGCGCAGTCACGGTCGATATCCCCAGCATCTTCGACCCGCGCTACAGCGCGGGCGCCACGGTGACGGCGATGCTCAACGAGGTCCTCGGCGCGGGTCAGTTCCGGCCCGCCGTGGAAAGCTACACGACGATCGCGGCGAAGGCAGCGGCCGGACAGTACGGCGGCGGCATCGCGGCGTTCTGGTTCGGCTGGGGGCCTGCGTTTTCCGACCCCGACCCGGCGCGCTATCTCATCGAACTGTTCGGCGCGCAAAAAGGAGCGTCTCTGCTCAGTGCCGCCAACGCGGCCGCCGTGGCGCGCCTGGCGACCGAGTTCGATAGCGCGCGCCGCCAGGCCGCCGCGCACGGCCTCGCCATCGCGCTGGCGGCGGACGCGGGCGCCGAAGTGCTGCCCTGGTTGCTGCAGCGATCGGAGCTGTTTCGGCGCCCGGGAGTGCAGGGGCCTCCGCCATCTGCGTTCTGGGACCAGCACCTCGACCGGGCGCTAGGCCTATAGCCCGGCGGCAATAGCCCGGCGCCAAGGTATAGACCCATTGACAGATCACGGCCGCTCCGTATACTCCGCCCATCCGCCCGGCGATGCCCGGCGTATAAGGAACAGGGTTCGCAAACCCTGACTTCAAGGGGGAACTACGTCATATGCGCCAGGAAGACAATTACTGGATCCGGAGGCTGAACTCCGGCAGACTCTCCCGTCGCCGCTTCGTTGGCGGCGCGGCTGCCGCGGGCGTGGGCGCTACCGGCCTCGCTCTCGTCGGTTGCGGTGATGACGATGACGACGACGACAAATCTCCGACCGCCGGCCCCGCTGGCGGCGCCAGCCCGACGACCGCCGCGGGCGGCTCGCCAACCGCTGCCGCCAGCGCCGTCGTCAAGGGTGGTGTACTGCGCGCCCAGATCCCGAACGTGTTCGACTCCGTCGACGTTCACCGTGCCTTCGGCGACCCGTCGTCGTGGCTCTCCAACTACGTCCTCAACAAGGTCGTGCGCTTCAAGAACCCCGACACCGGTGAACTCGAAGGCGACCTCGCGGAGAAGTACGAAGCACCCGACCCTTCGACCTACATCTTCACGATCCGCCAGGACGTGAAGTGGAACTCGCCGCTGACCAACGGCCGCGCTTTCACCACCGCCGACCTCAAATGGCACTTCGAGCGCCAGGCGGCCGGCAAGACCAAGGACGGCGCCGATACGCCCATGCGTTTCGGCTCGTTCTACAAGACGATCACGAAGATCGAGGATGTGGACGCGAAGACGCTCAAGCTGACGCTCGCGGGACCGAACGGTTCGTTCCTCACGCGCATGGCGGGCTACTTCAGCACCGTGCCGAACCGCGAGGCAATGGAGAAGTTCGAAGCCGACCACCGTACCCTTACCGAAGAAGCGATGCCCGCGACCGGTTCGTACACGCTGAAGAAGTGGCGCGCCGGCGAGCCCATCCTCTTCGTCAAGAACGCGACAAACTTCCGCAAGGACGAGCCCAACCTCGATGGCTGGATCGCTCCGCTGCTCTTCGAAGACCCGGCCGCCTATCGCACCGCCTTCGAGCAGAAGCAGATCGACTCCGGCTATTCGTCCCCGGATGCCAGCCTCACGAAGTCGATCATCGATGCGAACAAGGAGAGGATGCACGAAGTGCTGACGGGCGTCGGCAACACCGTGTTCCTCCACCTGAACACAAACACCACCTTCAAGAACAAGCCCCAGCTGGTACAGGCCCTCAACACGGTCTTCGACCGCCGTGCCATGATCTCGACGTTCCACCAGAACCTCGGGCAGGTCAGCGGCCCCGTCACCTGGCTCCAGGAAGGCTTCGCCCTCAAGCCCGACGACCTGATCAAGGAACCGGGCTACGGCACCGATCGTGCCAAGGCCATTGCCGACGCGCGCAAGCTCTGGGAAGCCGGCGGCGGCCCCGCCCTCGGCGACATCGACATCAAGATCCCGGACACGTGGCTGGCCAACTGGCCGGATACCACACAGGTGATCCCGAAGATGTTGAACGATGGCCTCGGCGTCAGCCAGTTCAAGTCCACCAAGACCTCCTACAACGAGGAGATCATCCCGAACCTTGCGAACGGGCAGTGGCCGAACTGGTTCGCCTGGACATCGCAGGTGAACTCGCCGGACCCGCGCGCGGACCTGCACGCCAACTTCAACACCAAGGGCAGCACCAATTTCCAGAAGGTCAGCAACCCCGATGTCGACCGCCTCACCGACGCGGCCATCGCGGAAACGGACCTGGTCAAGGCGGCTACCCTGGTCCGCGACTTGCAGAAGATCATGCTCGCCAACGGCCAGTTCGGCAACGTCATCCTCTACAACTACATCTCCCGCGGGGCGGCGTGGAACTACTACCACGGCGTCTACAAGGTCAACCCGTCGGCCGGCAAGGCTGCCAACGGCTACAACATCTTCGCGGGTCACCTGGCTGGCAAGCTGGTCTACCTTGACACGAAGGACCCTTCGTTCCAGGGGCGGCCTTCCGCCAGCATCTAATCAACGCACGCGGACGCGACGGAGGCGACGTGACCAACTACATCATCCGGAGGTTGCTGCTTAACCTCTTCGTGATCTGGATCGTCGCCACCCTCGTGTTCGTCACCACCGACCTGCTTCCCAGCGACTTCGTTGAGAAGCAGGTCGCCAGCAACCTCGAACTGGTCGATTCCTCCAAGGCCGTCGAGGAAGCACGCAAGCTCCTGGGGCTCGACAAGCCCCTCTGGAGGCGCTATCTCGTTTTCATGACGGACCTGGCCCGGGGAGACCTGGGCGAGTCCTATGAAACGCGCAAGAGCACCTGGGCAGAGATGGGCCAGCGGCTGCCCACCACGCTTGAGTTTGGCGGGCTGCTCGTACTGGTCTCGTTCGCGGTCAGCATCCCCGTTGGGATCATCAGCGCCGTCCGTCAAAACAGCTGGATCGACAACTTGTTGCGCGGCTTCTCCATCCTCGCGCTGGCGATGCCCGTGTTCTTCACGGCGATACTGTTCATTCTGCTCGTCTTGCGCTTCGACTTATGGACGATCGATATCGTGGGCAGCCCCCACTTATGGAGCGACCCGGGCGGCGCGCTCAAGCTCTACGTCATCCCCGTGCTCGCGGGCGGCATCTCCGGGGGTGCGGGCATCATGCGCCTGCTGCGTTCGCAGATGCTCGAGGTCATGCGCCAGGACTACATCCGCACGGCGCGCGCCAAGGGCCTGCGGGACCGCAAGATCTGGATCGTGCACGCGCTCAAGAACGCCATGCTTCCCGTGCTCACGGTGATGGGCCTGACCATCTCCGCCATCGTCAGCGGCCAGATCATCCTCGAGAACATGTTCGATATCGATGGGCTCGGGCGCTTCCTGTTCAAACGGTTGAACCTGCGCGACTTCCCGCCATTCCAGGGCACGATCATCATGATCGCCTTCGTCATCGTCAATGTGAACCTCGTTGTCGATATCATGTACGCATGGCTCGACCCGAGAATCCGCTACAGCTAGGAAGGGCGTTGAGCACGTGACTACTTCAGACCAGGCGGCCGCCCTCCCCGATATCCTTCCCCAGGCGCAGCGTTCCTTCGGGCGCACCATGCACACGATCGGGGCCATGGGCCGGCGCAACAAGATCGGCGCTTTTGGCGTCATCCTCGTGATCTTCGTCATGTCCGTTTCCATCCTCGCCCCTCTGCTGCAGCGCTACGACGACAACCAGCAGTTCCAGACCGTCAACCCCAGGTTCAACCCCACCGCCAACCCCATCGATATCGCGACCGACCCGGGCATCGCCACGCCCACCAGCATCAATCGTTTCGAACCCCCCAGCGGCACGCACTGGTTCGGCACGGACCAGTTCGGCCGCGATATCTACGCGCGCATCATCGTGGGCGCGCGCCTGGCCGTGATCATCGGCATCGGCGCGTCGCTGATCGCTGTGGTGACGGGCGCCATCGCAGGCATCATCTCCGGCTATTTCGGGGGCATCGTGGACCTTTCCATGCAGCGCTTCGTCGATGCGGTGCAGGCGTTCCCGGGCCTCGTGCTGCTCCTCCTCATCGTCTCCGTCATGGACCAACCGAACCTGACGATAACGGTGATCGCGCTCGGATTCTTAGGCTGGGCAACGAGTGTGCGCATCGTGCGCTCGGCCGTGCTCGGGATTACGCAGATGCCCTATGTGGAGGCGGCGCGCTCCTACGGCGCCTCCGACAAGCGCATCATGGCCCAGCACATCATGCCCAACGTGCTCGCCCCGGTGCTCGTGGTGTTCTCCATCAGCATCGGCATCTACATCCTGGCGGAAGCCGCCCTCTCGTTCCTGGGCCTGGGACCGGCGGATAAGACCACCTGGGGCAAGATGGTGAACTCCGGCCGCAACTCCGTGGACCTGCATCCGTGGGAATCGGTGTTCGCCGGTGGCGCGATCACGCTCGCCGTACTTGGCTTCAACCTCGCTGGCGACGCCGTCCGCGACGAGCTGGACCCCCGCCTGCGCGGCCGCTAATACTCAATTGAGAAACTACGCGTTCAGCCCGCGGCCCCGGGCCCTCACCCCCCACCCCTCTCCCACTGCGGTGGGCGAGGGGAGTAGCAGACCCGGGCCCACTTCGGAACCGACGCCGAATTTCTTCACGAAGTACTAGAGGGAGCCCCCGCGGGCACCGTCCCCGCTCGCCGTTACCTCAGCGTTTCTTCACGGTGAGCCGGCCCATTATCTGCGTGCGCCCCTCCACGCGTACTTCTTGGCGCGCCAGCGCGACCTTCAGCCGGCGGTCGCCGCGAAGGCGCCCGATTACCGCCCGCTGGTTCGCGATTTGCCGCTCGGAAAGCCACGCGGCCCACAGCGCGGGCATCACCTGCAGCTCGCCAGCGGGGCGCAGCACGCGCAGTGCCTCGGCCGTCGCCGTCTCCAACAGCGCCCCGTTCTCATCGAGCGTCCCGAAGAGTCCCGCGAAAGAGGTCACCACGTGGAACGACTCGTCCCGGAAGGGCAGCGCGTCGGCGGAAGCGGCCACGTATACGGCGGGGCCTCGTAGCTGCCCCCCGAACTTCTCCCACATCTCCCCGAACAGGTCTTCCACCGCGGGGCTGCCCGCCTCCATTCCCAGCCGGGATTCCGCCGCGAGAGCAAGCCATCGCCGCCACTGCGCCGCGATGTGGGCGTGGCCCTGGTAGTGAAAGTCCACCGCCACCGCCCGTGCGCCCCCGGTGGCGAGCAGATGCGCGAAGTCGCTCGGGCCGGCACAGAGGTCCAGCACGCGAGCGCCCCTTATCCGCGCCGGCAGCCGGTATGCCTGCAGCAGCCACGCCCCCGGGGTGCTGGTAA
>JBPCLM010000039.1:0-3915 GCA_051003295.1 Tepidiformaceae bacterium | reverse complement strand
GATACAGGGGCGCTTCGTCTCTTCGTTCCGCCCCAGCGACTAACGCCCTTCCCCGGGCGAGCGGAGAACGACCGCCGGGGCCGCCGCACCGGGCCCTGTCTGCATTTCAGCTCATGGCCGAACCCATCGTCAGCGTCCGCGATCTGAGCATCCGCTACCGCGGCAAGGAAGCCGCGGTCTACGCCGTCGAGCACGTCTCCTTCGAACTGGAGCCCGGCAAGGTGCTCGCCCTCGTCGGCGAATCCGGGTCGGGCAAGACGACCGCAGCCATGGCCCTCCTCCGCCTTCTCCCTCAGCAGGCCGAGATCCTCTCCGGCGAAGTCTGGTTCGAAGGCCAGGACCTGCTCATCATCCCGGAACACGACCTCCGCACCCTCCGTGGCCGCCGCATCGCGATGATCTTCCAGGACCCCGTCGCCGGGCTCAATCCCGTCATCCCAATCGGCGACCAGGTCGCAGAAATCCTCACGAGCCACCTGCCGATCGACCGCAAACAGGCCCGCAAGCGCGCCCTCCACGTGCTCGTGCAGGCAGGCCTCCCCGACCCCGAACGCATCGCCAGGTCCTACCCCTTCCAGCTGTCGGGCGGCATGTGCCAGCGCGTCATGTTCGGCATCGCCACCGCCCTCGACCCGGATGTGATCGTCGCCGACGAGCCCACAAGCGCCCTCGATGTCACCGTCCAGGCCCAGATCCTCTATCAGCTGGACCACCTTCGGCGCACGCGCGGCACGGCTATCCTGCTCATCACCCACGACTTTGGCGTCGTCGCCCAGATGGCGGACGAAGTCGCCGTGATGTACGCCGGCCGCATCGTCGAACGCGGCGGCGTCGAAGACCTGTTGCGTTCGCCCCTGCATCCCTACAGCCACGCCCTCATGGCGACGCTCCCGCGGCTCGATGTGCCGGTGCGCGAGGCGCTGCACGCCATCCCGGGCACGCCGCCGGAGATGAAAGCGCCCGCCGAGCACTGCCCGTTCATCCCGCGCTGCCCGAAGGTGCTCAGTGCCTGCCGTGCGGGCGAGCCCCCCGAACTGCGCCCCGCCGCCTCCAGCGAACGCGCGGTCGCCTGCTACAACCCCGTCTGGCAGGGCGAATAGGCCGTTGGCCGTTGGCATCGGCCGCCGACACGTCCGTGGCCCGAACGCCAGTGAGGGCGTCGCGGGGAGCGGCGAGCGGCGCCGGGGATGGCCGCTGTCGTTGGCCGCGCAGCGAGCGTCAGCGAGCCGTGCCATGCCCGCTCACGACTCACGACTCACGACTCACGACTCACGACTCATGACCCCCGTCCCGTCACTGTGTCCACCCACATCTCGCTGAACCTGGCGCCGTGCAAGGCTGTCACCACGCGCAGGCGGCGGCCGCCATCGGCAATGCGCGCGCGGAACCAGCCGCCCTCCATCGCCAGCGCCAATGGCAGCGCCTCCACCCTCACGCCATCCCAGCCCAGCGCGACCGCGCAAGCAAGCGGGTCGTGGTGGAAGTTGATGATGTCGTCGGGCAAACCCCGCGCAGCTGCGGCCGTAGCGCTCTTCGTGGTTTTCGTCCACGGCGAACGCCTCCGCCCGCCCCGCCAGCAGTGCCCCCAGTGGCCCCGACCGGCGCAGCGCGGGCAGGTGCGCCCGCCGCAGCGCGGTCTGTGCGGTCACCTCAAGCGGGACGATGGTGATGCGCTCGGGGTCCGCCGCCTCGAGCACGTGCAGGGCGGCCGCCGCGTCGGACTGCGTGTTGAAGTCCATCTCGTGGTCCCAGGCAGGGAAGCCGGGCGGCGCGGGTACGATGCTGCCGCCCATCAGGCACAGTTGCGCTCGGCGGAGCGCCCCCGGCGAGCGCCGCTCGAGCAGCGAGAGGTTCGTGAACGGCCCGATCGCCACCACGATCGCGGCGCGCTCGATGCTCTCCTCCAGGAGGTCGAGCGCCGTCTCCAGCGGCCCCGGGGCGGAGGACACCGGCTCGGGCCAGTAGCGTGCTTCCGGCGGGAACCCGTACTCGCCCTGGCGGAAGCATCCGAGCCCGACATCAGCCCCCGCTGCCACGGGCACGTCACCGCGCCCCGCCAACTCCAGCGCGTAGCGGGCATACCCCGCGCGCTTGCCGCCATGCTCCAGCTCCGTCGTGACCCCCGTGATCTCGACGCCCGGCCAGGCCAGCAGCAACGCCAGCGCGCACAGGTCGTCGATGTCGCCGCCTATATCGGTATCCAGGTGTACTTTCACGCTCGCCATCACGATCGCCTTTCCCTCCCCCACGCCAGAATGCTCCGGGCCGCCGATGGGCTAACAGCCAACGGCTACAGCTACAGCCACTCCACGGCCACGAACGCGCGCACCGATGGTTCGCCCCCCTCGTTCACTACGGCCACCTCCAGGTCCGCGCGGCGATGGCCGTCCTCCTCGTAGACGCGCGCGACACGGCCCGCGATCGTGATCGGCCGCCCCGCCAGGTCGGGCCTCCGGTGCGCTCCCCGCACCTGGCGCACGAATCCCGCCTCCCCCAGCCACTCTTCGACCACGCGCGTTATCAGCCCCAGCTTCAACGGGCCGGGCACGATCGGGCCCGGCATCCCCTGCGCGCGTGCCGCCTCTTCGTCGTAGAAGAACGGGATCGAAACGCCCATGAGCGCGCAGTAGCGGCGCCCCGTCTCCAGGTCCGGCGTGACCTCTACCGGGCCCAATTCGTCCCCTTCGCGGACGTCCGACGCATGGTTCATGGTTCCTCGCCGCCATCGCGCGCGTCACGTGCGTCGTACTGCATCATCGTGCGCACGCTCTTGGCCACCACCTGGCCGGCGCCGTCGCGGAACTCCACCTCGCTCCGGAACGTGAGGCTGTAGCCGAAGCGCCCGCCGAAGCGTTCGCTTACGTCCGCGATACGCGTCACCAGCGATAGCTCCTCGCCCACGCGCAGGGGCCGCTCGAACTGCCACTCGTTGCCGATGAGCAGCGAATTCGGCATGAGGGCGGGCAGCTCCATGCGGTTTGGTTCCGGCTCCAGCGCGCCGAGCACGTAGCCCGGCGCCCGTTCTCCTTCGCCGGGCAGTGGCGGACGCTCTTTGCCGTGATCCATGCCGTGGAACAGCTCTATCGCCTGCGCCACGGCCGCGCGAGAAATCACCATAGCCACCGGCGGCGATGCCCGGCCGATGAGCGCGCGCACGTCATCGGTCAGCAGGGAAGCTTCGGGCATGGAAGCGAGTATAAGGGCGTCGCGTTCGCGCTTGGGACGCCTCTCGCCTCCGCGCGGGCGCTCCCGTACGCTGGTCCATACGATGGTGTACCTGGACCACGCCGCCACCACGCCCCTGCACCCCGCCGCCCTGCAGGAGATGCTGCCCTACCTGAACGGCCGCTTCGGCAACCCGAGCGGCCTCTACGCCGTTGGCCGCGAAGCCCAGGCAGCGGTCGATGGCGCGCGCCGGCGCGTCGCCGCCTGCATCGGTGCCCGCCCCTCGGAGGTGCTCTTCAGCAGCGGGGGCACGGAAAGCATCAACGCCGCCACTGCCGGCATCGCCTACGCCATGCGCCGCGCGGGTGCCGGCGCCCACGTCATCACCACCGCCATCGAACACCACGCCGGCCTGCACGCCGCCCAGCAACTCGAAGAGCTCGGCTTCGAAGTCACCTACCTCGGCTGCGACCCCCACGGCCGCGTGAGCGCGGCCGAATTCGCCGCCGCCCTGCGCCCGGATACGGTCCTCGCCAGCGTCATGCTCGCGAACAACGAAGTGGGCACGGTGCAGCCCATCGCCGAGATCGCCGCCATCATCCGCCACTACGCGCGCGAACGTTCGCACCGCGTCCTCCTCCACAGCGATGCTGTGCAGGCTCCCGGCTGGCTCGAAATCGACGTGGAAGCGCTGGGCGTCGATGCCCTCAGCCTGTCCGCGCACAAGTTCGGCGGGCCCAAGGGCAGCGG
>JBPCLM010000038.1:0-6855 GCA_051003295.1 Tepidiformaceae bacterium | reverse complement strand
CAAGGAATACATCGCCCAGAACGAGTACATCTACTCGCCGGAACATTCGATGCGGCTCGTCACCGACACGATCGAGTTCGCGGCGAAGGAGATGCCCCTCTGGAACGCGGTGAGCGTGAGCGGCTATCACATCCGCGAAGCCGGCTCCACGGCCGCCCAGGAACTCGCCTTCACACTCGCCGATGGCATCGAATACGTGAAGTGGGCGCTCGCGCGCGGCATGGATATCGATGATTTCGCGCCGCGCATCAGCTTCTTCTTCAACAGCCACAACGATTTCTTCGAGGAAGTCGCCAAGTTCCGCGCCGCCCGCCGCATCTGGGCGCGCCAGATGCGCGAGCACTTCGGCGCAAAGAACCCGCGTTCGTGGCTCATGCGCTTCCACACCCAGACGGCGGGTGTTTCGCTCACGGAACAACAGCCGGAAGTCAATCTCGTGCGCGTCGCCATCCAGGCCCTGGCCGCCGTGATGGGCGGCACCCAGTCCTTGCACACCGACGCCATGGACGAAGCGATTGCGCTCCCCAGCGAAAAAGCTGCCCGCCTTGCCGTGCGCACTCAACAGGTGATCCTGCACGAGAGCGGCGTGGTCAATACCGTTGACCCGCTGGGCGGCAGCTACTTCGTGGAAAAGCTCACTTCGGAGATGGAGGAGGAGTGCCTCCGCTACTTCGAGCAAATCGAAGCCCTGGGAGGCGTCATCCCGGCCATCGAAACCGGGTTCTTCCAGAAGGAAATCGCTGAAGCCTCCGCGCGCTTCCAACGCGAAGTCGATACGCGCGACCGCATCATTGTGGGCGTGAATGAACATTTGCAGGGCGAACCCACGGAGATCCCGATCCTCAAGTTCGACCCCGAGGGGGAGAAGCGCCACCTCGCCCGCCTGCAGCGGACCAAAGCCGAACGGGACGCGGGCGCCTGGTCAGCCGCCCTCGAACGGCTCGAAGAGGCCAGCCGTGACGAAAACACGAACACCATGCCCTTCATCATCGATGCCGTAAAGGCGGGCGCGACCGTCGGCGAAATCTGCAACCTCTGGCGGCGCGTCTACGGCGAATACAAGGAGCAGGTGGTGGTGTAGTAGTGCTCCAGTGGCGCCCCGTCGGCTCAGGCGTCGTCGTCCGCGCCTTGTCGGGCCCCTGTCCCGAGTCTAGTACTCAAATTGAGAGACTACGCGTTCAATCCGCGGCCTCGGGCCCCTCACCCCCAGCCCCTCTCGCACTGCGGTGGGCGAGGGGAGTAACAGACCCGGCACCATTCGGAACTGGCGCCAAATTTCTTCACAAAGTGCTAGAGCGGCTTGCCGAACACGGCGTCCAGCGCTGCGCGCTTGCTCACGGCGGCGGCGCGGGCGAGCGCTAGCCGCCGGTCCGTGCGCGCGGTCGCGCGGCCTTCGTAGCGGATCCAGGCGGCGGCTATCCCCACCAGCGCTACCAGGAAGATGATGTTCCCGCCGATCCAGAGCACGAGGATCGCCATGCGCTGGTCGGTCATCGCTTCGGGACCCCACGCCGGGAGGTTGGCGGCGAAGCGCGGGTGGATGGGGTCGCTCATGCTCAGGAACATGCCCCCGAACAGGCCTTTGTGCGTCATTTCGAGGAACACGTACAGCGCGCGCAGGGGGAAGGCCATGCGCCAGCGCTGTGGGTCGGCGCAGAGCGCGGGCATCCAGAACAGGAGCGAGGCGCCCAGCAAGGTGCTCTGCTGCAGGTCGCGCAGGAAAACGTTGGCCGCCGCGCGGTCGGTGAACGCACTGAACTGCCAGAGGTACGTCACCACGGCGAACAGCAGCCACGACGTTATCGGGAATGTGAGCGAGCGCATAGGCCGGCGCTGATAGAAGCGCCGCAGCCACGCGCGGCCACGAGGCCCCGCCGCGCGGAAGGCGAGCGTCAGCGGCGAGCCCAGCAGCAGCAGCGGCGCCGCCAGCATGGTCAGCAACAGAAAGCCGGTGAAGTTGACCCACAGGAGGCGGTTGCCATAGTGCTCCAGGGGCGAGACGGTGGCGACGCCAACCAGGGCCAGGCCGGCGAAAAAGCACGCCGCCTTCCAGCGAGGATGAACGGCGCCCGGGCGCAGCGCCTGGACCCAGGCGCGCCCGTATAGCGCAGCCGCCAGCCCGAGCGCGGCCAGCCACGGAAGGTCCAGCGCCCAGTGGCCCAGCATCTCTGTTAGACCTGGTGCGCTTTCGTTCATCGTCCCCACCGCGGCGCCGGCAGCCCGGCCAGCGGAGCATAGCACCGCGCAAGCCCCTCACAGGCCTGCCGCCCTTACGCGACTCCGAAGGCTTCGAAGGTGAGGATCGTGAAGGTCTCGCGGATGTGCGGGACAGAGTGGATATCGCGTTCGATGAGCCGGCCGAGGGCATCGACGTCCTCGATGTAGAGCTTCACGAGGAGGTCATACTGGCCGGTGATACTGTAGGCCTCGGAGAAGCTCTGCACTTCGGCGATGCGGTTCGCCACCTCTGTGCCGTGGCCGGGATCCGTCTTTATCATCACGAACACAGCGCGCATGGCCGCAGTGTAAGGCAACGCCGCTGCGGTGCACCGCCCGAGTGCGATACGATAGATGGCAGCACGGCCCAGCGGGCCAAAGAGAGGAGGCGCTCCGCGATGTGATGGGCCGATAGCCCACCGAACCGCACCGTCCGTTGCCGGCGCGCACCGCGCCGGCGCATGGCGAAAGGAGTGCCACCATGGCCAAGCAAGCAAAGCCACGCCCGGGCCAGTCGGGCAAGGGATCCCAGGGGACCGGCGGGATGAAACCTCCCCCCGGCCAGCACCAGGGCAAGCAGGTCCGCGTTCCCGTCAAGAAATAGCGGACTTGCCGGGCAGGAGCGAAGGCCGCTGCGATTCGTAGCGGCCTTCGCGTTGCTTCAGTGATCGCGCGCTTAATAGTCGAGCGGGTCGGCACGCCCCTTGAATGCGTCGCGTAGCGCGGCCATGCGGTTGCGTTCGGCGATCAGGTTCAGGATCTGCAGCGCCTCGGCCGCCGAAGGGTCCTCGCCCGCTTCGCGCAGCAGCCTCTCCACCTGCCGGTCAATCTCCGCCAGGCGCTGCTCGATCTGCTGCGGCGAAGCGGGCCGGCCCCCACCCGCCGTAGATTCACCCGGTTGCTGGTCGTCTCCGCCCGGGGCCCCGCCCTCTTCCCCGCCGGGCTCGCCTCCCGGATCCTCGCTGTCGCCGGGCTGTTGGGTGGAGTCGCCATCGGGCGGCGCCTCCGGCGGCTCCAGCAGCCTCAGCAGCACTTCGTAGTCGTGGCGGCTGGCTTCATCGCGCGGGTCGAGGATGAGCGCTTGCCTGAACGAGCCAAGAGCGCTGCGCAGCTGACCCGAGCCGAAGAGGTGGTGGCCAATGCTCGCGTGCGCCCGAGCGCGAATGTTGTCATCGGGCGAAAGTAGCGCCCGGCGCGCGGCCTGGGCTGCCTCCTCGTAGCGGCCAGCCGCGTCGTAGGCCTTCGCCAGGTTCAACGCGATGCGCGCGTCATCAGGTTGCTCGGCCTGCGCTTCGATGAACAGGTCGATGGCGCGCTCGGTGTCGCCCGCCTGTAGGGCAACGCGCCCGTCGTCGTTCAGTTCGTGCGCGTGCGTCGCGCACCCGGCGAACAAGAGCAGGCCCGCCGCCGCACCCGCGATCGCACTCCGCCGCCCAAGGCGTGGTAGCCATTCCACGACCGTCGCCAGCAAGAGTAGCGCGAGCGCGGCGGCCGCGAACCACTGATAGCGCTCGACGGGCACCTCCGTGCTCGCTTCCTGGAGTCGCAGCCGCTCGAGCGAAGCGATGCGGCCCTGCACCGCGCCGGGGACCGCGGGCAGGCTTGCGCCGATGTAGCGCCCTCCAGATGCCGCGGCGAGCGCCCGCAGAAACGGTTCGTTCAGCCGGGAGATGATTGGGTTGCCCTGCGCGTCCAGTTTGTTTTCGAAGGTCTTCGACGCCGAATCGAAGATGGGCACGGGCCCTCCCGCAGCCGTCCCGGCGCCAGCCACGAGCAGATCGACGCGGCCCGCGCGGATGCGAGTGGCGGTGGCTGCCGGGTCGGCGCCCAGGTCGTCGCCATCGGTGATGAGGAGGATCACGCGGCCGCCGTCGGAACCTTCCTCGAAAGAATCGAGCGCGATGTCCAGCCCGCTCGTCGCGCTACTCCCCGCATCAACGATTACGGTCCCTGTTTCGAGCGAGGACACCACCTGCGCCGCCGCCCCGAGGTCCGTGGTCAGGGGGAATCGCAGGCGCGCGCTGCCCCCGAAGATGACCACGCCGACGCGATCGCCCGAAAGTTGCTGGAAGGTCGTCGCCAGGGCCGCCTTGGCCGCTTGCAGACGGCTCGGGGCAACGTCCGTGACGGCCATGCTGCGCGATACGTCGATGACCACGATCAGGTCAGCGCCCTCGCGCGGGACGGTCGTTTTTTCCGTGCCCCAGCGCGGCTGAGCGGCCGCCACCACGCCCGCCAGGGCGGCCAGCGCGAGCAGCGTGGCCGCCACGTACGGTGGCCGGGGCCCGCGTCCCCGTGAAAGTGCCCGCGCCCGGCGTGTCCCAACCGCCACGCGCCACCACCAGAGCGCGAGCGCCAGCGGCGCCACGGCGAGACCCCCGAGCAGGAACGGGCGCCCGAACTCAACCTCGCTCATGCGGGCGTCCTGCGCAACCAGGTGCCCCGCAGCACCAGTTCAAGGAGCAAAAGCAGCGCCGCCGCGCCCGCGAACCATGGCGCCACTTCTGTGTAGCTTGCGAAGTGCTCCCGCCCCACGCGGCTTGTCTCGAGCTTGCCGATCTCGTCGTACACGTCGGCGAGCGCTTGCGGGTTGCTGGCCGAGAAATAGCGCCCGCCGGTCTCGTCGGCGATGTGCTGCAGCAGCTTCTCATCGACGCCCGACTGGCGCAGGAAGCTGCCCTCGCCGATCACCCCGATCGTATAGACGCGGATGCGCAGCGCAAGCGCGAGGTCGGCCGCCTCTTCGGGGCTGATGGAGGTGGCGTTGTGCTCGCCGTCCGTGAGGAGGATGACGACGCGGCTGGCGGCGTTCGAATCGCGCAGCATGTTGAGCGCGCTCGCGAGCCCCACGCCGATGCCGGTGCCATCGGGCAGGATGCCGGTCTGGGTTTGCGCGACGATCGTATCGAGGGCGGCGTAGTCGAGCGTCGGCGGCGCGAGCGCGAGCGCATCGTCCTGGAAGACGACGAAACCGATGCGGTCGTTCTCGCGTCCGGCGATGAAGTCCCGGATCACCTTCTTCGTCGCGGTGAGGCGATCGGTATCCGCGCGGCCGAAGCGCGACGTGGCCATACTGCTCGAAATATCGAGCGAGAGCGCGATGTCGATACCTTCGGCGGGCACCACGGCGTTCGCATCGCCGATGCGCGGGCGGGCGATCGCCACCGCCAGCAGAGCGATCGCCGCCAGCCGCAGCACTGGCAACAGCCGCGCGAGGCGCAGCCGCAACGCGGGCGTGGCGTTCGCGAAGGCGGCCCCCGAAGACACCACGTAACCGCCGCGCCGCCGCCACCAGAGCGCCGCCGCGACCGGCAGGGTGAGCGCCAGCAGAGCGAGGGCGTAGGGGTCAGCGAATTCCATCAGCCAGTCGCCTCCACGATTTCGCGCGCCATGTTCAGGTCCGCCACGCGGCGCTCTTCGGCGGGGCGGTAGCCGGCGTAGACCACCGCATCACACTCTTCGAGCAGCCCGCCGACGAGCCGCGCCTGCCAGCGGTCCACGCCCTCCGCCTCCATGCGGCCCCGCAGCTCGGTCGTGGTCAGCGCCATGGCGGGGAAGCCGTAGCGCGATGAGAGGATGCGCCGCACCAGCGCCGCCAGTGCACGGTAAGCCCGCACGGGGTCCGAATTGAGCAACGCTGCCGCGCCGTCAAGGTCCGGAGGCAGCCGCAGGGGCGCCGGTATCTCCGGCCGCGGGGGCCGCAGGATGCGTACGAGCTGCCGCCCCGCGACGAACAGCAGCATTGCCATGACCATGCTCACGGCCGCCACGCCCGCAATGATCGCCGGGACAAGCCACGGCGATTGCGCTCCTCCGATCTCCTCGGGCGGGGCCAGCAACGAAAGCTCCAGGGGCGCATCCGGCGCAAGGGACGACACAACCGTGAGCCGCAACGACGGCAGAGTGCGCGGCGTGGCCTCCGCCTCGGCCACCACGTTCACCGCGGGTGCGAACTCTACGCCGCCGATCACGAACGGGGCGACCGTCAGCCGCAACGTGTGTATCAGGCTATCGCCATCCGGGCGCGATTGCACGTCTTCGAGCGCAACCACTTCCACGCCGGACCACGTCGGCGCCCCGGGGTCGATCTCGACCGTGGTGCCGGCCGGAGCGCCCACTTCGATGATCAGCACTACGGGCTCACCGAGGCGCGTGATGTCGCTGCCGATGATGACACGGTCGCGATCGTCGGCGGCGGCCGGGGCGACGGCCGCCAGCGCCCCGAACAGCGCCAGCAGCCCGGCAACGATCCTCACGACGCCACCGAGAGCGCCCGGCGCTTGAAGAATTGCAGCAGCGCGGGCACGTAGTCCTTGCCCACCGTCACGCGGATCTCGTCGATCCCGAGCTCGCCGAACAGATGGCGCCTATCGAGGTCCAGGTTGCGCGCGTGCGCCGCGTAGGCTTCGCGCGTGGCGGCGTGGCCGCTATCCACCTCCACAAGGCGCCCGGTCTCGGAGTCGGCGATGGTGACGATGCCCGCGTTCGGGAGGGCTTCGTCCATCGGCTCGCGGATGCGCACGGCGATGATGTCGTGGCGGCGGGCGGCCGCCCACCACCGCCACACACCGTCGCCCGCGAAGAAGTCGGAAAAAAGGAACACCCTTGCCCGCCCCCTCTTCACCCCCATCCGGTCCT
>JBPCLM010000037.1:0-3632 GCA_051003295.1 Tepidiformaceae bacterium | reverse complement strand
CCGCCTGGATGATTACAGCGGGCCGCGCGCCATCGAAGACTGCCATGTTCGCTTCCCCCCGCGCCGGCGGTGCCGTGGTGGGGCCACAGCAGGCGTCACCTGTTCACTCGACGGGGCGGGGGGTATGGCACGGGCGTGGGCAGGTGTCTGCCGGGTTACAGATGGGTGGCGCCCCAGCAGGCGGCCACGGAGGCACGCGGCGGCGTGGTGCCAAGAAGCGGCGGGGTGCCAAGAAAAGGGGGGAGGCCGTGGGATGCTGCGGGGTGTGCTACCGCGGACAGGCGGAGGGTGCCTGACCAGACCGATCGACGGCGAATTCCGCCCATTCCGCGGGCTTCGCGAAGTAGGGAACAACATCAACGAACCAGCCGTCGGGCGCACAGATGATTCTGAGCGGCGGCTGCCCGCAGTCGTAGACCCCTGCGCTGGCCCCGGGAGTGCACTCGTCGAATCGCTGGGGATGTATCTGCGTCGTTGGCGCCGGCGTTGGGTTGGGCGGCTGCGTGGGCGGCTGCGTGGGCGTGGCGGCCGGCGCAGCGGTTGCTGGCGGGGTCGCCGTGGACACCGCCTCCGTGGGAGTAGCCTCCGCTGCGGCGGTTGGCGAGGCAGCAGGCGTCGTGGCTGCGGCGGCTGTCGCCGTCGCCGTGAGGCTGGCGGCGGCAGCAGAGGCACTTGCGCCCGCGCGCGGCGTGGCGGAACCGACGGGCACGACGGTGCGCGGGCCGGGGCTCGCGGTCTCCCCAGGGAGCGCGTCAGCGACGGAATTATCGTCGCCGCCGGCCGTCAGAAGCACTGCTACCAGAGCGAGGACGATTACGCCCACGACAGCGGCGGCGGAGATAGCGATGGTGCGGAGGCCGTGGCCATCATCCGCGGGCTGGCGCTCCACGAGGAGGCCGGGCACGCGACGTACGCGGTATCCAGATGATTCCCGGCGGGATCCGTATTCGCCGTCGCCGTCGTCAGGCCACGGCGGCGACGGGGCGGCGTTCGCAGGGTGCGGCGTTAGAGTTGGGGAAGTGAAGGGGTCGCGTGGCTGCGGACGGGTAGCGCCGGGGACACCTGCCACAAAGTTATCGAGGCCGCCCAGGGGTGCGCCGCTCGCCTCGGCCAGTGCCGCCAACAGCGGCGCCGAATCGACCCTGAGGAAACTGGCGTAGGAGCGCAGGAACCCGCGCACGTAGACAGGCGCGGGCAGTTCATGGAAGGCGTCATCTTCGAGCGCTTCCACGAAGCGCGCGGGAATGCGCGTCTCCTGGGCAACCTCGTCGATGGTCAGCCCGAGGCGCGTGCGGGCCGCGCGGAGCGTGTTGCCGATTTCCACTTGCTGCCACCCTCCCGAGCGGGGACATCAAGGTATGCCGCCGGCCGCGAACAGGCGAACAGCCGGCGGGGGCGCGAGGGACGTCGCCGTGAGGCTTGCGGGGCGCCATGACGGCGTTGCAATTGAGACGCCGCCGCCGCGCCGGCGGTTAAGAGCTGTCATGCGGGGCTTAATCTGTGGGCAACAGGTGTCGTATACACTGGCAGGACATGCTCGCGCGGGTGGTACGTCAACAGTGAAGCTGCTTCGCATATTCGCGCTCGGCACGTTCGCGGCGGGGTTGCTGTTCTCGTTGCTCGGCTTCGCCTGCTCGAGCGGCGACGGCGATAACAACCGGCCCGCCGACGACTTCGTCGCCATCACCGCCACGCCCGCTCCGCCTACGACGGCAGCGACGGCGACCGCGACGAACGAACCCGCCGCCACGCCTACGCCGAGGCCGTTCGATGGCGCTGTGGCGGCGATGCGCCTCCCGCGGTTCGGTGTCGATTCCCCTATCGAGGCGATTGGGCTTCTGCCGAACAACCAGCTTGACATCCCGAAGAACCCGCACAACACGGGCTGGTACAACATCTATGACAAGCCAGGGTTCACCGGCAACGCCGTCTTCTCGGCCCATGTCGACTATTTCCCGAACATCAAAGGGCCCTTCTACCTGCTCGCCAGCATGAACGCGGGCGATGAGGTCGTCGTCGTGATGGAGAACGGGCTCGAATACAAGTACAGGGTGATCCGCAAACAACGCTACAGCGTGACCGATATCCCCATGGGCGAACTCATTTGGCCGACCACCAAAGCCTCGAACGCCGAGTGGATCACGCTGATCACGTGCGGCGGCGCGTTTCGGGCGACAAGCTCGAGCGGCGCTGGGGAGTACCTCCAACGCGATGTGGTGATCGCCGAACGCTACCAGTAGGCCTTCGCCTTCATCGTCATGTTCACCCCTAGGGCAGGGGCCGCGCCGTCCGCTTGCGGCAACGGAGAGGCGTGTCCCTCCTCTTGGCACAGGAGGCTGAGATGAGGATCCTGGTGACCGGGGGCGCCGGTTT
The DNA here is from genome assembly GCA_051003295.1 of Tepidiformaceae bacterium. Taxonomy (GTDB): domain Bacteria; phylum Chloroflexota; class Dehalococcoidia; order Tepidiformales; family Tepidiformaceae. The sequence goes on along the minus strand of JBPCLM010000037.1, from coordinate 1,259 downwards.
TATTGGCTCGCACGTGGTGGAGGCCTTCCTTGCTGAGGGGCACGAAGTGGCCGTCATCGATAACCTGTCGACTGGCCGCCGGGCGCATGTGCCGCCCGCGGCCAAGCTGCACGAAGTGGATATACACGCGGCCGAGTTGGAGGGCGTCTTCGCGGCCTTTCGCCCCGAGGTGGTGAACCACCACGCCGCCCAGGCGAGCGTGAAGCTGAGCACCATCGACCCCGTGCACGACCTGGAAGTGAACGTGGGGGGCACGGCGCGGGTCGCCGCCCTATGCGTGAAGCACGGGGTGCGCAAGCTCATCTATGCCTCTTCTGGCGGGACCATTTACGGTGAGCCGGGCGAACTGCCGGTAGCCGAGAGCCACCCGATCGCGCCCATGTCGCCGTATGGCGCAAGCAAGTTCGGGGGCGAGATGTACGTCGAAGTGGCCGGGCGCAGCAGCGCCCTGGATTACACGATCCTGCGCTACGGGAACGCCTTTGGGCCGCGTCAGGACCCGGATGGTGAGGCGGGCGTCTGCGCCATCTTCACGAAGCTGATGCTCGCGCACGAGCCCTGCACGATCGATGGGGACGGCGAACAGCGCAAGGACTACCTCTACGTCGGCGATATCGCGCGAGCGAACGTGCTCGCGCTCGACCGGGGGAGCAGACAGGCGATCAACATCGGTACAGGTCGCGGGACATCGGTGAACGAAATCCACGCCTCGCTGCAGCGGGCCGCCATCGATAAGACGGCGCCACGCTTCGGCCCACCGCGCCCCGGCGATGTGCGCAACTTCTGGCTGACGACTGCACGGGCGCGGGAGGCGCTCGGTTGGGATGCCCAGGTGTCGCTGGATGACGGGCTCGCGCTGACGGTAGCCGCGCTGCGCGAGGAGCATTGAGGGCAGCCCGCTGGCTTCGATCCGCGGGCTTTCCCGGGGCGCCACGTAAACTGCCGGGGATGCGCGCCTTGTTTCTGCTCCCGGCCGCCGCGCTGCTTTGCGCGTCCTTGTTCGCCTGTTCATCCGGAGATGACGGGCCAGCGCCCGTAGCGACCGCGCCGGTAGCGACCGCGCCCCCAGAGACCGCCACCCCGATGGCCACGACCGCCCCGGCCTCCACTGCCAGTCCGGCTGCCACTGCGGGGCCGGCCGCCACCGTCACCACGCGACCGGCGCCGGCCACCGGCAAACCCCGGCTGGGTACTTCCGCGGGCGCTCCTGTCACGCAGCGCGACCCCACGTTCGAATCTCTGCCAGGTGCAAAGGCCTC
>JBPCLM010000036.1:0-45869 GCA_051003295.1 Tepidiformaceae bacterium | reverse complement strand
GGCTACGCGACCGCGCCCTGCTGGAGTTGCTCTACGGGGCCGGGCTGCGCGTCTCGGAACTCGTCGCGCTCAACGGCGCCAGCCTGAACCTGGAAGAAGGGACGATCGTGGTGAGGGGGAAAGGCGCGAAGGAGCGGCTGGTTCTCTTCGGGGAGCCGGCTGCGCACGCGCTGGTGACGTACCAGCGGGAGGGGCGGCCGGCGTTGGCCACGGGCATCGAGCCGGCGCTCTTCCTGAACCGCTTCGGGGGACGGCTCACAGGACGCTCGGTGCAGTCGCTGATCAAGCGCCACGCGATGGTCGCGGGCATCGCCGGGGATGTCCACCCCCACCTCCTGCGCCATTCGTTCGCGACGCACATGCTCGATGGAGGGGCGGACCTGCGCATCGTGCAGGACCTGCTCGGGCACAGTTCGGCGAACACCACGCAGATCTATGCGAATGTGAGCCGGGTGCGCCAGGCGGAAATGAGCGAAGACGCGTGGCTGCAAGTGAGCGAGCAGGCGCTGGAGGGTGGCCGGCGGGGTTCGCGACGGGCGGCGAGCCAGGGATAAATCGGATCGCCTCTCGTCAAGCCGCCGCCACGAGTCCCCGCCCACGTGGATAGGGAGCCCTCAGTGAGTCAGCGCGGTCACGCGAGTGCAGCCGCCAGCGCAATGGCGGCCGCCAGAAACAGCAGGCCGAAGACGATCGGGCGGAAGAAGACGAGGGGCACGCGACCGGCGAGCGCGCTGCCACCGGCGAAACCGAGCAGGACGGCGGGAAGACCCACGAGCGTCTGCCCGGCGGCATCACCGGTCACGCGCCCGGCGGCCGCGAGCAGCACCACGCCGGCGACGCCATTGACGAGAAAAAAGGCCGTGAGCGTGGCGCGGAAGCGGGGCGGGGCCATCCCGCTGCCCTGGAGGTAGAGCACCACAGGCGGGCCGGACATGCTCGTGCTCGTATTCAGGATTCCGCTGACCACCCCTGCGCCGAAATCGCCGGGGCGCCCCAGAGAGTGCAGCCGCAGGCCACGGATGAGCAGCAGCGTGAAGATGATGACGGAAAGGGCGATAGCGACCTGCAGCACATCTGGATCGGCGACGATGAGGATCGCCAGGCCGAGCGGCATGCCTGCAAGCGCCCCCGCGAAGAGCACAGCGCCGAGCCGCCATTCGACTCCACCGTGCTGACGCGTGAGCAGGGCCGCGTTCAGCGCCACCGAGAGCGCGTTCGAAACCACGACTGCCTCCTTGGGGCCGATGAGGAGCGCAAGCGGGGGTGCGACGAGCAGCGCGAAGCCGAAGCCTGCAACCGGCTGGACGGTGGCCGCAAAGCCAACGAGAGCGAACAGGAGCGCGGCCTCGGTCCAATCCACAGGGGCCTTTCTACGTCCCGGGCCGGCAACGGCCAAACGGGATGCTAATCACCTATGCTTGCGCCATGGAAGTTGCGAACGAACTGATGGTGCGCGGCATCGTGGTGGGCGTGTTCCAGGAAAACTGCTGGGTGGTGGGCAACCGGCGCACCGGGGAAGCGATCTGCATCGACCCGGGGGACCAGCCAGAAGAGGTGCTCGCGCTGGCGCGCGATATGGGCGTCACCATCAAGCTCATCGCCAATTCGCACGCGCATGTCGACCACATCCTTGGCGTGCACGGAGTGCATTCGGCCACCGGCGCGAAGTTCCTCCTGCACGAAGCCGACCTGGATTTGCTGCGCAACGGGTGGAAGGGCGCAGCCGCGCGCTTCGGGATCGATATCGCCCAGGGCCCGCCCGACCCGGACATGTTCGTGAGCGATGGCGACATCGTGGAGGTGGAGGGGTTGCAATTGCGGGCGATCACCACGCCGGGCCACACGGCGGGCAGCGTCAGCTACTACACGCCCGGCATGCTCTTCAGCGGCGACACGCTCTTTCGCGGCTCCATCGGCCGCACGGACCTCCCCGGGGGCAGCTTCGAACAGGAAATGGAGAGCATCTGCGGGCGCCTCCTCACGCTCCCGGAGGACACCGCCGTGCTCCCAGGGCATATGGACGAGACCACCGTCGGCTTCGAAACGAAGCACAACCCGTTCGTGCTCGAATGGCGCATGCGCCGCGGTGACGCGGGCCACTGGTCGAGTGAGGCCTGAGGCAGCGGCGTGACAACGGACGAGGAGGACGGGCGGACTGGCGATGACGACAGCAACCTGGCTTACGAGGAGGAGCGCGACCGGACTTACGAGGAGGACCGGCTCCGTTATTTCGCGCGGGCGGCAGGGAACGTGCTCCTCGTGCTCGCGGCGGTGGTGGGCATCGGAGGGGGAGTCGTCGTCACGATCCTCGTGAAGGAGATCGGGTACGGATTCCCCTTCGAGCAAGGGGTTGATTTCACGGTCTATGCGGGGACGGCGGTGAACTTCGGAGTTCCCGTCGTCATCGCGGCGAGCGTGCTCGCCATCGGCGGGCTGTACTTTCGTTCCCTCGAACTCCGGCAGGATGTGCGCGCGGCGGAACTGGAGGCGCTGCTCGATGCCATCGCTGCCATTGGCGGCGACGAGTCCTAAGCCGATGCCGAAATTCCCGGCGCCGCGGCCTCTGCGGCGGAGTAGCGCGCGCGGCGGAGTTGACACGCGCGGTGCGCGCGTTAGTCTTGACCGTCCCGGCGGCACGGCTGCCGGGCCATCACCACGGGAGGACTGTCCATGTCCATGATCGTCGATTGCGGCAAGGTCAACCCGGCAGCGGGCTGCACCCACGTCATCAAAGCCGAAAACGAAGACCAACTAATGAAGCTGGTCGCCGAGCACGCGAAGAACGCGCACGGCATGGAAGCGACGCCCGAGCTCGTCGCCACGGTGAAACAGCACATCGAGACCAGGTAGCACGCTGGGGACGCGGGGCGACCGCGACCAATAGAATCGCGAGCGTCGATGACTACAAGCGCGGCGAACGCCCCGGCGTCCCGCAGTCCCTTCCACTTGGGCGGCGGGGCATGAGTTTCGAGCGCCTTGTCCGCGTGGCGCGCCTGCCGGAAATGCGGCTCGCGTACTTCGAAACGTCACTGCCAGCGCCCCCGGCTGCGCCCGCGCTCGCGCCGGAAGTCTCAGCGCTCTGGGATTCGTTCAACGAATGGCGCGTGCAGGCGCGCCCCGCCCTTGGCCGCATCGATATCGCCGCGCTCGGCTGGGCGCTCGAAAGCGAGGAGGGCGCCTTCGCCTACCGCACTGCTGTCCCCATCCGCAGCGATTACCAGCCGCCGGCGCCCGCAAAGACCACGTTCTTCCCCGGTGGCCCCTTCGCCTACTGCTACGCGGACGATGTCGATGAATTCGACGAGGCCGTGGCCGCGGTGGCCCGCTGGCTGGCAGAGCAGGGAATTAGGCCGCGGCCCGGTGCTATCGAGGCGTACAAGTTCCACTACAACCTGGACCAGCACCCGGCGGATTGCGGTTTCCTGCTGCCGGAAGGCCCGGCGGCCGCCGGTCCCGCGGGCCCGCTCCCTATCGCCCGCGCTTAGCAGCGGCGGTTGCGCGCCGGGGGCCCCCGCGCCATGTTGCCCGCGTGGAAGCGCCCGGCACTGCTAACCCGACCGCCGCTCTGTCCTTCGGTTTCGGAGAGCGCCTTGCCGCCAGCGCGCGCCATCCCCGGGCGCTTCCTGCCTGCCGTTACCGGTTCCCCGCCATCCCTGGCACAGCCGGCGACCTCATCGCCGAGGGGGCCGATTTTCAGCCCGAGACCGTAGTCGCGGCCTACCGCGCGGGATGCTTCCCGTGGCCCCACCCGCCTCGCGAACGCCTCTGGTTCTCCCCGAACCCGCGCGCGGTCATTTTCCCGGGCGGCCTGCGCGTCTCCCGGCGTCTCGCGCGCACCGTGCGGCAGGGGAGGTTCACCGTCAGCATCGACACCGCTTTCGCCGAGGTGATGGCCGGCTGCGCGCGGCGCGATGACACGTGGATCACACCCGCGCTCGTCGCCGGGTACGCCTCATTGCACGATGCAGGTTGGGCGCACAGCATCGAGGCCTGGTCGGCAGACGGCGCGCTCGCCGGCGGGCTCTACGGCGTGCGCGGGGGGCGGCTGTTCGGGGCGGAATCGATGTTCCACGCCGTGGCCGATGCATCGAAGGTCGCCATGGTGGCGATGATGGAGTGGGCGGCGGCGGCGGAGATCGGCCTGGTCGATGTCCAGGTGCTGAACGCGCACACCGCGAGCATGGGAGCGATCGAGGTTCCCCGCGCGGAGTACCTTCGGCTTGCCGCGCGGGCGATGGAGGGACGCTAGTCCACCTCCACCACCATTTCGATTTCGACGGCGATGTTGAAGGGGAGCATCTGCATGCCGACAGCCGAACGCGCGTGCCGGCCGCGGTCGCCATACAACGCCACGAGCAGGTCCGAGCCACCATTGATGACGAGCGGCTGCTCGGCGAAGTCCTCGGTGCAGTTCACCATCCCGAGCAGCTTGACGATGCGGCGCACGCGGTCGAGGTCGCCGATCTCCTGCTTGAGCGACGCGAGGCAGGCGAGCATGGTGCGGCGTGCCGCTTCGTAGCCCTCGTCGGTGGTGAGGTCGCGGCCGAGCTTGCCGGTGATGTTCTCGCCGTCCGCGGTGCGCGGGCCGTGCCCGGAGACGAAGACGAGGTGCCCCGTGCGCACGGCGCCCACGTAGTTGGCGGCGGGCGCAGAGACGCCGGGTAGTTCGAGCCCAAGGTCGGCGAGCCGTGCTTCAGCGGTCATGACAATCTCCTGGCCAAGAGGTGGCCCGCCGATGGTGGCCCGGACGCGCGAGCCCGGCAAGTACCGCTTTCCCGTTCGGTGACCGCTCCGTAGGCTGCGCGGATGGCTACGTTCCGCATCCTCCTCACACCCGGTGACGGCATCGGCCCGGAAGTGATGGAGGAGGCGACCAGGGTACTGGGCCGCATCGAGCGGCGCTTCGGGCACGAGTTCGTGTTCGAAGAAGAGAAGCTCGGCGGCGCCGCCATCGATGCCTTCGGGACCGCCCTGCGCGATGAGACGCTCGCGAAGGCGCGGGGCTCGGCGGCCGTGCTCTTCGGCGCCGTTGGTGGGCCGCAGTGGGATGACCCGAAAGCAAAGGTGCGCCCGGAGCAGGCCATCCTCGGGATGCGCAAGGGGCTGGGCCTCTTCGCCAACCTGCGCCCGGTGCGCGTGAACCCGCTGATGCTCGACGACAGCACGCTCAAGCCGGAGGTGCTGCGCGGTACGGACATGGTCGTCATCCGCGAGTTGACAGGCGGGATCTACTTCGGACGCCCGCAGAAGCGCTGGACCACCAGCCGCGGCCGCGAGGCGGTGGATACGTTGCGCTACAGCGAGCGCGAGGTGACCCGCATCCTGCACGTGGCCTTCCAACTGGCGCGCCAGCGCCGCAAGAAGGTGACGAGCGTCGACAAGGCCAACATCCTCGATACGAGCCGCATGTGGCGCGAAATAGCGGTCGAAACGGGCAAGCAGTACCCGGACGTCGAGCTCGAGCACATCCTCGTGGATGCGTGCGCGATGTATCTCTTGCGGCGGCCGGCGAGCTTCGATGTGATCGTGACGGAGAACCTGTTCGGAGACATCCTCACGGACGAAGCCGCGATGCTGGCGGGGTCCATGGGCATGATGCCATCGGCGAGCCTGGGGAAACGGCGTCGGGATGGCACGGGCATCGGCCTCTACGAACCGATTCACGGCAGTGCGCCGGACATCGCCGGCCAGGGCAAGGCGAACCCGCTCGCCATGATCCTGAGCACGGCCATGATGCTGCGTCTCTCGCTGGGGCTGGAGGCAGAAGCGGCGGCGCTCGAAGCGGCCGTCGATGGCGTCATCGCGGACGGCTACCGCACGCCGGACATCGCCAGCGCCGGCGCATCCGTGGTCGATACGCGCAAGATGGGGACGCTGGTGGCGGAGCGGGTGTAGGAGATTGTCGATCGACGATTGTCGATTGACGATTGAGCGCAAGGCGAGACTCCGGGGATGACCGTGGCGGGCCAGCGGGCCCGAGGGTCTGGTACAATCGCGCGGCTGTATACAAAGTGAAGCGCGCGGTACCGGGCGCGCGTGAGGAGTGGAATGTGGCCGAAATTGCACGGGGCCTGGAAGGCGTCTACGTCACCGCGACCAAGCTCTGCCAGATAGATGGGCAGAAGGGCGAGCTCGTCTACGCCGGCTACGACATCTACGACCTGGCAGAGCACTCGACCTTCGAAGAGGTCGCCTTCCTGCTCTGGAATCTACGGCTGCCTTCGCGGGCCGAACTGGACGAGCTGAAGCACACCCTCGCGGCCGAGCGCCACCTCAGCGACCTGAACAGCCGCCTGCTGCGCGAATTGGTGGGAATCGTGCGCCCAATGCGCGCGCTCGAGATCTGCGTGACTGCGCTGGGCGCGCTCGACCCGCGCTCCAGCGACCTGAGCCACGATCAGCTCAAAAGGACGGCAGCGGCGCTCACGGCACGCATGCCCACCATCGTCGCGGCCTACCACCGGCTGCGCACGGGACAGGAACCGGTACCGCCGCGCACCGACCTGGGGCACGCGGCCAATTTCCTCTACATGCTGCTTGGGCGCGCACCAAACGCTCAGGAAAGCCGCATTTTCGATGTGGCCATGATCCTGCACGCCGAACACGAAATGAACGCTTCCACGTTCGCCTCGATCGTCACGGCCTCCACCCTGAGCGACATGTACTCCGCCATCGCGTCGGCTATCGGCACGCTCAAGGGCCCGCTGCACGGGGGGGCGAACGAGGCGGTCTACAAGCTCATCGAAGAAATTGGCGATGAGGCGAACATCCCCACGTACATCGACGCGATGACAGCGCGAGGGGAGCGCTTGATGGGCATCGGCCACCGCATCTACAAGACCACCGACCCACGCGCGAAGATCCTCGAGAAGCTAGGCGCGGAACTGGCGAACAACTCGCCGGAGCGCAAGTACTTCGACATGTCCCTAAAGATGCGCGACTACCTGGCGAAGAAGCTCGAAGGACGGCCGCTGTACCCGAACGTCGACTTCTTCAGCGCGTCGGTCTACAAGATGCTTGGAATCCCGAGCGACCTGTACACGCCGATTTTCGCGCTCGCGCGCATAACAGGATGGACAGCCCACCTGCTGGAACAGTACGCGGACAACCGCCTGGTGCGTCCGAACGCGCTCTACGAAGGGGCGGCAAACCGCTCGTACGTGCCGCTGGAATCGCGCTAGCGATCTCACGATTCACGATTGCCGCTTGTGGTGCCCGACGGTTGTCGGTAGCGAACAGCGCGGCGGCCCTGACAGGCGTGGAACTTTCTGCCGCGAGGTTGCGTTTGATCAATATGGATGCGAGGCGGGCTGCTGCCCTGGTCGTGGGCGCCTTGGTGCTCCTGGCGAGTGCCTGCGAAGAGGTCCCGGCGGTTCCAGTGAGCGCTGATGCGACGCCCGCCGGGTCGCCCGACGTAAAGGCCACCGACTTTGCGAGCCGCCCCGCCACGCCCACGCCGATCCCGCCCGCAATGGGGCGCTGCCCTGCGGGAGTGGACCCGGCTGCCTGCGACCTGGCCCTGCAACTGAACTCGCAGATCGAGCGCGGCTCGATCGACCAGTTGCGGTTGGCGCCGATAACGATTACGTGCCCGGCCGCCGACAGGTGGATCATTGCAACGGAGCCCCAGTGTTCGAAGGACAAGGCAGGCAAGAGCCAGCAGGGATTTACCACGGGCGTGAAGAAGTTCTCGTTCGTCGACGAGGCGGCGCTTCGTTCGGACCTGGAGTCCTGGCTATCGAGCCCACGCGAGGTCGCCGGGATCGGGTGCCCGAGGGCGACCGAGGATTCCCCGCTCGACTGCTCGGGCCTGCTTGTCCTCGTACTGGCCGCTACGGAACCCGGGCTGGAAGACGGTGTCGGCTTGATCGCTCAGCGCGCGGATGGGGTAACGGTGTTGGGTGCGAGAACCGGGCTGGCCTTAAACAACGACGTCGTCGAAGGCGGTGGATGGCTGGGTGTCGGCAATGCCGGGCTGGAAGAAAGAATACCGGAGAGGGTGTGGGTTTCTCCCTGGCAGCCGTAGCGCGCCGGGCATGGCCAGCGGCTCTAACGTCCCAATCGAGCAGTAGTACTGAGTCCCCTGTTGGGGGTAGGGACTTCCCGCCGCATCTCCTCGACCATGCGACCAGCAACTCCCAGGAGTGACCCATGACGACCACGCAAAACGAGGGCGACCACCTCACGCCGCGCGAACGCGAGGTGGTCGCTCGTGCCGGCCGCGGCCTCACGAACGATCAGATCGCCGCCGAGCTTGGCATCACCAGGAACGCCGTCCGCTACCACCTCAAGGAGATCCATTCGAAGCTCGAGACGGGCGGCGACCGCGCCGGCCTGGCCGGTCGCCGCCAGCGAGGATGGCTGTTCGGCCTCGGTCTCTCGGGCTCGAGAGCGGCCGCCGTCCTCGGTCTCGGTGGAGTCGGCCTGGCGCTCGCTGCCGCTTCCGTGGGCGTGTTCCTTGCGCTCCCACCCGGCGGCGACTCGCCTGACGCCGAGGTGGTCGACGGCAGATATCCCAATGGCTGCCCGGAGGTCTTCAACGCCGGGACGAGGAGGCTCGCCGACTTCGCACGGGGCTCTCACTCGACCATCGAAGAGCTTCAGTGGCTCAACCCGGGCCTCCCGGCAAACGCCCCTATGGCCCCCGAGACCGAAGTGCGCGTCGCCTATGACCCGCAGGTGACATGCGTTGAAGCTCAGCAGACGCCCGCGAACGGCGCAGCGCGCGGCCACGGCACGCCCGCAGCCCAGGAGGCGGTCCCCACGCCGCGGTAGCCCTCAGCACTGCGCGACGCGATTGCGCAGCTACCGCTCGGTCATCGCCTCGAAACCCTCATCCCCTTCGGCGGCGCGGAGCTCGCGGTCACGGGCTTCCTCTTCTTCGCGGCGTTCGCGTTCTTCGGCGCTTTCGATGACGAGGCCTCCCTGCATATCGACTTCGATGGTCGCTTCAAGAGGGGAGCCGACGACGGCGTAGGACGTGCCACCAATGTAGGTGAGGGGGCTGTAGCGGCGCTCTTGGAGCTTCCAGACCTGAGCGTAGGCCTCATCGAGGGCCTGCACGCGCACCACGCGGCCGACGAAGAGGATGTGGTCGCCCAGGGCGACGACATCCTGGAGGCCGCATTCGATCCAGGCGAGGCAGCCTTCGATGAGTGGGGCCTCGATTCGCTGCGCGGCGAACAGTTCCAGGCCGGCGGCTTCGAGCTTGCTGGCGTTGAGGCCGGACTGGGTGCCGAGGAAGTGGGTCTGCTTGAGCAATTCGGGGCCGGGGATGTTGAGGGCGAACTCTTCGCTGAAGCGGATCATGTCTGCGGTGTGGCGGTGGGGGTGGATGACGCAGCCCACGAGCGGCGGCGCCATGGAGAGCGGCGCCGTCCACGCGACGGGCGCGGCGTTGCTCATGCCGCGCCATGAGGTGGTGACGATGGCTACGGGGCCGGGGTTGAGGATGCGGCGGGCGTCGGTGTCATCGCAGAGGCGGCGCATGGGGTTCAGCGATTCACGATTCACGATTCACGATTCGCGATTGACGATTGACGAACCGCTCTCGTCTCGGAATCGATTCAGGGGCGGCCGTTCGAGTTGGCGGAGAGACGGCGCCAGCGCAGGAACTGCCAGTAGGCGATCAGTTCGGGCAGGTCTTCGGGGTGGGCTTCGAGTTCGGAAATGAGGGCGGCGATTTCGCTATCGCGCACGTAAAGCATCTGCTCATCGGCGCCGAGGAAGTAATGCAGGGGCCGGTTGAGGATGCGCGCGACGTTGAGGAGCATATCGATGCCGACGGAGCGCTGGCCGGCTTCGTAGAGACTGATGGCGCTCTGGGTGGTGTTGAGCGAGCCGGCCAACTGGCCCTGGCTCATGCTGGCATCGCGGCGGGCGGCACGGATGCGCTGGCCAAGCCCGGCGGACACCGGCACTTTGCCGTCTTCGATAGCGGTTTTTACCATGTGTGTGGGAACCCCTCACTGTGCAAGCCTGCGAGTCGGACAGGCCATTCGATTGTGCAATAAGTTACGAAGCGGATCGCTTGCGGTCAAATCGCCGTTGGCGTTGGCCGTTGGCGGAGGCGTCGTTCAGTAGCCGAGGCCGGGCTTGACGAGGTGCTCGAGGGGTTCGCCGGCGAGGTAGCGGCGCAGGTTCGCGATGAAGAAGTCGGCGGCGCGATGCCCATAACGCTCCACGGCGCCGGAGATGTGCGGCGTGATGATGACATTGGGCATATCCCAGAGAGGGCTCTCCGGGGGCAGCGGCTCGGGGTCTGTAACATCGAGCGCGGCGGCGGCGATCGTGCCATCGCGCAGCGCGGCGATGAGCGCCTCCTGATCGACAACCGCGCCGCGCGCGACGTTCAGGAGGCTGGCGGTGGGCTTCATGCGGGCGAGTTGGGCGGCGCCGATCATATGGTGCGTCTCGGCCGTGTAGGGCACGCAGAGGACGAGGAAATCGGACTCCGCGAGGAGGCGGTCGAGGTCGGAGTGGGGGAAGAGCTCGTCGCAGTCAGCGTCGGTGGAGCCGGGAGGGGCGGTGCGGCGGGTGGCGATGACACGCATGCCGAAGGCGCGCGCGCGGCGGGCGGTTTCGCGGCCGATGGAGCCCATCCCGGTGATGCCCACGGTCTTGCCGGTCAGTTCGCCCGTGAAACGGAAGCTCCAGTTGTGTGCGGCCTGATCGCGGACGGAGGTGTGCATGCCTTTGACAAGCATGACCATGGATCCGAGGCACCATTCGGCGATACCGGGGGCGGCGAGCCCGCTCACGGTGCTTACCAGGAAGCCGCGCTCGAGGATGCCCTGGCTGGCCAGGCGGTCCACGCCAGCGGTGATGACCTGGAACCACTTGAGGGAGGGGGCGGCATCGAAGACGGCGGGCGTGAGCTGGCCTGGTCCGAAGATCACCTCGCAGTGCTGGAGCGCGGCGATCGCGGCGTCGCGCTCGGCGTCATCGCCGGGGCCGCTGCCGACATAGCGGGAGGCGGCGGAAAGGACGGGGTGCATGGCTACGCGAATGCGCGGGTCAACGGCTTCGATTTCGCGGACCACCTCGTCATCGACTTTGAAGCCGATGACGATGTTCAGGTGTTCGGGCACGGGATCCTCCCTGGCGCTGCGGTTGGCACAGGTTAGCGGGTCGGGCAGGATGGGGGTATGGCTGGTCAGCGGCCGGCGGCGAGGCGCGCGGCGAGGGGTTCGGGGAGGCCCCCCGCGCGCATGCGCGCCTGGACAGCGGCGATATCGTAGGCCACGCGGTGGAAGGCGACGGTGCTAGCGCCCGTATCGACGATCGCGTAGGAGGCGCGCGGGTCTCCGTCGCGGGGCTGGCCGAGGCCACCGGGGTTGATGCAGGCGAGGGCGCGGCCCGCGAAGGAGACCACGAGGGCATCTTCGCCGATGGTCACGTGGAGGCGGGCGTCGTCTTCGCGCTGGACGAGCATCGGGATATGGGTGTGCCCGCAGACGCTGACGGGGGTCTTCTGCAGGGCGAAGTGGGCGTCGAAGGCTTCGCGGGTACTCAGGTATTCCCAGAGGGGGTCCCGCAGTGAGCCGTGCAGGAGGGTGAATACCCCATCCTGGCGGGTTCGAGGGAGCGCCAGGAGGTAGTCGCGGCCCGGGGCGGCGAGCACCCGCGCGGTCCATTCGTTGGCGATGGCGGCGAGCGGGTTGAACTCCTCGATGGAGATGAGGCCCACGGCGGCAGCGTCGTGGTTGCCCATCACGCCGCTGGCCGGCAGCTCCCGCAGGCGAGCGATGACGGCGTCGGGGTCAGGCCCGTAGCCGACGACATCGCCTGTATGCCAGAAGGCCGCGACATCGCGCCCCGCGGCGTCCTTGAGGACGGCGTCAAGCGCGGTGAGGTTGGAATGGATATCCGAAAGGAGCGCGATGCGCATGGAGGGGGAAGGGTAGCACGCACGTATGGCGTAACGGGGTGGCTACCTATACTGCCGTCATGGCGGACCAGCACGAACTGGAGCTTTCTTCGGCTGGCGAAGAAGAAACGCGCGGCCTCGGCGAGCGGCTGGGCCGGGTGCTGCAGCGGGGCGACGTGGTGTTGCTGAGCGGCGACCTCGGGACGGGGAAGACGTGCCTCACGCAGGGAATAGGGCGCGGGCTGGAGTGCGAAGGCACCGTGAACAGCCCTTCCTTCGTGCTGATGAATGAATACGATGGACGCGAGCGCCTCTTCCACGTGGACCTGTACCGCATAGAGGACGTCGAAGAACTCGACGACCTGGGCCTGTGGGACTACGCCGAGCGGGGGGTGCTGGTCATCGAATGGCCGGAGCGAGGGGCGGAACTGCTGCCCGGCGATGGGCTCGTCATCGAACTGCGCTACGGCGATGTGGACCGGCAACGGCGGTTGCGTTTCCTGCCGCGGGGGCCGCGAGGCGATGAACTGGTGCGGCAGCTCGGGGCGGCGTGAAAACCACCCTTTGCATCGATACGGCATCGTCACGGTTTGCGCTGGCGCTCTGCGAAGCGGGCGGCACGACGGTTTCGCTGGAACGTGCGGCCGAGCAGGACCATTCGCGGCTGCTGCTGGCGGCCATCGACGAACTGATTGGCGGCCGGCTCGAGCGTCTGGAACGGGTGGTGGTCGTGCGCGGGCCCGGCAGCTACGCCGGTCTGCGCGTGGGGATCGCGACGGCGCAGGGGCTGGCCCTCGCGCTCGGGATCCCGGTGGAGGGCGTGGGTGCGCTGGAAGCGGTGGCGTCGATCGTGGCGGGCCGCGTAACGGCGGTCCATCCCGGGGGGCGCGGAGAATTCGGGGCGCAGGACTATGACGGCGGGCGTCCTGCTGGTCCTCTGCGCACGGTGACGGCGGGCGAGCTTGAGGGCGTGGCCACGGCGGGCGAGGGGGCGGGTGCGCTCGGGGGGCGGGAAGTGGGCCCGGAAGCGCGCTGCCGGGCCGCGCTCGCGCTCGCACTGGCGCGCCCGCTTGACGGGACGGCGGCAGTCGATGCGATCTACCTTCGCGAACCGAACATCACGACTCCACGGCGGACGGCGGCCGTCACCCAGCGATCCGAACCCGCATCCGCGCGGACGACGGGGCGCCCGGCGTCCGCGCCCCGCCGTGCTGGGAGGAAGGGATAGCGATGCGAGAACGAACGCTTGTACTGGTCAAACCAGACGCGATGCAGCGCGGCCTGGCGGGCGAAATCCTGGGCAGGCTCGAACGGCGGGGGTTGCGGATCGCGGCCCTCAAGTTGCTGCAGATCGACCGCCCGCTGGCGGAACGGCACTATGCCGAGCACGTAGGCAAGCTGTTCTACGCGGGCTTGGTCGAGTTCATCTCAAGCGCGCCCGTGATCGCGGTCGTGTTCGAAGGGACAGACGCCATCAGGGCGGTGCGGCAGACGGCGGGGACGACGGACCCGGTGGACGAAGCGGCGACCCCCGGGAGCATCCGCGCGGACCTGGGACTGGAGAAGGGCCGCAACCTCGTCCACGCAAGCGACAGCGCAGAGAGCGCCGCGCGGGAGATCGCGCTCTTTTTTCGGCCAGAGGAAGTGCTTTCGTGGGGAGCGGGATACGGAACGGTGGATTTTCGAGTCCTGAGTACGAGTCCTGAGTCCTGAGTGCTGAGTCCTGAGTGGAGCGGGCACGGAGAGGATAGAATCGGCGCTCAGTGCACAAGGAGGACGAAACGATGGCGGGACGGCTGGAGGACCGGGTAGGGATCATCACAGGCGGCGCGAGCGGTATCGGGCGGGCCTGCGCCCTGCGGTTCGCAGAAGAAGGGGCGGATATCGTGGTGGCGGACCTGGACGAAACGCGCGGCGCCGAGACCGTGGCCGCGGTGAAGGCGTTGGGGCGGGAGGCGGTGTTCGTGCGCACCGACACAAGCAAGGAGGCGGACTGCGAGGCGCTCGCGGAAGCGGCGCTGGCGCGCTTCGGCAAGATCGATGCGCTCGTGGCGGCGGCCGGGATTTCGCACGCGCTCTACGTGAGCGGCGAGGCGGCGGGCGAAGTGCGCGGTGATCGCGATGCCTCGCTGTTGCTGAACAAGCCGACGGAGTACTGGGAGAAGGTCATCGATGTGAACCTGACGGGCGTCATGCTGACGGACCGGGCGGTGGCGCGGCGGATGGTGGCGAGCGGGCGGCCGGGTTCGATCATCAACATCGCCTCGGGCGCGGCGAAGATCCCGCTCGTGGGGGCTGCGGACTACTGCGTCTCCAAGGCTGGAGTGTGGATGCTCACGAAGGTGCTGGCGCTCGAGGTGGCGCGCTACCAGGTGAGAGTGAATGCGATCGGGCCGGGATTCATCGAAACTCCGATGACCGCGAGCCTGCGCAGCGACGAGGACCGCACCCGCAGCATCATCAACAACACACCGCTGGGGCGGCTGGGCCAGCCGCTGGATATCGCGAACACGGCCCTCTTCCTTGCCAGCGATGAAAGCAGCTTCTTCACGGGCGAGATCATCTTCCCCGACGGCGGGCTGTTCACGGGCTGACGTTCGGGACTGGCGGTAGGGGGCCGGTGCGCCACGTGAAGCGCTGCTGGAAGCGCAGCAGCGCGCGCAGGAGGGGTGCGCCGAGGATGCTGAGGACGATCGTGTTGCAGGCGGTGCTGGCGATGTCCCAGCCGAAGCTCGTGAGCAGGTAGAAGTTCCAGTAGCGGCGCAGGGCCTCCGCGGGGCCAATCCCCGGCTGATAAGTGATGTCCTCGCCGCCGGACCAGAAGGGCCAGAACCAGAGGTTGGTGATGGCGCCGTAGAGGAGGCCCCAGCAGGCGCCGAGCACGATGACGGCGGCCACCTGCGCGCGGAACGGCGCGCGGGCGCGGTCGAGCAGGAGGCGAAGGAGCCCGGCAGAGAGGCCGATCCAGGCGCTGGCGAACATCTGGAAGGGGAGCCACGGGCCCACCCCTCCCGTAACGATGGCGCTCAGGAAGAACGAGAGCGCGCCAAGCAGGAAGCCCAGGCGGGGGCCGAACGTGTAGCCCCCCAGGATCACCAGGAAGAAGTACAGGTTCGCGCCCGCGGGCAACGTGACGGTGCGCAGGACGGCCGCTAGCGCGGAGAGCACGCCGAGGACGGCTAGCGATTTGCTGTTGAGCCCGCCGCTCGTGAGCTCGGCGACGATGAGCAGCATCGAAAGCGCCGCGATGGCGGCGAAAACGAGCGGGCCATCGGCGTTGTGCGCGAACCAGTCGCCATCGCTGCCGCCTGCGCTCGCGAAGAGGAAGGGGTGGAGGTAGGCGGCAATGCCGAGGAGGTTGAGGGCGGCGAAGGTGAGCGCGCCCAGGCCGGGGAGTGGCAGGGGGCGGAAAGCGGTGGCCGGGCGGTCAAGCGCCATGGCGCCTCCTCCAGACGACGGCCGTAGCGACAGCGGCGGCAAGCGCGGCCGCGATCGCCACGAACGCCAGCAGGCCGGATGCTCGCGCGCCGCCGTCGTCCTTTGGTGGGCCGCCGAGTGCGGGGACGCCCGGTGTGGACGCAGGAGTGCGGATGGTGATGAGCGGGGTGCCGGTGAGGGGCGGAGTGGGAGGCGCGGCGGTGAAGCTCTCGGTGGCGGCAGCCGACGGGGTGAGCGCGGAGGCCGAGGGAGCGGTGGGGGCGGCGGCGGCCAGAGTGGCTGTTGGCGCGGTGGTGGGGGTGGGGAGGGCGGCGCCGCCGCGTGGGGCGTGGCCGCAGATCTGCTCGAATGTGATGGGCTGGGGGGCAGGCGCGCTGTTTGGGCCGCCTTGGCCCCACTTCCAGCCCTGCAAGTCTCCGTCTTTCGATTCCTGGCCCTGGTAGCCGATGGCGGAGTAGCGCCAGCTGGCGCCGTAGCGCTGGGTGAAGAACGCCCAGTACGTGCAGTCGTTGCCCTTGCACTGGCAGGCACAGCTTTCGAAGGAACTGGGCTGGAAACAGCCCTCGCGGGGACCGATGGCGCACACAAGCCCGCTGAACTGCACCACGGGGACGTTCGCGCGGCGCAGGAGCTCGTCACCGGAGATGCTGTCGCCGCTGAAGGCGATGCAGAACGCATCGGTGGTGCCATCGCCGTGCTGGATGACGAGGCCTGCTTCGCCATCGGCGCTGGCGAAGCCGATGACCGCGAGAGCGAAGACGCACGCCGCCATCAACGCCGGCACACGAACCAGCCGCGGCATCATAGGGCCACCTCATCGGGGGTGAGAGCGCCGGGGACCAGGCGCGCGATCTGCGTCGGGAGGGGGCCATCGGCGGCGAAGGCGCGCCGCGCTGGGAGGTCGAATGCGATGGCGCCGCTCTCGAGGCCGACGGCGCGCGTGGCAAAGCGGGCGGCGGACTCGACATCGTGCGTGGAGACGATAGCAGCACCGCCGGCTGCGGCGTGGGCGCGAAGGCGGCCGGCGAGCCATGCCTTACCCGCGGCATCGACGCCGCGCGTGGGTTCATCGAGGAGCCAGACGGGTGGTTCGTGCGCGAGCATGGCGGCGATCGCGACACGTTGCTGCTGGCCCACACTCAGGTCCCGCGGGTCGCGGACGCTGAGCGCTCCAAGCTGCCATGAATCGAGGACGACCTGCGGAGCGGGACCCCGGCGCCGGCGGCGAAGCGTCTCCAGGACTTCGTCGTGGACGGTGTCGTGGTAGAGCGCGAGGGCCGGGTCCTGGGGGACCATGGCGGCGAAGGCGGTGCGCTGCTGGACAGATCCTGGGGCAGGCCGGCCATCGAGGCGCACGCAGCCGGCCGCTGGCTGGACGAGACCGGCGATGGCGCGCAGGAGGGTCGTTTTGCCGCTGCCGTTCGGGCCGCTGAGGGCGACGATTTCCCCGGGCACGAGGGTGAGGGAGACATCGTGGAGGGCGACCAGTTCGCCGAAGGTGACGGTGAGGCAGTCGATGGCAAGGCCCTCACCCCCCGACCCCCTCTCCCGACTTCGCGGGAGAGGGGGGGTGGCCGTTTCCGCTTGCGCCGCTCGGAGTTCCAACGGGGCGAGGGCGGCGGCAGCGGCGGCGAGGGTGAGGGGGACAGGATCGATGCCGGCACGCCGGGCAAGCTCGCAGAGCGGTGGCACAGCGCGGAGGGTGGCGGCGGCGGCCTGGGGGGTAAGGCAGCGGACACGCCCATCCTCCACTTCGATGACGCTGGAGACGACGGGTAGGAGTCGCTCGAGGCGGTGCTCCGCCAGGAGGACAGTCAACCCGCGTTCGCGGTGGAGGTGGTGGAGCGCCGCGAGCACAGCCTCAGCGCCTTCCGGGTCGAGCTGGGAGGTCGGCTCATCGAGGAGGAGCAGGCGAGGTTCGAGCGCGAGCACGGCGGCGATGGCCACGCGCTGGCGTTCGCCCCCGGAGAGGGTGTTGAGGCGGCGGCGACGGAGGTCGTCGATGCCGAGCGTCGGGAGGAGGTTATCGAGGCGGCGGTGCATCTCCGCGCGGGCGAGGCCATGCTGCTCCATGCCAAAGGCGACTTCATCCTCGACCGTTTCGGCGACGGCCTGGGCTTCGGGCTCCTGGAAGACCATGCCGGCGATGGTGGCGACGCGGCGGGCGGGTGTACGCGCGGGATCGATGCCGGCGACGGTGGCGGAGCCGGAGTAGTGCCCGCCGTGGAACTGGGGCACGAGGCCGTTGAAGACGCGAAGGAGCGTGGACTTGCCGCCTGCGGACGGGCCGGCGAGAAGGGCGAACTCCCCATCGAGGACTTCCAGGGAGACATCGCGCAAGGCAGGCGCAGCGGCGCCGGGGTAGGTGTAAGCGATGTGTTCGAGCCGCGCTATCACGTCCGCACCTGCGCCGCGCTGGCGACGGGTGGTGGGCCTTCGGCAAGGGCGGGCGAGGCGCGCACGAACACGAGGCGGGCCGCCGGCCAGGCGGTGGCAAGGGCCAGCGCGCTCCCGGCGGCGGAGAATTGGGGCCAGGGCAGGCCCGCGAACGGGTTGTAGCCTCCATCGCCCCAGCCGCCCGCCCGGAGCGCTACCGCCACGAACGTGAGCGCGAGGGAGGCCGCGATAGCCCCGCGGTCGATGAGAGCGAGGGGCTCAGGCCGGTAGCGCGTGACGCGCGAGCGGCGGGAGGCATCCCATGCCCAGGTGGCGAGGCCGGCGACGCCGAGCAGCGCCAGGAACGTGACCGGGGCGCGGTCGCTTTCGCGGTAATACCAGCCCCATGCGGCGGCAAGGAAGAATGGCACAGAAGCGGCGCCTGCGAGGCGAGCAAGCGGCGCGGCCGGAGCAGCGGAGGCATAGCCGCGTGCTTCCATTGCCTCGGCGAGGCGCATAGAGCGTTCGAGGCCGCCGATGACGGCGGGCACGACGAGCGCGGGCAGGTTTCGCAGTCCCGCGGGCGCGCCGCGAAGGGCCTGAACTTCACGGATGCGGCGGATGTCTTCGATGGACGATGGCAGCAGCGTGAGGCCGATGGTGAGGACGAGGCCGGCGTGGAAGAGCGCGCCGGGAGCAGTGCGCAGGACGCGATGAGGGCTGACGGCGCCGTTGAAGACGGCGAACGCGAGAAGGATCGCGAGGATGGCTTCGCCGCGGATGGCGGCGGCCACGAGCCCTTCGCCAGACACGGGGCCGCCCAGGCGAAGCCCGCCGAGCCACGCAGCGAGGTCGGGCCCGGGGATGGTGAAAAGGATGTGGTTGCCATAGTTGCCGTTGATGACGGCCACGAGCATGGAGACGGCGAAGAGGCTGAGCCCGAACAGCAGCAGCGTGCGAAAGCCGGCGACGGCCGTGGCGGTGCGGGGGGCAACGGCAGCAACCAGCAAGACGCAGAGCAGGAGCACGCCCAGGTAGAACGGGTTCGTCGTCGTGAGTGCGAAGGCCATCACGAAGAGTACCCATGCGACCCAGGCGAGGGTGTGCATCAGCGAGTCCTGAATGCTGGGTGCTGAGTGCTGAGTCGCGCCCGGCACCAGCCAGGCGCCAGGAGAGAAGGCGGCCAGTGCAGCCGCGCTAGCTGGGCATGGCCGTTCATTGCTGGCGGCGGCCGGCGAGGATGGTGGCTGCCCCGAGCGCTGTGGCCACGACGACGCCCGCAGCGAGAAGTGCCGTGAGCATCGGGGCGTCCGGGGCCTGGCCGGAGCCGGTCGAGGGTGGGGCAGGGACGGTTGTGGTGGTGGCCGCCGGTGATGGTGACGCGCTCGGTGTGGGGGTGGGCGTGGCTACGGCTACGATGAGTGTTTGGGGCGCGTTGCAGAACGTGCGGCCGGCGAGTGCGGGCACGGTCTGGTTGGTCGCGAAGGCGGCATCGAAGCCGCGGAACGAGCCGTCCGCCTGCTGCTGCGAGAGAAGGAAGGAGACGGGAGTGGCGCCGGCCTTCGTGTAGGCGGCGGATTCGGGGTCCTGGGAGGCAGCGATCAGGGCTTGGAGCACGTAGGCCGTGGAGTTCACGTTCGATTCCTGCGGGTCGAAGCCCCAACCGGCGTCCGCAGACTGGGTTGCGCGCAGGTAAGCGACGGCCGCCACGGCGTCGGCATCGCTGGCGGGTACGCCCGTCGCCAGGAGCGCCTGTAGGGCGATGGCGGTCGTATCGGGGTCGCTGGCGCCACCAAAGCCCCAGCCACCGTCGCTGATCTGGGACGTGCGAAGCGCGAGCACGGCGCTCGCGGGGACGGAATTGCCGGTGCATGCCAGGCCAAGGATGGCGATCGCGTTGCTGAAGTCGTCATCAGCGTAGCGGCCAGTGGCGCCGCTCAGGCCGGCGGAGATTCGTGCGATGAGGTTCGACCCACCGACGGACTGGGGGTCGAGCCCGAGCGCCTTCGCGCCGAGTGCGGCCTTGGCGGCGGCCGCCGGGGAAGTTGCCGCGGCGGCGTTGGCAAGGA
This sequence comes from Tepidiformaceae bacterium, assembly GCA_051003295.1. Lineage (GTDB taxonomy): Bacteria > Chloroflexota > Dehalococcoidia > Tepidiformales > Tepidiformaceae. The sequence goes on along the minus strand of JBPCLM010000036.1, from coordinate 26,117 downwards.
GGTAGTCTGCCGGGCTCTCGCCCTCCCTGATGACGGTGTTGGGGTCGATGCCGGCGGAGCGGATGGCGTAGATGGCATCCATGGACTGGCCGGGGCTGCCGAAGCCGCCGCCGGGCTGCTGGGTGGTGCGGATGAAGTCGACGCCGCGCAGGGCTGCAGGGCGATCGGGGAGAGCGGCAGAAGCGGCGAGGGGGATGGCGAGCGCGAGCGCCGCGAACAGGATGAGCAAACGGTGCATGGGATCCCTCTCAAGGAAATGGCCGGGGCGAACGTGGAAGCCGTGCAGCGCACGGTGGTGCCGGGAAAACGGAAAACCCGCCTCTGCGGCGGGTCAGGTGTGGCGTACTGCCATGAAGCCGACCCCTTTCACGCGAAGGATTTCGGTGTGGAGTGCATCCGAGGGCGGGTGACCTGGCTCAGCCGCGAGGGCCTTACAGTTGCGGGACAGCGCCGGAATCGCACCGGCTTCCCCCGTGTTTCCTCCGCCAAAGCGGAGGACCCTGGACGCTATTCAGTTGTGCTGGCGAAAGCGTGGGGCCGTCGAAGGAGGAAGTCAAGGGGATGCGCGCCGGGGTAGACTGCGGCGGCGATGACACGGGTTGGCGTTTCGGCGATCGATATCACTCCGGCGGTGGGCACGCCGCTGGATGGTTACGGCGGGCGGACGGACGTGTCGCTGGGCGTACACGACCCGCTCTTCGCCCGCTGCCTGTACCTGGAAGAGGGGGATACGCGGCTGGCGCTGGTCGTGTGCGACCTCGTGGGGGTGGGACGCGGGCTCGTGGAGCGGGCACGAGCGCTCATCGCAGAGCGGCCGGGGCTGCCGGGGAGCCACATTTTGATCGCGGCGACGCACACGCACGCCGGGCCGGCGGGTGTCCGCGGGGCGGGCGAGCCGGTGCTGATGGAGACGGTCGCCCGCCAGGTGGCTGGCGCCGTGCGGGTGGCCGAGCGCACGGCAGCGGAGGCCGTGCTGAAGTACGGACAGACAACGCTCACGAGCATCGCGCAGAACCGGAGGCACCCCGACTGGCCCATCGACGGCCGCCTGGACGTGCTCGCCGCGGACACGCCCGCGGGGACGAACATCGCGACGCTGGCCAGGTATAGCTGCCACCCGACGACGATGGAGCGCGACAACCTGGAGATCAGCGCGGACTACCCGGGGGAGGCGTGCCGCGTTATCGAGCAGGTAGTCGGCGACGGCGCGCGGGCGCTGTACTTCAACGGCTGCTGCGGAAACATCAATCCCGCCTGGATACGGCAGGAGTTCAGCGATGTGCACCGGCTCGGGTCGATCGTGGGGGCGAAGGCGGCGGCGCTTTCGCAGGAACTGCGGCCGCTGGGGGTGAACCACCAGGCGCACAACATCCGCTGGGACGAGCTGACGGAGAAGCCGGTCAGCGCCGGCGTGGTCGTGAAGGGTGACATGCGAGCGGCAAGCGTGCGCTTCGAGGCCCCGTACCGGGCCGGGCCCAGTGATGGCGAGTTGGCGGCGCTGGCGGAGCGGTTGCAGGCGAAAGTGGCGGATGCGGGGGATACGGAGAGCCGCCGCACGGCGATGGCGCGGCTGACGCGGGCGCGCAACGAACGCGTTGCCCTGGGCCGCATCGCGGGGCGCGGCGCGACGCGGCAGGAGGAGGTGCAGGCGTTCCGGCTGGGCGACGGCCTCTACCTCGTGGGGCTGCCGGGCGAGGTGTTCGTCGAGACGCAGGAAGAAATCCGGCGAGCGAGCGGGATGGAGAACCTGCTGGTGGTTTCGTACGCGAACGGCTACCCGGGGTACTTCTGCCGGGCGGAGGCGTACGACGAGGGTGGCTACGAGGCGGGCGTCACGCCCTTCGCGCCCGAGGCGGACGGGCTACTGGTGAAGGCCGCGCTGCGTGCCCTGGAGGAGGTTGCTCGATGACCACGGTGCTGGTGTTGACGGCGCACGGCGACGATATGGAGTTCTTCGCGGGCGGGACGATCGCGAAGTTGTGCGAGCGCGGGGCGGAGGCCCATCTGGTGATCGCCACCGACAACAGCAAGGGTACGTTCGAACTGAGCGCCGAGCAGATGGTAGGGCTGCGGCTGAAGGAGGCGCGGGCGGCAGGGGACGTGCTGGGGCTGGCGGGCGTCGAGTGCCTCGATTACCCGGATGGGGAGCTTGCGGACGTGCCCTTGAACCTGTTGCGAGGGCAATTCATGGCGTACATCCGGCGGCTGCGGCCAGAGATCGTGTTCACCTTTGACCCCTGGGCGCCGTACGAAGGGCACCAGGACCACCGCGCCGTTTCCTGGGCGGCCATGGAGGCGGCGAGCTTTTCGCACTTCCCCCTGTACTACCCGGAACAGCTGGCGGCGGGGCTGAAGCCGTGGCTGGTGCCGCAGGTGTACTACTTCGCGAAGAGCCCCATCGACACGAACCGGGCCGTGGACATAGGCGGCAGCCCGATTGAGAAGAAGGTGCGGGCGCTCTGGTGCTTCGATAGCCAGATGGTGCTGACGCTGGCGGATGCGCAGATGGCGATCGCGGCCGCGCCGTACGACGTGCCCGAGGTGACATCGCTGGACCCGCACGACTACCGGGAGTTCATCGAGCGCCGGGTGCGCGGCACGGCGGCTGCGATTGGCAAGCGCTACGGGTTCGCGTACGGGGAGCACTTCCGGCGGACGCGCTGGAGCGGCACCGAGCGGATGGCGCCAGGCGGTGTGCCGGAGGACGAGTGGTAGATTCACGATTGCCGATTGATGATCACGGAGCCTCGTAGTCGAGGCCGATCGTGGCGAGGAAGGTTTCCAGTTCTTTTTTGGTGAGTCGGCCGGTTTTGAAAGAGCGCAGGATGCCATCGGCATCGATGAAAAAGGTGACGGGAAGGCCACGCCCGACACGGTAGTGGTCGGCGACGGCGTGGCCGCTATCGAGGACGGCAGGGTAGGTGGACCCGACGCGCTGGAGGAAAGATAGGGCGCGCGAGCGATCCTCGTCGTAGTTGACGCCGAGGAAGACGACGTTGTTGCCGAGCTTGTCCTGCGCTCGCTGAAACTCGGGCATCTCCGCCTTGCAGGGGCCGCACCAGCTGGCGAACCAGTTGACGACGACGGGAGTACCGCGGAAGGACGCGAGCGTGCGAAGGGTCGCCCCATCGCGCACATCGAGGAGGGCGAAGTTGGGGGCGGGCTGGCCGACTTCGGGCCGTTCAGGATCGAGGACGCCGGTGTTGGCGGGTGGCGTGACGCTGCTGGGGGGGCCGCCCGTGGGGGGCGCGACAAGGCTCATGTCATCGTCATCGCCTGAGAAGACCACGAAGTAGAGGGCAACAAAGGCGGCGAAGATGACGGCCGCGGCGAGGACGGCGTACCCCGCGAGGCGCCGGGTCGTGGGCTCGGGCAGGGGTTCGGCCATGCGGGTGCTCCGGGCGGGCGAGAGCGGTCGCCGCCACCGACGGTACGCGAGCGTGTGTTCACTTCGCGTTAACACGGCGTGCGAAGATGCGCGGGATGGCGAGCGCGGCGACGGTCCTAGTGGTCGAGGATGAAGAGACGCTGCTGTTCACCCTGGCGCACAACTTGCGGCGGGAAGGGTACGTGGTACTGACCGCCGCCCGCGGCGATGACGGCCTGGCGCTGGCGAGAGACAAGCGGCCGGACCTGATCGTGCTCGATGTGATGTTGCCCGGCATCGACGGGATCCAGGTCTGCCGGCTGCTGAGGCGCGATATGGACGTGCCGATCATCATGCTGACGGCGCTGGGCGGGGAATCGGACCGCGTAGCGGGGCTCGATATCGGAGCGGACGACTACCTCGCGAAGCCGTTCGGGATGCGGGAACTGCTGGCGCGCGTGCGCGCGCTGCTGCGGCGGACGGGGCGGGATGCGAAGCCTGCCGCCATGGGCATGGCCGTAGACCTGTCCGTGGGCAACCTCCGCATCGACGTTAAGCGTCGTGAGGCGTACCGCAAGGGGGTGCCCCTGCGGCTCAAACCGAAGGAGTTCGAACTGCTGGTATTCTTCCTGCAACACCCCGGGCAGGTGTTTTCGCGGGAGCAAATACTCGATGAAGTTTGGGGCTTCGACTTCAGCGGCGGCGAACGGACGGTGGACGTGCACGTCCGCTGGCTGCGCCAGAAGATCGAACCGGACGCTGCGAACCCCGTACGGCTCAAGACGGTGCGCGGGAGCGGCTACCTCTTCGATGGCTAAGGGCGAATGATGCGGCTCCTGCTGCGGGGCGCGGTGGTGGGCGCGGCAGCGGCATCGATAGGCCTCGCACTCGGCTGGGCGGTGGCCGGCGACGGTCGGGCGGCGGGAGCGCTCGCGGTGGCCGCCGCAGTTGCCGCGGGCGCGATGGCCGGGGCGGCGGCCCTGTTGCGGCCGGCGCAGAGCGTGCGTTCGGTGAGCGCCGCAGCCGAGGGGGCGGCTGCAGGGCAACTGGGGCAGCGCGCAGCCGCCCGCGGCGGCGCGCCATCGCTGGAGCGCAGCTACAACCGCATGGCCGGGCACGTCGAGGCACTGTTCGATTCGATGTCAGCCGAACACGCGCGCCTGGAGGCGGCGCTCGAAGCGGCGGCGGATGCGATGCTCGCCATCGCCCCGGACAACACTGTGCGGTTCATGAACGGTTCGGCAGTGCGGCTTCTGGAAATGACTCGGGAGGCGGCGCTGGGCCGGCCGTTCATCGAAAGCGCCCGAGACTACGAATTGGACGCTCTCGTGCGGCGGGCCCTCGTCGCGGGGACGGCGGAGAGCAGCGTGATCACCTACGGGCGGGCGCGTACCCCCTTGCGGGCGGTAGCGGTGCCCATCAGTGGGGGCGGCGAATGGGCCGTGTTGCTGGTACTGAACGACCTCACGGAGGTGCAGCGCACGGACCAGGTGCGGCGGGACTTCCTGGGCAACGTATCGCACGAACTGCGCACACCGCTGGCCGCCATCCGCGCGCTCGTGGAGACGATCGAGTCGGGCGCTGTGGAGGACGAGGCCGAGCGGGCCGAGTTCGTGGCGCGCATCGCGAAGCAGGTGGAACGGCTAACGGCGCTCGTGAACGAACTGCTGGACCTTTCGCGCATTGAAGCGGGCGCGATCGAGTTACGGCCGGAGCAGGTCAGCCTCGCGGACATCGTCGCGGAGGCGGTAGCGCTGCTCGCGGCGCGGCTGGAGCGGGAGGAGATCCGGGTCGAGGGGCCAGCAGCCGATGGGTCCCCGGTTGAGGCGGACCGCGGATCCCTGCTGCGGGTGGTGAGCAATCTGCTGGACAACGCCATCAAGTACAGCCCGCGCGGCGGAAAGATCCGGGTGGAGACGAAGGACGAGGGCGAACTCGTGGCGCTGGTCGTGAGCGACGAGGGGCCCGGGATCAGCCCGCAGGACCTGTGGCGCGTGTTCGAGCGCTTCTACAAAGGCGATGCGTCGCGCGCCAGCACCGGCGTGGGGCTGGGGCTGGCGATCGTGAAGCACCTGGTGCGGGCGCACGGCGGCACGGTGGCGGCCGCAAGCCCGCCGGGCGAGGGCGCGAGCTTCACGGTGCGCTTGCCGAAGCGATTCGTGGGGGGACGGCGCTAGGCCCCACCCGGCACGGCGGGACGCTACGATACCAACACGGAATTGGAGGCGACGTCATGGGCTACGCGAACGTCTGCGTCGAACGCGAAGGGGCGTACATCACGGTCACGATGAACCGGCCTGAGCGGCGCAACGCGCTTTCACTGGCGCACATGCGGGAACTCATTGCGGCGTTCCGGGAAGCGGGCGAGAGCGACGCGCTCGGGGTGATCCTCGCGGGCAACGGGCCCACATTTTCGGCCGGGCACGACTTCGCCGACATGGCGGGAATGAACTTGCCGGAGGCGCGCAAGCTGCTGTGGACGTGCACAGAGCTGATGACGTTGATGCAGGCCATCCCGCAGGTGGTGGTGGCGCGCGTGCACGGGCTCGCGACCGCGGCGGGCTGTCAGCTGGTGGCAACCTCCGACCTCGCCGTCGCGGCCGATACGGCGGCGTTCGCGACTCCCGGGGGGAAGGGCGGGTGGTTCTGCCACACGCCCCTGGTGGCGGTGAGCCGCACAATCGGGCGCAAGCGCGCCCTGGAGATGGCGCTGACGGGCGACACCATCGACGCGGCCACGGCGGCGGAGTGGGGGTTGGTCAACCGCGTGGTGCCGCTCGAGGAGCTGGACAAGGAGACACTCCAACTCCTGCAGCGGGCGACACGGGGAAGCGCGTTTTCGAAGGCGATCGGCAAGCAGGGGTTCTACGCACAGGTGGACATGGAGCAACCGAAGGCGTACGCGTACGCGGTGGAACTGATGGCGGGCGCGAGCCAGAGCGAGGACGCGCGCGAGGGCATGTCCAGCTTCCTGGAGAAGCGGCGGCCCAAGTGGCAGAACAGGTAACGCCGCGCTTGGGGTCGCTTCCCCATCTCGGGGGACGGGCGCTAGCTGTTTCCGGAAAAGGCCGGGCGAAAGGAGGAGCTTCAGATGGAGAGTTCGGAACGGGCGAGTCTGCTGGAGCGGTACCGCGACGGCTATCGCGCGGTCGAAGAGGCACTGGGGGGGATCACGGAGGCTGAGCTCGACGAGCGCCCGGCGGACGGATGGACGCCGCGGGAGATCGTGCATCACCTCGCGGACAGCGAAATGACGTCGGCGATACGGCTGCGGCGACTGATCGCGGAAGACTCGCCGGAAATAGCGGGATACGACGAGGCAGAGTTCGCGCGCCGCTTGCACTACGGCGACCGGGCGATCGGGGCCTCGCTGGCGGCGCTGCGGGCAGCGCGCTTGACGACGGCGGAGATCGTGGAGCGACTAACGGAAGAGGAGTGGCAGCGTGCGGGCCAGCACGGCGAAAGCGGCCGCTATTCCGTGGAGGACTGGCTGCAGATCTATGCGGCCCACGGGCACGACCACGCGGAGCAGATCCGGTGCGCGCGCGCCGGATGACGCTTACACCGCCCGGGGAGCCGCCCGACGGCGACGGTGGTGGAGACCACTCGACCGCTACGAGGCGAGCCGCGGCGGCGACCGTTTTGGATGCAGTGGGTGCGTTACATGGGTGGCCGCTGTGGTCGCGCTCGCAGCGGTCGCGGCGGTGGCGCTGGCGCGAGGGGGAGCGCTTAGTACGGGCACGTAGTCTGGCTGCGATAGGCAACAGCCGCGCACGGCATACGGGTAGTCAAAGCAGTTGCGGGATGCGATGGCTGAGAACATGGCGGCGCTGGCCTTGGGGATGCGCTGTTGCGTTTCGAAGTCGATGTAAACCATGCCGAAGCGCATGCGATTGCCTTCGGCCCATTCGAAGTTATCCATGAGCGACCAGAGGTAGTAGGCGCGCACATCGACACCGTCCTGGATGGCACCGTGCAGGCCGGCGAGCATGTCGCGCACGTGCTTCACGCGCGGCTGGTCATCGACGGCGCCATCGATTGGCGCGGTGTTGTCGCACATGCCGTTCTCAGTGATGTAGATGGGGAAGTCGCCGTATTCGGCCTTGAGCCAGCGCACGAATTTGCCCAGGCACCACGGGGCGATCTCCCAGCCGTTATCGGCGCGCGGGAGTGAACCAGGGGCGACGCGGTAGCCGGTCCCGCCCGGCGCCTCCTCCGGCAGGACGCGGCTGGGGGAGTAGATGTTGACGCCGTGGAAGTCGGTGGGCGCGGCGATGATTTCCATGTCTCCGGCTTCGATGGGCAGGGGGGAGCCGCGTTCGGCGTAGTACTTGAGCACGCTGGCGGGGTAGCCCTTGCCGTAGATGGGGCCGTGGTAGGTGCGCGTTTCGAAATCGCGCGCGATTTCGGTGGCGGCGGCGGCTTCAGGACTGTCGTCGCCGGGTTCGAACCAGGAGTTGGCGTTCGTGAGGCCGATTTCGCCGCGATGGCCACTCGCGCGGAAGGCCTGCACGGCGAGCCCGTGGGAGAGCATCAGGTGGTGGATGACGCGCGCGGTGACGGCGGCACTGCGGATACCGGGCGCGAGGACCCCGAGGCGGTTGCCGAGGATGGAGGTGACCCACGGTTCGTTGTGGGTAATCCAACGGGTAACGCGGTCGCCGAGGCGGTCGTACATGGCGGCTGCGTACTCGGCGAAGCGGAAGGCTACATCGCGGTTGGCCCAGCCGCCGAGGTCCTGGAGGGCCTGCGGCAGATCCCAATGGTAGAGGGTGACGCAGGGCTCGATGCCCGCCGCGAGCAACTCATCGACCAGGCGGTCATAAAAGGCGAAGCCGGCTTCGTTGGCGGGGCCAGCGCCGAAGGGAAAAATCCGCGGCCAGGAGATGGAGAAGCGGTAGGTCTGCAGGCCGATGTGCTTCATGAGGGCGACGTCTTCGCGGTAGCGATGGTAGTGGTCGCAGGCGATGTCGCCGGTATCGCCGTTGCGGATGCGGCCAGGCTGGCGGCAGAAGGTATCCCAGATGGAGAGGCCCTTGCCGTCTTCGTAAGCGGCGCCCTCTATCTGGTAAGCCGCGGTGGCGGCGCCCCACTGGAAACCGGCAGGAAATTGGAGGAAGGTCACGGGGCGATGCCGCGCAGACGCGGGTCGTGGGAGGCGTCGGCGATGCTGAGCGCGAGGTTGACCAGGTTCTCGGCCGCCTGGTCGTAGCCGCCGAAGCCTTCACCGACGGTTTCGCCGGCGAGGAAGCGGGCATGGATGCCTTCGGTGATAACGGCGAGTTTGTAGTTCGCGAGCACCATGTAGAAGTCGATGTGCTCGACGTCGCGGCCGCTGCGGCGGGCGTATTCGGTGACGACCTCGTCGCGGGTGAAGAAGCCGGGACGGGCGGTGAGGGCGGCGGTGGGACGCGCAGCGATGCGCTCCGGCGGGTCGGAGACATCGCCCCAGTAGATCAGGGTGTAGCCAAGGTCGGAGAGCGGGTCGCCGAGGGTGGCCATCTCCCAATCGAGGATGGCGACGACGCGGCCGGGGTCGGCGGGGTCCAGGATCATGTTCCCCAGGCGGTAGTCGCCATGCACGACGGTCGGCGGCGGTGAGTCGGGCAGAGCGGCACGGAGGCGGCGGATGACCTCATCGATGGCGGGCACATCGCGCACCTTCGATCGCTCCCACTGCTGCGACCAGCGGCGCACCTGGCGCTCGAGGTAACCCTCCGGGTGGCCGAAATCGCCGAGGCCGACGGCGTTGTAGTCGACGGCGTGGAGGGCGACGAGCGTATCGACGAGGGCGAGACTGATTCGGCGGCAGTCGGCCTCGGAGTCGGCATAGCCAGGGGGGAAGGCATCGGCAACGATGACGCCTTCACAGTAGTCCATGACGTAGAAGGGGAAGCCGTTGACCTCGGGGTCTTCGCAGAGCGCAATAGCGCCAGGGACGGGGACGCCGGTGCCGGCCAGACCAGAAATGACCTTAAATTCGCGTGCCATGTCGTGCGCCGTGGGGAGGACGTGGCCGAGCGGTGGCCGGCGGAGCACCCAGACGCGCCCGCCGCCGCGCACGATGTACGTGAGATTGGAGCGGCCACCGCTGAGGAGTTGTATATCGAGCGGCACGTCGCCGCCGGGGACGTTCGTGGCGAAAAAGCCGGAGACACCTTCGTAGTTGATGCCCGCCGGGACGGTGGTTTGCATGGTGCGAGGGAGTATAGCGGAGGCTGCGGGCGGGACGCTTGTACGGACGGTGGGCCAGGCCGCTAGCCGGGCATGGCCTCGCCCGGATTCGCCCTTCTGGAGCCCGCGAGGCCGAGGAAGACAAGGAGGGCGCGGTTCAAACGCACCATGTCGTCATCATCGAGACGGCCCAAGCGATCTCCGAGCCTCGCTTTCCGCACGGTCGTGACCTTGTCCACCATGATGCGTGACGGACCGTCCAGGCCGTTGCCTTCGCTCGGCTCAATCGCCAGGCGGAAGAGTGGGGCCTGGGTCGGGTCGGTGGTGAAGGCGCAGATGGTGATGGAGGAGGTCCCGTCGAGCCCATCGTCCTGGACAATCACAACGGGCCTCGGCCGTCCGTCGTAGTCGCCGCCGCCTGCGGCCGTCCAGATCTGGCCACGTCTCAATCTGCCTCATCCTCGGAGAGCGAGTCGATGAAGCCCTGATCGTCCGAAGCGCGGGAGCTGTGCGCTACCGCACGCGACTGGCTTTGGGCTTCGGCCTGGAACGCCGCCGAGCGCACGTCAGGCACCCAGATCTGGATGGGCCGCAGGCCCTGCTCTCGGAGCCGTCGCCGATGGGACCGAACTTTGTCGCGGGATGGCTGCGCTGGCGTCATGTGAATCTCGAAGAGGAGGTTACATGTAACCATACCACCCTCACACCTTGACCAACAATCGGCAACCGCCGCCAGTGATCCAGGCTGACTTCGATCCAGGCTGACTTCGCCAGCGCGTTCGCGGTCGCTTGGGTTGGGACTTTCCCGGCATTCGAGGCCCGCGGGCCACGGCATGGCCTGTGGCCCCAGTGCGGGTACTTGCATCGGGACGGGGATTGTCCGATAACTGTGGAAGCGCTTCAATCTTCTCTGCGGTGCGTGGTGAAAAGTAGCATTTCTACAGATTTGACAAGTTTGCGGGCGTGTTGCTGGCTCACCGCGTCTCTTTCGCGCGACGAACTGGCGGCGATTCGCGCTCATATCGACCCGCATTCGGCGGCGGGCATCCTTCTGACGAGTTGCCAGCGGCTGGAGGCGTACAGCACGGACGGCTGCGGCTGCGAGGCTCCCCAGGAGCTACGGGGCTTCGATGCCCTGCTGCACCTCGCGGAGGTGGCCGCCGGGCTGCACTCGGTGGTGCTCGGGGAAGAGCAGATCCTCGGGCAGGTGCGTGGCGCGCTCGCGAAGGCGCCGCGGGGTGTGAGAGAACTCGGCGAAATCGCGCTCGCGGCGGCGCGCGAGTTGCGCCGTGAGACCCGATTCAGCAGCCATTCGGGACACCTGTTGGACCGCGGCCTGAAGATGGCGGACCTCGAAGCGGGAGGGGCGAGCCTGCTCGTAATCGGCGCCGGCCACGTGGGGCGACTTGTGGCGCTGCGCGGCCTTGAACTGGGGTTCGCAGACGTCGCGATCGCGAGCCGGCGGCAGCCGGAGGCGGCCTGGTTCACCGGCAGCGCGTTGCGGCACATCGCGCTGGAGCGCCTGAGCTCGTTCGGACCGGTTGACGTGCTGGCGGGGTGCCTCGGCTCCGATGCGGGCGAGATCGACGTGGCCGCGCTACCGGCGGTGCGGGGCGCGATCCTCGACCTCGGCACGCCGCGCAACTTCGGCGGTGCGAGCGCCGTGCCCATCGTGACGATTGCGGCGTTGCTGGCGGATGGCCGCCGCCACGGCGATGAACGGCGGGCAGCGCTGACTCACCGGCTGGCGGCGCTGCTGCGGCGGCGGCTCGATATGGCCGCGGCGGACAGCCGTTCGACCGTGGGGGCGCTACGGCTCGAAGTCGAGCGCGTGCGCCGGCAGGAGCTGGAACGCATGCTCCGGCTGCACCCCGAGATCCCGGCGGAAACGCTGGAGACGATCACGCGCTCGCTCGTGAACCACCTCTTCCATGCGCCCTCGGAGCGCCTGAAGGCGTCCGCGGACACCGCGTTCCGGGACAGGGTGCTGGAGCTGTTCGCGCAGGGGCGGCTGCTGCCGAACGAGGCCTGAGGGCCGGCCCGCCGCCAGGTACGAAAGGGGCAGCAATTGATCGAAGACGCGGCCGCGGACACTCCTGTGGGACGGGTTGCGATCGTGGGCGCGGGGCCGGGCGACCCGGGGCTGCTGACCGTCGCCGGTGCGCAGGCCATCGCGGGGGCGGATGTGGTGCTGTATGACGCGCTTTCGTCGCCTGCTGTGCTGCGCGGAGCGAAGAGCGGCGCGGAACTGGTGTACGTCGGCAAGCGCAGCGGGCGGCAGGCGCTCCCCCAGGCGGAGATCAACGCGCTCGTTATCGAACGGGCGCGCGCCGGCGCGACGGTGGTGCGGCTGAAGGGCGGTGACCCCTTCGTCTTTGGGCGCGGCGGCGAAGAGGCGATGGCGCTGCGTGCGGCCGGGATCCAGTTCAGCGTCGTGCCGGGCATCACGTCGGCGATTGCGGCGCCGGCCTACGCAGGCATTCCCGTGACCCATCGCGGTCTCGCAGCGGGGTTCATGGTGATCACGGGGAACGAGAGCGGCGAAGAGGGGAGCGCGGGAGTGGACTGGGAGGCGGCGGCGCGCGCGGGCACACTCGTCATCCTCATGGGCGTGGCTTCGCTGGCAGCGAGCATGGAGCGGCTGCGTGGGGCCGGGCTGGCGGCGGACACCCCGGCGGCCTGCATCCGCTGGGGCACGCGGCCCGACCAGCGCGTGCTGCATGGCACCGTTGGCGACATTGCCGACAACGCCGCCGCGGCGGGACTGACATCCCCGGTCGTGACGGTGGTGGGCGCGGTGGCGGCGCTGGGCAAGGAACTGGCGTGGTTCGAAGCCGGCCCGCTAGCGGGCAAGCGGGTGGTGGTCACGCGCGCGCGGGCACAGGTGAGCGAACTGACGGCGAAGCTGGAGTCACTCGGGGCGTACGTCATCGAGGCGCCGGCAATCGTGGTCGCGCGGCGGGACGACGCGAACCTGCGGCACGCGATAACGCGCCAGTGGGACTGGGTCGTTTTCGCGAGCGCGAACGGGGTGGAGGCGGCGTTCGAGTCGCTCTGGGCGGCGGGGCGCGACGCGCGCTGGCTTTCGGGGACGCGCATGGCAGCGATCGGGGCGGCCACGGCGGCGGCGCTGGCAGCGCGGGGCGTGCGCGCTGACTTCGTGCCCGCAACGGCGACGGCGGATGCGATGGCCACAGGGCTGCCCATGGTGGCGGGGCAGCGGATACTCCTGCCGGTTTCGGCGCTCACGGATGGGCGGCTGGCGGCCGCGCTGCGTGATCGCGGGGGGACGATCGACCAGGTGGTGGCCTACGACAACCACGTATCCCCGCTGGACGAGGAGCGGCGCCGGGAGGTGACGGAAGCGCACGTCGTGACATTCACGAGCGCTTCGACGGCGCGTCACCTGCGCGAGGCGCTGGGCGAAACGGCTCTGCCGGCGAGCGCGAAGCTGGTGAGCATCGGTCCGCAGACATCGGCGGCGGTGGTGGCCGCCTTCGGGCGCGTGGACCGCGAGGCGAGGGCGCCGGGCCTGGATGCGCTGGTGGAGGCCGTGATGGAGGCGCTGCCGTGGGATTGATGATCGACTTGCGGCCGGAATTTGGGGCGGCACTGGTGGTGGGCGGCGGGAAGGTGGCCACGCGGAAGGTGCGGGCACTCGTTGAGGCGCAGTTCCGCATCACCGTGGTCGCGCCGGAAGTTGACGACGAAATCAGGCATGCGCCCTGGGTCACCGTGCGCGAACGTCCGTATGTCGCAGAGGATCTGGAGGGGCACGCCCTTGTGTTCGCCTGCACCCGTTCGCGCGAACTCAACCGGGAGGTTGGCCGGGCCGCGCGGAAGGCTGGTTTGCCTGTGGTGGTGGCGGACCGGCAGGGGGAGAGCACGTTCTTTTCGACGGCCGTGTTGCGCAACGGGGATCTGGCGGTAGCGGTATCGACCAGCGGGGCGGCGCCGGGTCTCGCGCGGATCGTGCGCGAGCGCATCGTGGCCGCGCTTGGGCCCGGTTGGGGTGGCGTGATTTCGGCGGCGCGCGCTGAACGTGAAGCACGGCTGACGGGCGCCCGGAGGGTCGAAAAGTGAGCAGTGCTCTTCTCCTCGTGGGGCATGGATCGCACCTGAACCCGCATTCAAGCGCGCCCATCTATCAGCACGCGCGCCGCCTGCGGGAATCGGGAGAGTTCGCTGAAGTGCGGACCGCGTTCTGGAAGGAGGAACCGTCGCTTTCGCGGGCGCTCGATGGATGCATCGCGGGCGACGTGACGGTGGTGCCGGTGTTCATTTCGAGCGGGTACTTCACGAACGAAGTCATCCCCCGGGAGATGGGGCTGAGCGGGTGTGTGAGCGCCATCCGCGGGAAACGCGTGCGCTACACCGCGCCGATCGGGGCGCACCCGGCGCTGGCGGACGTCATCGTGCAGCGCGCACGTGACATAGGCGCCACGAGCGCGGACGCCCTGGCGGTGCTCGGGCATGGGACGCCGCGCAACCCCGATTCGGAGCGAAACGTGTACCTGCAGGCCGAACGCGTGCGCGCGATGGGGCTGTTCGCGGAGGTGACCACGGTGTTCATGGACCAGGAGCCGAACATGCGGGACGTGTTCGCGCTGGTGGGGCAGCCCTCCGTCGTGATGGTCCCGCTGTTCATCGCGGATGGCTGGCACGTGGGGGAGACGATCCCGCAAGAACTGGCGCTCGAGGGGGCGGAGGACAGGGGCGGCGGGCGCCGGCTGGGCTACGCGGCGGCGGTGGGCACGCACCCGAGCGTCGCGGATGTCATCCGCGAGCTGGTGGCGGAGGCGGCCGTATGGTAGCGAAGCTGTGGGGCCCGGCACGCCTGGGTGAGGTGAACATCGCGTACGACGGGGCGGTGGCGACGCTGCACGGGCCGCAGGTGGACGGCGGCGAGGTCGTCGTAGCGGGGGAGCAGGATGCGCTGCGCGAGTGGGTACGTTATGACGGGAGTGGCCGCTACCGGCCGCTGACAGGCGCGCGCACGCTGCGGGGCGGCTGGCTGGCCCGTTGCGTCGGGGTGGAGGCCCTCGCGGGGGCGCTGGAGGCGATTTACCCGCTCGCGCTGGAGCACCAGGAGGCGGCGCGCACGGGCACGCTGCGCGTGGTCGGTTTGAAGGCGGTCCTGCGCAGGCAGGCGGGCCGCTACCGCATGGCCACTGAACTCGGCGCGACGGGGCGGAACGCGGCGCGGACGGTGCTCTGCGGCCAGTGCGTGCGCACCCCGGTTTGGGCGGGCGAGCCGTTGGCGGACGATGCGATACCCTGTCCGGAGGCGTGCAGTGTGATGGTCGCGCTGTGCCGCGAGGCAGCGCTTTGGGAGCGGGAGCGCCCGGCGAGGGCCACAGTGGGGGAGGCGGTACCCTACGCGCAGTTCGAAGCGCCGGGAAACGCCGTCCGCGAGGCATACCTGGGGGAACGCTTCGGAGACGCAACTGCTGGTGCGGGAGGCGAGCACTGATGGAATACCGGGAGATCCGGGGCACGGAATTGAAGGTCTCGGCGGTCGGTTTCGGCGTGTGGACCGTGGGCACGACGTGGTGGGGCGTGAAGGACCGCGCGGTGGGAATTGACCTGTTGCGGCGAGCGTTCGACCTGGGCATCACGTTCTTCGATACGGCGGACACTTACGCCAGCGGCGACGCGGAGGTCATCCTGCGGGAGGCGCTTGGGGAAAAGCGCGACCAGATCGTCATCGGCTCCAAGTTCGGGTACGACATTTACAGCAACCCGGAGCGGCCGGGGCAGCAGGAACGGCCGCACGACTGGTCGCCGAAGTACATGCGGCGGGCGCTCGAAGAATCGCTGCGGCGTCTCGGCACGGACCACATCGACCTGTATCAGCTGCACAACCCGCGGCTGGACGCAATCGAAAGAGATGACCTCTGGGAAGAGCTGGAGCGGGCGAAGGAGGAAGGGCTCATTCGCGCGTACGGCACGGCGTTGGGGCCGGCGTTCGACCTTCGCCAGTGTGCCGAGGGGGTGGAGTCCGTGCGGCGTCGCGGGGCGCCGCCGCAGGTCATCTACAACCTCTTCGAACAGGAAGTCGGGGCTGCGATCTTCCCGGTTGCGCGCGAACAGGGGGTATCCGTGCTTGCGCGAGTGCCGCACGCATCCGGGTTGTTGGATGGCACCGTGCGGCGGGACACGGAGTTCGAGCCCGGTGACCACCGCAACTGGCGCGTCACGACCAACGAGAAGCGCAAGGCGTGGCTGGAGGACGGTCTCGTGAAGGTGGAGCAGCTCGACTTCCTGGCGGAAGGGCGGACGATCGGGCAGGCGGCTATCCAGTTCATCGTGCACGAGCCGGCCATCGCGGCCGTGTTGCCGAACATCTACGACGTTGCAGGGCTCAACGATTTCGCGGCCTACGACCGCGCGCGGCCGTTGACGGATGACGAGTACGAGCGCGTGCAGGCGCTGCACGCGCGCAACTTCGATCTGCCCCAGCCCGCGGCCACGCCAGGCTAGAAGGAGAGAAGAGATGGGCCACGGAGAGAGGCAGGGGCAGCCAGAACCAGGCGGGGCGCCGCCACGGCGCGGGCCGATGGTGGACCTGGACCCGAGCGGGCAGGTCACGCAGAAGGAGCCGGACCGGCAGCCGCGCCAGTTCCTGAACTACGCGTTCTACAAGGTGGACGCGGCGTTTCGGCGGCAGGAGAAAGGCGTCAAGGCAGCGGCACGAGCAGAGTTCGCGCAACTGGTGCGGGACTGGGGATCGCGGCCGGATACGATCCTGCGCACCTATTCGCTCGTGGGCCTGCGGGGCGATTGCGACTTCATGCTCTGGCGCATCTCCATCGACCCCGGCTGCTTCCAGGAGATGCAGGGGCAGATGAACAACACGGCGCTGGGCGGCTACCTGGCGCAGCCGTACAACTTCCTCTCACTGCAAAAGCGCTCGCAGTACGTAAACCGGGTGGAGGGGTCCGGCGAGGCTGTGGAACTGCTGCCGGGGCAGGGGCGCTACCTGTTCGTGTACCCGTTCGTGAAGACGCGGCCCTGGTACGGGCTCACGCCGCACGCGCGCCAGGGGATGATGGACGAACACATCTTCGCGGCGGGGCCCTTCAAAGGCATCCGGCTTAACACCAGCTACAGCTACGGCATCGACGACCAGGAGTTCGTGGTCGCCTTCGATAGCGACTACCCGCAGGAGTTCGTGGACCTGGTGGGCCGGCTGCGCTACACCGAAGCGAGCCTCTACACGCTGCGCGACACGCCGATGTTCACCTGCCGGAAGGCGGACATCGACGAGATCATGGGGCAGATCGGGTGATTCGCGATTCACGATTCACGGTTCGCGATTCGAGATTCACCGATCGGCTCGGGCGGCGATGAGCAACGCAGCTGTGCGCGAGGCGGCGGCGGGCCTGTTCCCGGGCGGGGTGAACAGCCCGGTGCGGTCGTTCCGGGCAGTGGGCGGGGAACCGGTGCCGCTGGTGCGGGGCGAAGGCGCACACGTGATCGACAGCGAGGGGCGGCGCTATATCGATTATGTCGGGGCCTTCGGGCCGCTCATCCTGGGGCACGCGCACCCCGCGATTGTGCGCGCCGTGCAGGAGGCGGCGGCGGCGGGGACGGCGTTCGGGGCGCTGACGCCCGGCGAGGTGGAACTGGGCCGGCGCGTTACGGCGGCCACGGGGCTCGAGCGCGTGCGCTTCGTCAATTCGGGCACCGAAGCGACGATGACGGCCATCCGCCTGGCGCGGGCGGCCACGGGACGCGACGTGGTGGTGAAGTTCGACGGCTGCTACCACGGCCACAGCGATGGGCTGCTCGTCAAAGCGGGGAGCGGCGTGGCGACGCTCGGGCTGAGCGACTCGGCGGGCGTGCCTGCCGCGATCGCCGGGCTGACGGCGGTGCTGCCGTACAACGACGCGGGCGCAATGGAGGGGTGGTTCGCCGCGCACGCGGACGACACAGCGGCGGTCATCGTCGAGCCGATCGCCGGGAACATGGGGATCGTGCTCCCGGAAAAGCCCTTCCTGGAGGCACTCGAGGCCATCCCGCGGGCACACGGAGCCTTGCTCATCGCGGACGAAGTGATCACGGGCTTCCGGCTGCGCTATGGGCTGTGCGGGCTGCTGCCGGGCGCGGACATCGTCTGCCTCGGGAAGATCATCGGCGGCGGGCTGCCGGTGGGGGCGTTGGGCGGGCGGGCCCAGTTGATGTCGCTCATCGCCCCTGAAGGCCCGGTGTACCAGGCGGGCACGCTGAGCGGCAACCCCCTCGCGATGGCGGCGGGGGTGGCCATGCTGGACGCACTCGCGGACGGGGCCGCGCACGAGCGCGCGGAGCAGCTCGCGCGCCACCTCGAGAACGGCCTGCTGGCAGCGGCGAAACGCGCGGAGGTGGCGGCAAGCGTCACGCGCGCGGGTTCGATGCTGACGCTCTTCTTCCGTGGGACGGCGCCGCGGGACTATGCCGAAGCACGTGAGGCCGAGACCACGCTGTTCGGGCGCTTCCATCGGGCGATGCGAGAGCGGGGCGTGTTGCTGCCGCCTTCGCAGTTCGAGACGTGGTTCGTTTCGGCGGCGCATGTGGAGGCGGACATCGATCAGACGGTGCGGGCGGCGCACGAAGCGATGCATGCGGCGGGGCCCTACGCCCGCGAAAGCCAGTGACCACGCTGCGGCTGGGCACGCGCGCGAGCAAGCTCGCGCTCGCGCAGAGCACGCTCGTGGCCGACGCTCTGCAGGCGGCCCATCCCGGACTGACCGTCGAACTCGTGGAAATCGTCACGGCCGGCGACCGCGACCAATCGACGCCGCTCGCCGAGGGCGTGGGCTGGTTCACGACGGCGATCCAGGAGGCAGTCCAGCGCGGGGAGGTGCACCTGGGCGTGCACAGCTACAAGGATTTGCCCACGGCGCGACCGCAGGGGCTGGTCATCGCCGCGGTGCCGTTCCGCGAAGACGCCCGCGATGCGCTCGTGAGCAGGGATGGCAAGGGCCTGCGGAAGTTGCGCGCCGGCGCGGTGGTGGGGACGAGCAGCCCCCGGCGGGAAGCACAGCTGCACGCGGTGCGCCCGGACCTGGAGGTGCGCCCGATCCGCGGGAACGTGGACTCGCGCCTGGCGAAGCTCGCGGCCGGTGAGTATGACGCAATCGTGCTCGCGCTCGCGGGGTTGCGGCGGCTGGGCGTGGAGGGGCGCGTGACGGAGGTGCTCGGGTTCGAGGAGATGCTGCCGTCGCCGGCGCAGGGGGCGCTTGCGGTGGAATGCCGCGCGGCCGATGCCGAGACGCTCGCGCTGGTCCGCGCGATTGACGACCCCGGAATACGGCAAGCGGTGGGCGCAGAACGGGCCTTCCTGGCGCGGCTGGAGGCGGGCTGCAGCTTCCCCGCGGCCGCCCACGCGGAACATTTCGGCAGCACCCTGAAGCTTAGTGGACTGATCGCGCCGGGGGGACGGCTCGTGCGTTCGAAGATGGCGGGCCCGGCTGAGACTGGGAACGGGCTCGGGCGGGCGCTCGCGGAGAAGCTGATGGGGCTCGCGGGAACGGGATAGTCTCCGCCCCCGGCGGGCGCGCAGCCGCAAGCGAACCGGCCGCGGCGGCATGACGGCGCAATCGACGGGCCTGTGCGGGATGTTCTACTGTGGTAGCAGAGGCGCCGATGCCGGACCGGGTAGAACGCGAAATCGAAGAAATCCTGGCGAAGCTGGATGAGGAGTTGCCCGCGGGCACGGCGCCGCCGGAGCGGGCGCCGATCTCGCTGGCGGCGCGAAGGCGCCAGCCGCGCGCGACATCGCGGGCAGCCAACGGCCTTTCCACGCTGGCGGACGGGGTAAGCCCGGCCACGCTGCTGCTGGCGGGCGCGGGCGTCATGGTCGCGGGGTTGCTCTTCGCGAACGTCTGGGCGCCGCTCATCTGGCTGTCGTTTGCGGGAGTGGTGCTCTTCCTGGGGGCGTTCGCGGCGTCGTTCTTCCGCTCGCCCCGGGCGCCGGGAGCGGCCGCGCAGCCCCAGGGCCATTACTGGCGCGACCGGTACATCGAGTACACGCCGCAGGACAAGGGCCCAATCGACCGTCTAAAGAGGCGTTTCCGGCGCCGCCGATGGTTTTCAGCCGCTTTACAACTCACACCCTACCTTTATCTTCATGAAACGACCGCTGGCAGCGGCGCTGTGTCTGGCGCTGCTAGTCGTCGCGGCGGCTTGCGGCGGAGATTCGGGCGACGATGCGCGCAGCAACCCCACGGGCGACGTGGCCTCAGGGGGGATGCAGCCCGGCGGCGCGCCCGCGACGCAGCCCCCGGCCACCGGCGGCGCGCCTGCCGCGTCGCCCACGCCGCCCGGACCGGCCACGCACGAGGGGGCGCTCGCGCTGAAGCACGTGGAAAAGCTATCGAAGGAGATCGGCCCGCGCGTTTCCGGCACACAAGCGGAGAAAACGGCGACGGAGTACATCGCGGCGCAGTTCCGCGGGAGTGGCTACGAAGTCGAATTGATGGAGTTCTCCTTCGAAGGCAACCGCTTCGCGAACGCGACGGTGACGGTGGCCGGCGGCGCGCCCATCGATGGTTTGACCCTTGCCGGGAGCGACGCCGGCAGCGTATCAGCGGAAGTGGTGTACGTCAGGCTCGCGGACGCGGCCGGCATCGGCGGCAGGTCGCTCGCGGGTAAAATAGCGCTGGCCGACCGTGGGACGCTGCGCTTCGGGGAGAAGTACGACAACGTGAAAACGGCCGGGGCAATCGCGCTGATCATCATGAACAACCAGCCGGGCGGCTTCAGCGGGACGTTGGGCAAGGATGCTAAGGAACTCGTCGTGGCAGTTCCTCAGGAGGCTGGTACGGAGCTGCATGCCGCCGCGGCGGCCAACAAGAAGGTCACCATCGAAGTGAAATTAGAGGGCGAGGCGAGGGCTGTGAACGTCATCGCGCGTGCGCCGGGGACGCAGGCGTGCTCGGTGCTGGTGGGTGGCCACCACGACACGGTGCCGGACGCACCGGGCGCGAACGACAACGCCAGTGGCTCCGCGAACGTTATCGAACTGGCGCGGGCGTTCGCCGCCGACGGGCTGGACAAGGGGCTATGTTTCGCGACCTTCGGCGCCGAGGAGTCTGGGCTCTTCGGCAGCAAGGCGCTGGCGGAGCGCATGCAGGCGGAAAACGAGTTACCCAGGTACATGGTGAATCTGGACGTGACGGGTGTGGGCAAGGGTGTCGAGGTCATCGGGCAAAATGAGCTGAAGCAGCGCGCGATACGGATTGCCGAGGGCCTTGGGATCGAGGCGACGCCATCGAGCCTGCCGGCGAATTCCGGTAGCGACCACCAGAGCTTCAACTCCGTGGGCGTGCCGGTGGTGTTCTTCACATCGGGCGACTTCAGCACCATCCATTCGCCGCAAGACATCTTCGGCGATATCAGCGCCGACGTGCTCGATAAGGTGGGCGACGTGGCATATGCCCTGATCGCGGACCTGCTGAAGGACGGGTAGGTGTAGGGTTGGGGCGGCTCGGGTAAGCTGCCCGGATGCTGACAGCCGCCGACGAATACCTGACCCATCAGACGCCCCACACCTTCGACACGGTCTTCACCAGCGACCGCAATTTCTACGACCGCTACTTCTACAACGGCTACCGGCGCGATGGGGGCGTGTACTTCGCGCTGGGGATGGGGCTGTACCCGAACCGTGGGATCATCGACGCGGCCCTCAGTGCCGTCATCGATGGGCGGCAACTGGTGGTGCGTGGTTCGCGGCTGCTGGCGGCAGACCGCATGGACACGCGCGTGGGGCCTATCCGCATCGAGGTGCTGGAGCCGCTGCGGCGCATCCGCCTGGTGGTGGAACCCAACGCCTACGGCGTTAGCGCCGACCTGGTGTTCGAAGCGCGTTCGCTGCCCGTGGAAGAGCCACACTTCTTTCGCCGCAGCGAGGGCGCGGTGTTGATGGACTACACGCGCATGACGCAGCACGGCGCGTGGAGCGGCACGCTGAGCATCAATGGGCGCGAATTCGACCTCGCGCAGGAGACCTGGTGGGGGTCGCGGGACCATTCGTGGGGCATCCGGCGCGTGGGCGAGCGCGAAATCGGCGGCCGGCCAGCGACGGAGGCGCCGCAGTTCTTCTGGAATTGGGCGCCTCTGAACTTCGAAGACCGGTGTACGCTGTACACGGTTTCGGAGTACCCGGACGGGACGCGTTGGCATCAGTCGGGGGCGATCCTGACGCCGTACCCGGCGGCGCGGGTGGAAGAGGCCAGCGTCGATCACGAACTGGGGTTCGCGAAAGGCACGCGCTGGCTCGAGCGCGCGAAAGTGACGCTGCGGCCGGCCAGGGGCGAATCGATGGTGATCGAATTTCAGCCGCTGTACCACTTCCTGATGAAGGGCATCGGCTATGGGGACCCGAAGTGGGGGCACGGCATGTGGGTGGGCCCCGACGAGGTCGACGGCACGGAATACCGGCTCGCGGATGAGAAGCCGATGGAGAACCTGCACGTGCAGACGGTGTCGCTGGTGAAGGCAGGGCCGCGCGAAGGCATCGGAGTGTTCGAGCAGATCGTCATCGGGCCGCACGAAAAGTACGGGTTCAAGGGGCTGATGGACCCCGCCGAATAGGGGGCATGTGCCCGGGGGCCGAGGCTGCGCTAGGCTTGTTGCGTGAAAGCGCTCCAGTTCTGGAAGGCAGTTGTGCAGGACAGGTCGGATTTTCTCGAACGGATCATCGCGATGCTCGAGGAGAACGGCATCCGCTACTGCGTGATCGGTGGGGTGGGCGTGAACGCCTACGCGGAGCCGGTGGTAACGCTGGACCTGGACGTCGCAGTCGCAGCGGAGGACCTGACGCGCGTGCGCGAACTCGCGGGGCGGCAGTTCAGAGTGCGCGAGTTCGAGCACAGCCTGAACGTGTATGACCCCGGTTCGAAACTGCAAGTGCAGGTTTCGCTTTCGCCCGAGCTTTCGGAGATTGTGCCGCGCGCGACGGTGCATGAGGTGCTGGACCTGATGCTGCCGGTGGCGGCGCCAGAGGACCTGCTGGACGCCAAGGTCGCGGCGGCCATGGACGCGGCGCGGCGGCCGAGCGAGCGGCTTAAGGACATCCTCGACCTTGCACGTCTGCTCTCCGTGTTCCCGGAACTGGCCGCCCGTGTCCCGGCGGAGCTTCGTGCACGGCTTGAGCCGTTCATCGACCGCCGTCAGGACGGAGAATGACCTGACGAGCGCGTGGGACCCGGCGCAGTACGAACGCTTCCGGGACGAGCGGACCCAGCCCTTCCGGGACCTGCTGGCGCTCGTGCGACCGATCCCGGGCGGGCGGGCGGTGGACCTGGGCTGCGGGACGGGCGAACTGACGCGCTTGCTGCACGAGCGCGTCCAGGCGCGCGCGACGATCGGCATCGACAACTCGGAGACGATGCTGGCGAAGAGCGAGGCGCACGCCGGTGATGGCGTGACCTTCAGGTTCGGGACGATCCTGCGTTTCGCGCCGCGGCGGCCGTTCGACCTCGTGTTTTCGAATGCGGCGCTGCAGTGGGTGCCCGGGCACGAGAAGCTGTTCGAGCGGCTCACGGCCGGTCTGGCGGAGGGGGGCCAGCTGGCGGTGCAGATGCCAGCGAACCACGACCACCCATCGCACGCCGTCGCCTTCGCGCTAGCCGCCGAGGAACCGTTCCGCACGGCGCTCGGCGGGTACGTGAGGGACTGGCCCGTACGCGTACCGGAGTGGTACGCGACGCTGCTCGATCGGCTGGGGTATCGCGAGCAACACGTGCGCTTGCAGGTGTACGGCCATCACCTGCCCGCGCGAGACGAGGTGGTGGAGTGGGTGAAGGGGACGCTGCTCACCGATTATCAGCAGCGCATGGAGCCGGAGATGTTCGCGGAGTTCCTCGAGGCGTACCGGGAGCGGCTGCTGCCTCTGTTGGAGGACACGCGGCCGTATTTCTACCCGTTCAAGCGGTTGCTTATCTGGGCGCGGCGATAACGGGGAGCTTGCGCGCAGGTGGCAGAGCACCTCCCGCGTCGCCCTTGAGGGGCGGTTCAGAGCCGCGCCGCTCCGCTTGCTTACGCGCGCGGTTCTGCGAAATCGTCTGGCTCTGGACGGGTGTTCAGACCAGCACGGGTCCGCTAGCTCACGCGCGCGGTTCTGCGAATCGTGGATACCGGGATCGGCGCTCAGGGGCGGATTTCGCTCATGAGGGCGTGGACATTACCTTCGCTGTCGCGGAAGAACGCCATCCACAACTCGTGGTCGGGCATCTTCGCGATGAGATGCGGGTCCTGGATGAACTCGACGCCGCGCGCCTTCAAGGTGGCGGTGTCGCCGTGGAGGTCGTCCGTCCTGAAGTAGAGCACGGAGCTGGGGTGGTCGAACTCGCCCTCGGGCTTATCGAACATCAGCCGCGTGCCGTCGCAATCGAAGAAGGCGAGGCCGGGGAAGGCGAACAGGAAGGGCAGCCCAAGTGTGTCGCGGTAGAAGGCGGTGGCGCGCTCGACGTCAAGCGCGCGGACGGCCACCTGGCCAATGTGAGCGAGCTTCATTCGTGATGTGACCCCCGGATCCAGGTCAGTAGGGCTGGTTCTGCTCGAAGAGCGTGCGCGGGTTGGTGACGGTCATCTGCGTGATTGCGGCATCGCTGACGCCGCGGTCGCGCAGCATAGGGATGATCGCGTTCGAGATGTGGGTCATCTTCCAGTCGGGGGCGAGCTGTTCGACCATGCCGGGCGGGGCCCACTGGAAGTTGCAGCAGGCATCGTGGGAGAGCGTGATGCGGTCCGCGTAGCCTTTTTCGACGAGGGCAGCAACCATGTCGGCGCGCTGTTCGGAGGTGCGCGGCGTGGGGATGCCCATGCGGTCCATGCCGCAATAGCTGCCGGCCTGGATGATCTGCTCCAGGTAGGCGATATCGTCGGAGTCATCGCTATGGCCGATGACGGTGCGCCCCAAGTCCACGCCCTCCTCTTTGAAGACGCGCTGTTGGTCGAGGCCAGTGCGGGTATGGGCGTTGGTGTGGGTGCAGATGGGGACGCCCGTCTGGCGGGCAGCGCGCGCCGAACAGCGCAGCACCTTTTCGTTGGCTTCGTGCATGGCCGGGTCGGTTGCGCACTTGATCACGCCGGCGTGCACACCGGTGGTGCTGATGCCGGTGGTGATGTCGGCCACCATGAGGGCGGTCATCTCGTCATCCGGGCGGTAGGCGAAGTGGAAGGGGATCTGGTGATAGAAGCCGGTGGCGACGATCACCTGCACGCCGGATCCTCGCGCCGCTTCGGAGATGAGCGAGGCATCGCGCCCGAGGTCGATCGGAGTGAGGTCGACGATGGACCGGACCCCAGCGGCGCGCGCTTCCCGGAGGCGGGTCACGGCGGTCGCTATTTCTTTCTCTCGATCGAAGAGTTCGGGGTACTGCTGGTACATCGGGCCCCAGCCCACGCGGACGTGCTCGTGCATGAGGGTGAAGCCGAGATCGGTGGTATTGATGGGGCCGGTGGCGGAACTGATGGTGGCCATGCGAGGGGACCTCGAAAAGGGATGGTGCGGGCACGATACGCGAGAGCGCGCGGGCGTGCGAATGGCGCTTCGCGCGGGATGCTTTGTACGCTAGCACCTGCGGCCGCAGCGGCCGGGGAGGCCCATGCGCCGCTTCGTCCGTGACATCCCGGCCCAGGCCGGCCTGCGCGCGTTGCCCGGCGAGGAGCCGCGGCAGCGCGCGGCGCGTGCCGCGCTCGTGGCAGCGGTGGTCCTCGGCGTCATCGTGCGCGCCTACCACGTGCTGCGCTGGTCCTTCCCCCTCAACGACGGCGGCCTTTTCTTCGCCATGGTGCGTGACCTGCAGGCGGCGGATTACCGCCTGCCGCAGGTTACGACGTACAACGGCGAGGGCATCACTTACGGTTACTCGCCGTTCGCGTTCTACGTGGCGGGGCTGGTCGATGACCTTACGCCCCTGGGGTTGTTCGACGTCTTCCGCCTGCTGCCGCTACTGTTCACGTGTGGCACGCTGGTAGTGTTCGTCGTGCTGGCACGGCGCTTCCACGCTTCGCCAGTGGCGCTCGTTTCGTCTATCGTCGCCTTCGCTTTCATCCCGCGGACCTTCATCTGGTTGCTGATGGGCGGCGGGCTGACGCGCTCGCTGGGGCTGGTGTGCGCGCTGGGGGCACTGGCCTGCGTGCAGCCGCTCTATGCCCGCGGCGATCGGCGCTGGCTGCTGCCCGCCACGTTGCTTTCGGTGGCGACCGTGCTCGCGCACCTGGAGACAGGCTGGTTCTTAGCCTTCAGCATCGCGTTGTTCTTTCTGGCCTTCGGCAGGACAGGGCGAAGCGCGTGGCACTCGGCTGTGCTCGCGGGCGCTACGCTTGCGTTGACGGCTCCCTGGTGGGGCACCGTCCTGGCGCGCGAGGGGCTCGAACCCTTCCTCGCGGCTACCTCGTCGTCCCACTCAGCGTGGTCGAGCTGGGAGGCGGCGCGGGGCGTGCTGCTCTCCATCGTGCGCATCACCGCGACGAGCGAACCGTTCTTCCCATTGGCGGGCACGATCGCGCTGGTGGTGGCGTTACGTGCGCTTGCCATGGGGCGGTATCTGCTGCCGGTGTGTTTGACCGCCATCTTCTTGCT
>JBPCLM010000035.1:0-25819 GCA_051003295.1 Tepidiformaceae bacterium | reverse complement strand
AGGCGGCGTCGGGCGGGGAGCAGGAGCGCGACCAGTGCCAGGGCTGATGCTGCGTATCGGCCTGGTGGGGACGCAGTTCATCGGCAACCTCTACTTGAATTCGCTGAAGCAGGTGCCGGAGGCAGCGGTGGTGGCGGTGGCATCGCCGAACACGGCGGAGGCCTTCGCGGGGCGCTGGGGCATCGAACGGCACTACAAGGACTACCGGGGGATGATCGAGGATTGCGAACTCGACGCCATCGCGATCGCGACCCCGAACGACCTGCATTACGACATTTGCCTCGCGGCGGCGGACGCGGGGCTGCACGTGCTCTGCGAAAAGCCGCTCGCGCTGAACCTGAAAGAGGCGGATGCGATGGTCGCCGCCTGCGAACGGGCGGGCGTGATGCTGATGTACGCGGAGAACCTGCTCTTCGTGCCCATGTACAACCGCCTTCGAGAACTGGCGCGCAAGGGCAGCGTTGGGGAGCCGTTCCTGGTGAAGCAGGCGCAGTGTCACGGCGGGCCATATTCGCCGTGGTTTTGGGATATCGAGCGGGCGGGCGGGGGCGTGCTGCTGGATATGGGCTGCCACAGCATTTCGGCGGTGTGTTGGATGATGGGCGGGTGGCCGGAGGCGGTGACGGCGACGCTGGGACGCTATGCGCACGTTGAGAAGACGCTGGGCGAAGACCCCGCGACCGTGCTGCTGCACTTCTCGGGCGGGCGCCTGGGCATCACGGAGAATTCGTGGGCGATGCCAGGCGGGAATGACCAACTGGAGGTGTACGGCCCGCGCGGCCGGTTGACGGCGAACCTCGAACGCGGGCCGGCGATCGCGATGTACCGCGCGCCCGAAAGCGAAACGGCCCTCGATGGGAGCACGGGCGCGGGCTGGCAGTACCCGCTTTACGAAGAAGCGTGGCAGTTCGGGTTCCCGCAGGAACTGCGGCACTTTGCGGAAGTGGTGGCGGGCCGCGAGGAGTCGCGTTCGAGCGGCGCCGACGGCCGGCGCGTGCTGGAGATCATCTGCGCGGCGTATGAATCGGCGCGCACGGGGGCGCGGGTGGCGTTGCCCTTCGCCAGCGACCGCGAGAAGCCGATCGACCACTGGCTCGGGGAGGCGGGGGGCTGAGCCGCGGGCTGTACACTCGGGTGGATGGAGTACGACTGGCGCAACTGGATCGAACTGGCACGCCGCGAAATGGAGCACGCGGGTGAGGCTCTCGAAGTGGGGGCGTATTTCGTGACGGCGTTCTTCGCGCAACAGACAGCGGAAGAATCGCTCAAGGGACTCTGGATCGCCACGAGCGACGGTGTGCCTCCCCACACCCATAATCTCGTGGAGCTTGCCGCGGGGCTCGGAGCCCCCGAGGAAATCGTGGACGCTTGCATGCGGCTGAACCCCCACTATTCGGCCAGCCGCTACCCGGACATCGCGCAGGGAAACCCCGCGGGGAACTATTCCGAAACGCTCGCAAGCCAGTTGCTCGGTGATGCGAAGGAGGTGTTCGCCTTGTGCTCAAGCCAGCTGCAGTCCTGAAGGCGGAAGCGGAGGAGGAGCACCGGCTCGTGCTCGAGGCGGCGCGGCGCTTCGCGGACCGCGTCGTGGCCGAATTCGGTGCCGAAGCCGTGTACCTGTTCGGGTCACGGGCGCGCAATGACTGGCACCGCGGCAGCGATTGCGACGTCATTGTGGTTGCTTCGTGTTTCGAGGGGACCGTGTCGTTCGAACGCCCCGTGAAGATGTACCGCCTGTGGGATGGGCCCGGCGGCATTGAACCCGTGGTGGTGACGCCGGCGGAATTCGAAAACGCCAAAGGCAAGCGCGGCCTTATCGATATGGCGCTCCAAAGTGGCGTCATGACATTGCACGGCTCGGAGCCCGTGGCGGGCTGACTCACTCTCGCGGGGTGCGCTCCAGCGCGACGCCGGTGCGCGACGCCTCGGCGGTCTTCGGGTCCAGTTGCAGGCCGAGGCCATCGGCGAGCCGCGTGAGGTAGTTGAAGATGCCGACGATGTGGGCCACTTCGAGCACGGCCTCGTCATCGAAGCCGAGCGTGCGAAGGGGCTGCCAGTCCTCCGCGGTCATGCGCGTGGGGGTGGCGCTGAGCTTTTCGGCGATTTCACAAAGGGCGCGCGTACGAGCATCGAGGGGGAGTTCGCGCCAGCGGCCCTCCTTGATCGCTTCGACGAGAGCGGAGTCACCCTGTTCGACACGCAGAAACTCTGCGTGCGATTGCGTTCAGTAGTGGCAGTCCTGGGCGGCGGCGGCAACGGCCGCGACCATCTCCCGTTCCTGCCGGGAAAGTGCGCCAGGGACGAACATGATTTCGCCGAAGAGACGGCCGAAGTGGGGGGCGATGCGGGGATGACTGCTGACGAGGCGGCCCATAGCGGCGACGAAGCCGAAATCGTAGCCGCCTCCGGAAAGGCCACGAGCGCGGACCTGCTCTTCGCTGGGGATGGTCACCCACGCTTCGGGGACAGGATCGCCGGCCATGACAACACCTCCTGGGGGCGGCCGCCTCCGCCGGGAATGCGGGGATTGTAACGCAGCAGGGCAACCCGGGCAGCAGCGGGCAAGGACTAATCGAGGACTGCGAAGAGTTCGCGCAAGGGGAGGGAAAAGCCGGGGAGGGCGCTAGATTCGAGCGCATCGCAAGCCGTGATGACGGCGCCATCGCGGGCCAATCGAAGACTTCGGCGCTGCGGCTATCGGGGTCGATGAGCCAGCAGACATCGACGCCGTGGTCGCGGTAGAAGCGGCACTTGGCGCGCTCCGTCATAGACTCGCTGGAGGAGCGAATCTCCACAGCCAGCGTTGGCGGCAATGACATCGTATCGTCGCCGGGTGGCTTGCCCGGCGCCCAGTAGCTAAGGTCCGGGAGGCGGTAGACGGGAGCTCTGCCAGCGTCGAACGAGGTTCGTTCCTCGGTTCCAAAGCTGCCGCCCACCTCACGCTGATAAACAAAGACGAAATGGGAGAGGGCGCCTCGGAGGCGGGCGTGGGGCTTTTTCGGCACGGCCTTTTGTACCACACGGCCGTCGATGTATTCGAGGTAGGGCTTCTCCTCCGGCAGGTTCAGGTACTCTTCGGGCGACATGCGCTGGCCGTCGTAGGGGGAACGGCTGGTGGATTCTGTGCGGGCAGGGCGGATGGCCATGGCACCCCCGAGTATAACAGGGCGTGGGGAGCGGCCCGGGCCGCGCGGGAGGAGGCGCCGGGCTTGCAATCGCTCGGACATCTCTCAGATACCCAGGGCGCTGCAGAATATCCAAATCGCCCCGGAGCGTTGGCCTAACGGCCCCACACGGTATATAGTCCACTAAAGACACCCGGCCGAGCCATGCCTAACGCGTCATCAACTGTCAAAATCTCCGGAGGTGGCAGGATCGTCATTCCTGCCGAGATCCGCAAGGCGCTGTCCCTCGAGGTAGGAGACAACGTGCTTCTCCGCGTCGAGGGGGCAGAGTTGCGTATCATCTCGCGGCCCGAGGGTATCCGGCGCGCACAGGCACGCCTGCGCAAGTACCTCGCCGGCGGGCCATCCCCGGCCGACGAACTGATCGCCGAACGCAGGGCCGAGGCGGCACGTGAGTGACGCCGTACTCGATGCCTCCGCGATCCTCGCGGTGATGGCTGCGGAGGCTCGCGGCGACGTCATCGCAGCGGCGATGGCCGACGGCGCGCGCTCAATCAGCGCCGTCAACGTCTCCGAGATAGTTTCCAAGCTGACCGACCGTGGGGTAGGATCAGAGGCTATCCGAGTTTCATTTGACGACTTCCGCCTGACAGTCCATCCGCTGGACGAATCGCTCGCGCTCGAAGCGGGCCTGCTCCGGGGGCCCACCCGCGCCGCCGGGCTGTCGCTTGGCGACCGGGCGTGCCTAGCGCTGGCTATCCGCCTGGGGCTGCCCGTGATAACGACCGATCGCGGTTGGGCGGCGCTCGAGCTCCCCGTCGATGTCATCGTCGCTCACGCTCACCCGGCCTGAGGGCCAGCCCTCCCCCGCGCGCGGCGCTGGCGCGCAGCCCGCGGAGGTGCTGCCATTGCCGCATGAACCACGGCCTGAGGGACAAGCGCGCGAAGGTGCGCGTGATGCGCGCCGGGCGGATGGCGCGCGCCGCGGGCCCCGCCGGCCTCGCGGGCCGTGCGGCATGGCGCTGGGCGGGCACGCAGTTCGCCTGGGGTAAGCGCCGCACGCTGAGCCATGACCGCTTCCTGCTGCGCACCGCCGAGGACGTGACCCGCACGATGGGCGACATGAAGGGCGCCGTCATGAAGGTCGGGCAGGTCATGTCCATGATGACCGGCGCCATGCCGGACCAGCTCACCGGGCCCCTGGCTGGCCTTCAGGCCAACGCCCCGCCCATGGCCTTCAACCTCGTGGAGGACGTTTTCCGGGGGGATTTCGGGGCGAGTCCCGGCGAGGTCTTCCGCCGCTTCGAACGCGAACCCTTCGCGGCCGCGTCGATCGGCCAGGTGCACCGCGCCCGGCTGGCCGATGGCACGCCCGTGGCCGTCAAGGTGCAATACCCCGGAGTGCGCGAAGCAATCGAACACGACCTGGCGAACATCGGCCTGCTGATGGGAGTCGCCGGCGTGGCCGCGCCCCGGCTGGACCTGGCGGCGATGTTGCGCGAACTCAAGGATGGCATCCTCGCCGAACTCGATTACCCCCGCGAGGCCGCCTGGCAGCGGCGCTTCGGCGAGCTGTACGAAGGCCACGCCTTCGTGCGCGTGCCGCGCGTCTACGAGCGGATGACTACCGGCCGCGTGCTCGTGCAGGAATATCTCGCCGGCCGGCCGTTTCGCGCCGCCCTCGAGCTGCCCCAAGAGCAACGCAACCGCGTGGCGGAGATGGTCTTCCGTTTCAGCTTCGGCAACTTCTACCGCCATAGCCTCTTCCAGGGCGACCCCCACGCCGGCAACTACCTGCTCCTCCCCGATGGCGCGGTAGGCTTTGTAGACTACGGCTGCGTGGCCGAGTTCCCGCGGGAAACGGTGCTGCGCTTCGAAGAACTGATCCGCGCGCTGCTCGATCACGACCTGGAGGCGTGGCGCGCGGCCTCCGAGCGCGTGGGCATCATCCACGCGGGCGCACCGTTTTCGACGCAAGAACTCTACGAGCACATGCACTGGTTCTGGGCGCCCATCCTTGAAGAACAAGTGACGTTCACGCCCGAGCTCGCGGGGGAAATGGTGCGCCGCCAGGCCCAGACCCGCGGCCGCGGTGGCGCCATCAACCGTCCCCTCAAGATCCCCGAAGGCATGCTCGTGCTGCCGCGCATCCACTTCGGGCTGGCGGGGCTGCTGGCGAGCCTGCATGCCGAAGGGCCGTGGCAGGCGATCGTCGCTGAATACGTGCGCGGCGACGCCCCGCGAACCGAACTCGGGCGCCTCTCCGCGGCCACATCGCGCGGCCCTTCGGTGTGAGCTCCGCGCCTGACGAAGCGACCGCGCCTGCTCTATCGCGCCTGCTCGTGCTCGGCGTGGGCGTGGGGGCCGTCTCCTGGGCTGCCATCTTCGTACGCCTGGCCGATGATGCGCCCGCGCTCAGCATCGCCGCCTACCGCATGCTCTTCGCCACGCTGGCGATCGGGGCGTTCGCGGGGCTGCGGCTGTGGCTTGGGCGCGAACGGCTGCCCGCGCGCGCAACGCTGCCCCTGCTCGCGCTCAGCGGTCTCTTCCTGGCGGCCCACTTCTGGAGCTGGTTCGCATCGCTCGAACGCACGTCCGTCGGCAGCAGCGTGGTGATCGTGGCGATGCAGCCCCTGCTGGCGGCGGCACTGGCTTTCCTCTTCCTGCGCGAAGCCCCCTCGAGCAGGGAGTACGCGGGCATCGCGCTGGCGGCCGTGGGCCTGGCGGTGATCGCGGGCGGCGACCTGGCCCAGGGCGGCGGCGAACTCGGCGGCAATGCGCTGGCGCTGCTCGGGGCGCTGCTGGCCGCCGCCTACCGCACGGTAGGCCGCAAGCTGCGGCCCGGGATGAGCGCCCTCGTGTACTCGACAGCGGTGTACGCCGTGGCGGCGGCCATCCTCTGGGCGCTCGTGCCGCTCGCCGGCGCCAGGGCGGGCGGCTACGACGCTGAGACGTGGACGTGGCTGCTGCTGCTGGCCGCCGTCCCGCAGGTGGTGGGCCACACCGCCTTCAACTGGGCTCTCGCGCACTTCCGCGTGGTCACCGTCAGCATCGCCAACATGGGCGAACCGGTTGCAGCCACGTTGCTGGCAATCCCCATCCTCGGCGAGGAACCCTCGGGCGCGCTTCTGCTTGGCGCGCCCTTCATCCTGGCCGGCATCTTCGTCGCATTTACTCGTCCTCCTCCGGGGAACGCCGCGCTGGCGGGCGCTCCGGCGAACGGTGCGCCGCCCTCCGGGCGCCGGTAACTCGCGCGCCGCCATCTACCCACACTCCACTTGTTCGGTTACGGGCGAGTGTCGAAATTGAGAGGGATGGAGGGTAGTGGCGCGGACATGACAGCGGAGAGGCGCCCCCCTGGCCGCTCGAAGGGTGTGACGCAACAGAGGAAGCTCGAACTGCAGGTCTTGCTGCTGCAGTCGGGCATCGCCGCGTTCTTCTGCGCGGGCGCCGCCGCCGGGTTCTTCGGCCTGCAAGGGGCGCCGCGCTGGCTCTCCATAGGCTGGGTCGGCGGCTACCACCTGCTCCACGCGCTCTACATCCTCCGCTACCGCGCTGCCGGCAGGCCAGTCGCCTGGATCGAAGCAGCGACACCAGCGCTCGATGTTTCGTGCATTACCACTGCGTGGCTGGCGCTGGACCAGCCGGACTCGGCCTTCTGGGCCGTCTACCTGTACGCCCTCGTGGGCTACGCGCGGCGTATTCACGGCCGCAACTACGCCGTCCTCGCCATCTTCATCATCGCCAACATGGCGATCGGGCGAATGGTCATCATTGGCGGCTCCCCCGGCGAAGCGATCGATGCGAACCTGGTCACCATGGTCGCCCTCGGCGGCGCCATGGCACTGCTCGCGTCCGCCACCGGCACGGCGTGGCGTACGGCCGAGCGCCACGCGCGCGCGCTCGCCGATATCGACCACCTAACGGGCCTTGCCAACCGCCGCACATTCCTCGAATGGCTCGAGCACGAAGCCGAAGACCCTCGCGCCGCCTTCACCGTGCTGATGCTGGACATGGACGACTTCAAACGGCTCAACGACCAGGAGGGCCACATCTACGGCGACAACGTGCTGGTGAGCGTCGCGCGCCTGCTCGAGGGCTGCCTGCGCGATGGCGACCGGCTCGCGCGCTACGGCGGCGAAGAGTTCGTGGTCGCGCTCCCCGACACCGCCCCCGCCGAGACCGAACGCATCGCCGATCGCCTGCGCCAGGCCGTCGCCAATTCGGCCCCCACAACCGTGTCCATCGGATGCGCCGAGCGTGCGCCTGGCGAAAGCGCCGCCAGCGTGCTCCGCCGCGCCGACGACCTGCTCTTGCAGGCCAAGCGCCTGGGTAAGAACGTCGTCCGCACGCACTCCCGCATCGTCGAAACAGCCGCCTGAGGTTGGGCTGTGGGGCCACGCCGTCTCGGCGGTGGGCGCTCGCGTCCTGCCTGGTACTAGCGGCGCGAAGCCGGCTCCAGCATGGCCGCGATCTCGGCGGCGCTCTTCATCGCTCCCGTCGCCGCCTGCACGGCGTAATCCACACCATCGGCCATGAACCCATGGAGCGTGCCGGGGGCGCCGGGAGCTACCGTCCGCGCGAGTGACCCACCGGCGATCACGAAAAGCCGCTCCGCCACTTTCGCATCCGGGTCCGGCGACCCGCCCTTGAAGGGGACGCGGTCCGCGAGGAAGTACTCCATCGCGTAGCCACGGCCTTCGCCGGGCGCGTTGGCATCAGCGATTGCGACGCGGTGCAGCACGATGCGGTTGCGGTAGAAATCGCGCAAGGCGAGCGATGGCTGGAGCAAGCGCAGGCCCGCCGCCCCGGAGCTGATGCCGAGGGCCTGTTCCAGCGCCACTTCCGGGATGATCGCGAGCGTGCCCGGCAGCGAAAGGCGGATGGCCACATCGCTGCCCACGACGGGCGCGGCCCCCTGCCCGGGATTGTCCGCGCGGATGGTGGCGGGGGGAACGGCGAAGGCGCTCCCGATGGTGTCCCAGGTATCCCCGAGCCCGATCACATAGATGAAGTAGCCCGGGCGGCTCGCGAGCGCTTCAACAGCTGGGTTCGGCGTCGCGGCCGGGGTGGGCGTGGCCGGTCCCCTGGTAGCGGGAACGGCGGCAGTGGCGCTGGAGGAGGCGGCGGGCGTGACGCCGCCCACGCCGCCGTCAGCGTCATCGTCGTCGTCGTCGGCCTCGCCGCAGGCGAAGGTGGCCGACGCAACCACAAGGGCGAGCAGCGCGAAGAGAAGGCGGGGATGAGGCAGGAGCAAGCACTCCTGCCGGTCCGGGCAACACCCGGCCAGCGACCCCGCGCGCCTCAGGGTGCCACAGGCTGGCCCCCTTGGCCAGCCCCCGCGGGGAGCTGTGGCGGCCGCTAAGACTGCTCGAGGGAGAAGCTCGTCGTGTTCATCATCACGCCCATCGCCATGATCACGAGCGCCAGCACCAGGCCAGTGATGCTGAACGCCATCGACAGCACGCGCGCACGGCGGACATCCGCCGCTGTGCCGTTGCCCATCGATTCGGCCTCCATCGCATCGATAAGGCGCGGCCCGGCCACCGCCATGTGGTAGCCCACGACCACCAGCATCAGCAAGAACACCACCATCTTGCTGATGAAGATGCCGCCGTAGCGAATGTCCGTGAAGCCGGTTTCGTCGGGGATGCTGTAGTAATCCCGCCAGTCGGCGATGAGGTAGCTACCCGCGACGATGATGAGCAGGAGCCCGATGCCGCCGATACGTGAGAACCCGCGCGCCAGGTTGCGCGTCGCCGCGATGCGCGTGGGCATGTCGCCGATGCCACGCGCCGCGGGCACCCACGCAAACGCCAGGAAGAACTGGGGCCCGACAAACAGGGCGATGCCGAGGATGTGCAGCCAGATCGCGCTGATGCGGAGGAAGTCGTCCATGGGGGCGTCTCCTGGGGGCGGCTGCGTGTCAGCTTACCCCGGCCCCGCGCGCGGCGTCAGGCCACCGCCGCCGTCAGCGCGGGGGCATCGCCGCGATCACCGCCGCGATTTCCCCGGTGCGCGCGTCGATGCGCCTGTTCCAGCCCTTAAAGTCGCTGCTGTTGCGGCGGCTCACGGCCGTGCGTCCCCGGTTCTGCACCTCGATCGTTTTCTCCATCTCGGCATCGAACGCTCTCTCGAAGACGGAGTACTTCGGGAAGGGCGCCTGCAAGTCGCGCAGCGCCGCCGCGATGCAGATGCTCTCGTCCGCGTAGGCCGCGAAGTCTGCCCGGAAGCCCGCGTTGTTGCTGATCTTTCGCGAAGGGTGCCCCTCGACCCAGTCCTCGTTCAGTTCGCGCAACAGCCCAACCCCGCGGACAACAGCCGCGCGATAGGCCGACTCCGCGGTCCGCTCCGGCCCCGGCGTCGGCTGGGCGCACGGCGCGGGCTCGGCGAGCGAGCTCGGCGTCCCCCCGCAAGCCGCGGCCAGCGCCAACAGCAGCGCGATCACGACCGTCGCAACCGCCGCGCTCGCGCCGCTCACCGCGCTGCTCCCCGCAGCCATTCCGCGGCCGCCCGCGCCGCGATCCCCCGGTGGCTGATGCGGTCCTTCTCTTCGTCGCCCAGTTCCGCCATCGTGCGCGCGCCGTCCACGATGAACACGGGGTCGTAGCCGAAGCCGCCCGCGCCGCGTGGCACGTGCGCGATGCGCCCCTCCCGCACCCCTTCGAACAGCCACGGGCCCTGTTCGCCACCCCTGG
The DNA here is from genome assembly GCA_051003295.1 of Tepidiformaceae bacterium. GTDB lineage: Bacteria > Chloroflexota > Dehalococcoidia > Tepidiformales > Tepidiformaceae. Next base: position 15,996 of record JBPCLM010000035.1, on the reverse strand, counting down.
CCGCCGGCAACGCGATGGCGATCAGTGACCGAAAACGCGCCCCTCGCGCCTCCCCGAGCACGCCCGCCAGTTCGCGCAGCAACAGCGCCACGCGCCCCGCATCATCGAGCCCCTTGCCCCCGTAGCGGGCCGTCTGTAACCCCGGCCGACCGCCGAGCGCGTCCACTTCGAGCCCCGAATCGTCCGCCAGCGCCGTGTACCCACTGGCGTCGGCGAACGCCTGCGCCTTCAGGGCGGCGTTTTCCGCGTACGTGGCGCCGTCCTCCACAACCTCCAGCGCGATGCCCATATCAGCGGGTGTGGCCGTCTCCCACCCGCACCCCGCAAGCAGCCGCCGCAATTCCCGCACCTTGCCCGCGTTGTTGGTCGCCAGAAGCAGCCGCTCCATGAGCCACGAGTCTACCGGGCCTCACCGCACCGTCCACGCGTGCGAGTGCTCAGTCCCTGGTCCCTGTCTGACAGCCGGGCGCGGTGGGCTTACGCGCGCGGTTCTGTTGGTTGCGCGGCGGGCTGTCAGGCGCACTCGCCGAGGGGGTTGGGAGGTGAGGGCCGCTTCCCCTATAGTCAGCCGAACACGAAACACCCAGGAGGACGACGCCATGAAAGCGATGGTGCTGCGCGGCACGGAACTCACGGTCGAAGACGTCGCCAAACCCGCCGCAGCGCCGGGCCTCGTGCTCGCGCGCGTCCTCGCCTGCGGCATCTGCGGCAGCGACCTCCACGCCGCTAAATATATGGATGACATGATCGCCGCCGCCAAGGCCAGCGGCCGCCGCGTCTGGTACGACCGCGACCACTCTGCGGGCATCGTCATGGGCCACGAATTCGTCGCCGAAATCGTCGAATCCGGCGCCGGCGTCGAAGGTTGGGAGGCGGGCACGCGCGTCACCAGCATGCCCGTCGTCATCGACCCGGCAAGCGAAACGGGCTTCCGCAGCATCGGCTACAGCCCCGAAATCCCCGGCGCCTACAGCGAGTACGTCGTCATGAGCGCCTCCCTCCTCCTGCGGGTGCCCGATTCCGTCTCCGACGTGGTGGCAGCCACCACCGAGCCCTGCGCGGTGGGGCTGCACGCCGTCCGCCAGGCCGCCATGAGTGAAGGGCAGAGCGCGCTCGTCATGGGCGCCGGCCCCATCGGGCTCATGACCCTCCTCTGGCTCAAGCACGACGGCGTCCGCTTCGTCGCTATCAGCGACTACTCCCCCGAACGCCGTGCGCTCGCCGCGCGGCTCGGCGCCGACCTCGTGATAGACCCGGCGACTGAGAACGTCGCGGACACGATCGCCGCCTCGCTCGAAGGCCTCGGCGCCGCCACCGCGCCCGGCGCGAACGCTCCCGCCCCGGACGTCGTCTTCGAATGCGTCGGCGTGCAGGGCACCCTCGAGCAGGCGATGGAGCTCGTGCAAGCCCGCGGCCAGGTGATCGTCGTTGGCGTCTGTATGAAAGCCGACACCATCCAGCCGATGGTGGGCATCAACAAGCAGTTGCGGCTCGCGTTCGTGCTCGGCTACACGCCCGATGAATACGCGGGCGCGCTCGAAGCCCTTGGCAACGGCAGCATCGATACCGCTCCCCTGGTCACGCGCACGGTAGGCATCGATGACTTGCCCGCCACCTTCCTCGCGCTCGCCGACCCGAAGGATTGCAAAGTGGTCGTCGTGCCCGGCGGCCCCCGCTAGACTGGCGGCATGGTGCAGGTGCGCATCTCCGTCGCCAATCTCCCCGCCGAGATCGGGCGCGTCCTCGCCTGGCTCGCCGCCGGCGACGAAGTGCTGCTCGAACACGAAGGCGCTGTCGTTGCCGCTCTTGTGCCGCCAGGCGCGCCGCCACCGGAAGGTACTCCGGAGCTCGGCCCGGCCCCCCTCGCGCTGGCCGAAGTCGAGCGCTTGCTGCACGACCCCGCGCTCACCGCCGCCTGGGAAGAGATGGAGCTGGAGGAGGCGATGCTCCAGGGCCTGGAGGGCCTCGCCACGCCCGGCGACGAGTAACCAGACCTCCGCGAGACGGCGCCGGGGAGATCATGGTTCGCCTTCAGCCGGGCGCGCCCTCAGAGACTGGGCCAGCGGAAACGGGCGCTCGCCGCTCAGGAGCTGGCCCGTTGCCGGGGAGTCTCGTAGCAGTCGCGCAGGCGTGTGCAAAGGTTGACCAGGATCTGGCGCTGCAGGGCGGGCACCGTTTCGAGTAGCGGGGTGAACGCGCGGCCATCGACAACGAGTACCTCGCAAGGTGTCTCCGTCACCACGGTCGCCGTCCGCGGCTTGCCGTCGAGCAGCGACATTTCCCCGAAGAATTCGCCCGCGCCCATCAGGCCAATCTTTTTGCCGTCGCGTTCGACGCGAGCTTCGCCTTCGACAATGAGCACGAACTCCCGGCCGAGATGCCCCTGGCGGCAGAGGACCGCACCAGCCTGTGCGCTCACCTGGTCAGTGGTACGGGCGACCGCTACGAGCTGTTTCTTGCTCAGTCCGCTGAAGAGCGGCACCTTCGCCAGGACGCCCGCCTGTTCTTCGCGCCGCTTGAGAAACATTGCTACCCCCTTGTTCCCGGCCCGGGCAGCGCCATTCTAATCCCCGCACCGCATGACAGGCGAACCCCGTCGTGGTTGACCGTACCACAACCTCACCGCGCCCCTGCCGCCCAGCGCGGTCCGTCCTCGCGGCTCGCCGAGTAGCCGCAGCGGGCGCTACCGTCAGTAGCCGACCGATAGGGAGGGCTCGCGTGCGCTGGCGTGAGCACCCCGCGGCAGCCCGGGGCCGCGCGTGCCCGATCGCGGGTGGGGTGCCAGGGCCTCGCGCCCCCGACGATCAGTAGTTGGCCACGACAAGCCCCCGCACTTACACGGGTGTTACACGGCTTACGTGGCAAACAGCGGTTAAACAAGTAACTTTGGCACCAACGTGCCTTTCTCCGCAGTCAATTCGAACAATCACTGGGCCATCAAGGGAACGCTTGGCCGATTACCGGGCGACGACCGCCACTCGAAAGAAGAACCTCTGGCGCCAGGTTGTCGCCGCGTGTGCGCTAGCGGAGAGCGATGAGCGGGGATACTTTTCAATCCGCGCCGTTCAGGAACAGATCAGTGCCTTGGCTGGTCGGGCGGTAGTTCAACAAGCCGTCTCCTATCATCTCGGGAAGCTTACTGAAGCGGATCGCGGCCCGCTGCTCGAGCGTACCGGGCCCGAGCGCCGTTACCGCTATCGCTTCGTCAACTCGCTAATGCGGCCATTCATATTGATGAAAGCGATGAATGACGGGATGATCGCCTCGTAGCCCCAGCGCCCTTGCCCCGCCACCCCCCCGGTGCTAGTGTTTGTACCGCAAATCACAACCCCAAGCGCGCCCCCTAAGCACGCGCTGCCAGATTCGGAGCAACGCCCGCGATGACCTCCCGCGCCGCCGCGACCAACGCGCTCCGCGGCCCCCCAATCGCGCCTGCGCTCCCCCTTCGGAGCCATGCCAGATGAGTTTCTACGACTCCTGGTCCGCCATTATGGTCGCCGCCATCGCCGGCTTCATCCTCGTTTTCACCGCCCTCATCGCGACGCGCATCTTCGCCCCCTTCGCACGCGAACGCGGCAAGGGCGTCTCCTACGAATGCGGAATGCTCCCCATCGGCCGCGATTGGGCCCAGGTGCACGTCCGCTATTACCTCATCGCCATCCTCTTCCTCATCTTCGATGTCGAGGCCGTCTTCATCTTCCCCTGGGCCGTTACCTTCACCGCGTTCCCAACCTGGGTGTTTTACGAGATGATCGCCTTCATCGGCGTCCTTGTGCTGGGGTTGCTCTACGCCTGGCGCCGCGGAGTGCTCGAATGGCGCTGAACGAAAACGCACCAACCACCGCGCCCGTCCCCCCGCCTTACGTCCCCGACTTCGGCAACGAAGCCGAGCGCCTGCGCCCTGTGACCCCGCCCAACGCCAGGGCCGTCTACCGCATCGTCCTCCCCGGCGTCATGCAGGTGGGCGCCGATACGGTGCTCGCCATGGGCCGCAAGTCCTCGCTCTGGCCCATGACCTTCGGCCTCGCCTGCTGCGCCATCGAAATGATCGGCACGTTCATGGCCAACCACGACCTCGACCGCTTCGGCATCGTCCCCTGGCCGAGCCCGCGGCAATCCGATGTGATGATCGTTTCCGGCACCGTCACCAAGAAGATGGCGCCCGCGATCAAGCTGCTCTACGAACAGATGCCCAACCCCAAGTACGTCATCTCCATGGGCGCCTGCGCCACCAACGGTGGCCCCTACACCGAATACGACCGCGTGCTCCAGGGCGTCGACAAGATCATCCCCGTGGATGTGTACGTGCCTGGCTGCCCGCCCCGGCCCGAGTCTCTGCTCGAAGGGTTCCTCGCGCTCCAGGCGAAGATTATGGAAGACAAGAGGACGGTGGGATGAGCATTCCCCTGCCGCCCGTGCCCGCCACGCCCCAGGCCCCCCTCGCCGGGCTCGCCGAGCTGGTGCGCAAAAACCTGCCCGGCGTCCCCTTCGAAGCGGCCGCCACCGCCACCGATACGGACCTCCACGTCGCGCCGGAGCACCTGCTCGCGCTCATCACAGGACTGAAGACGCGCCGTGAGCTCGCCTTCGACTACTTGCGTAACATCGCCGGCATCGATAACCAGGCCGAAGGGCTGGCCGTGAAGTACCACCTCTACTCCTTCCGATTCGGCCACGCTCTGCAGATAACCGCCACCTGTACGCCCTTGAACGCGCACGTGCCGAGCATCACCGGCCTCTACGACGCTGCCAACTGGCACGAGCGCGAAGCCGCCGAGATGTTCGGCCTCGTCTTCGATGGCCACCCCAACCCCAAGAACCTGCTGCTGGAAGAAGACCTGCGCATCCACCCCCTGCTCAAGGCACACCCCCTTCAGGCCGCCGAAATCCTCCAGGGCATCGAAGAAGGCCCGCCGGGGTTCAAGTTCTAATGTCCATCTGGCCTGAAGAACGCGTCCTCGCACCCAATGCCGACGGCTTCGAAACCGTCGATATGACCATCAACATCGGCCCCCAGCACCCCGCCACGCACGGCGTCTTCCGCATGGTGCTGACCGTCGATGGCGAAGTCGTCGTCGATTGCGAACCCTACATCGGCTATCTCCACCGCGGCCTCGAAAAGCTCAGCGAAGTGAACGACTACCGCCAGGCGATGGGCTTCTGGGACCGCACGGACTACCTCGCGGGCATGGCCTGCGAAGGCGCCTACTGCATGGCCGTCGAAAAGCTCGCCGGCATCGAAGTGCCCGAACGCGCCGAGTACATCCGCGTGATGATGATGGAGCTTTCGCGCATCAACTCTCACTTCATGTTCGTGGGCGCTTTCGGCGCCGATGTCGGTTCCTTCGGCACCAGCTTCGTCTACGCGTGGCGCGAACGCGAACGCATCTACGATCTTTTCGAAGAAGTCACCGGCGACCGCATGTTCCCCACTTACTTTCGCCCGGGCGGCGTCGCCATGGACCTGCCGGAGAACTTCGAGCCGCGCGTGCGCTGGCTCCTCGGCTCCATCCACAAGGGGATCGAGGACCTGGACGGGCTCCTCACCGGCAACGAAATCTTTGTCGAACGCTGCCGCGGCCTCAGCCCCATGACCCCCGAGCGCGCGATCAACATCGGCATCACCGGCCCTGTCCTGCGTGCCACCGGCCTCGCCTGGGATGTGCGCAAGGCCGAGCCCTACTCCATCTACCCGCGCCTCAACTTCGATATCCCCGTGGGCCAGCAGGGAGATGTCTTCGACCGCTACTTCGTGCGTCTCGCCGAGATGTACCAGAGCGCGAAGATCGTCGAGCAGTGCCTCGAGCAGGTCCAGCCGGGCCTCATCCTCAACCCCAAGCTGCCCAAGAACCTGCGCGTCGAATCCGGCGAATGCTACCTCCGCAACGAAGGCACCAAGGGCGAATATGGCGTCTACGCGCTCGCCCGCGGTGGCAACAAGCCCTACCGCATGAAGCTGCGTTCGCCCTCCTTCTGCAACCTCTCCGGGCTGCGTGAAATGGTCGTCGGCAACTACGTCGCCGATGCCATCATCATCTTGGGCTCGCTCGATATCGTGCTCGGCGAGGTGGACAAGTGAACCCCTACGTCGAATTCGGCGATACGCTTTTCGGCACCTGGAACTGGGTCGATGTCATCGCCCGCGTGATCGTGCTTGTGCTCGTGATGACGATCGTCGTGATGTACCTGATCTACGGCGAACGCAAGGTGGTGGCGCGCCTGCAGCAGCGCCTCGGACCCATGCGCACAGGTCCGTGGGGCCTCTGGCAGAGCTTCGCCGATGCCGCCAAGCTCATCGGCAAAGAAGATATCCGCCCCGCCAACGCCGACCGCTGGGTCTTCGAATTCGCGCCCTACGCCACGTTCATCCCCGTCTTCATGGTGCTCGTCAGCCTGCCCTTCGCCGAGGCCTGGGGCGTGCGCAATCTGGCCCTCGGCATGTTCTTCGTCTTCGCCGTGCTAGGCCTGAACATCGTCGGCATCCTCATGGCGGGGCTCGGTTCCGGCAACAAATACGCGCTCCTCGGCGGCGTGCGTGCCGCCGCCCAGATGATCAGCTATGAAATCCCCCTCGTCCTCAGCCTCCTCGCCGTCGCCATGGTGGCGGGCGCCCACGCCCCCGGCGATTTCGCGCTCAACCTCAATGTCATCGCCGCCCTCCAGGAAGACCGCCCCTTCGTCGTCCTTCAGCCTCTCGCGTTCCTCATCTTTTTCACCGCCATGCTCAGCGAACTCCACCGCGCCCCCTTCGATATCCCTGTCGCTGAATCCGAAATCGTCGGCGGTTACTTTGTTGAGTACTCGGGCATCCGCTGGAGCATGTTCCAGTTGACCGAATACGCCGCCCTCTGGGCCTTCAGCATCTTCGGCGCGCTCGTCTTTCTTGGCGGTTGGGAATACCCGAAGGGCCACGATTGGGGCTGGGGCTGGCAACTCTTCCTCACCCTGGCCAAGAGCTTCGGCCTCATCCTCCTCATCTTTTGGGTGCGCACGACCGTGCCCCGCCTGCGCATCGACCAGCTCATGAGCTTCTGCTGGAAGGTCCTCCTCCCCATGAGCATCGTGCAGCTGCTCCTCAACGGCTTCATCCTCGTTTACGACTGGCCCGAAGAGTGGCTCGCGGTCACGAGCGGCCTCGGTGCGGTGCTGCTCGTCGCGGTCATCATCACGCGCGCCCTGCGCCGCCCCAAGAGCAGCCTCGTCGGCGCCTACCGCCAGGTGCAGGTGCCCGCGCGATGATGATGATGACCACCGATGCCGGCATGACCAGTCCGAAAGGCACCCCATGAAAGGCATCCTCAAAGGCCTCGCCACTACCCTCTCCGTGGCCATGCGCCGCCCCGTCACCATCGAATACCCCGATGAGAAGCACGCACTGCCCCTGCGCCAGCGCAGCTTCCCCATCCTCACGTGGGATTTCGAACACGACGAGCCCTTCTGCACGGGCTGCATGGTCTGCGTGCGCAACTGCCCCGTCGATTGCATGAGCGCCGTCATGCAGGACAACCCCAAGTACGCCACCGGCGAAAGCAACCGCCGCAAGATCATCGAAAAGTTCTGGATTGACTACGGCCGCTGTATGCGCTGCAACATCTGCGTCGAAGTCTGCAACTTCGAAGCGATCGTCATGGACAACACCTGGCAGGGCTTCGAACGCAGCAGCTACGACCGCCGCGACCTCCACCTGGACCTCGATGATCTGCTGCAGCAGTCCCGCGCCGGTGACCTGCCCCGCCCCTACCACCCCGCCGATGACCTGGACGCGAACATCGCCCTCTCCGAAGGCAAGGAAGTGCCCGTGGCACGCATGCAGGGCGCCCGACCGGAGGCGCGCGCGGCCGCCCTCGAACGCGTCGCCCAGGGCTTACCTGCCGGCATCAAGGAGAGGGAAGTCGAAGCGCCGAAGGTGGCGGCAACCACCACCGCAGCCGGCGCCGCCCCCGGCGCCCAGGCCGAAGAAGTGCTCTCCGAATCGAAGATCCGCGCCAAGCGCATGCGCGCCGAGCGCCAGGCGAAGGAATACACGGACCGCGGCGAGCCCGTCCCCCAGGAAGTCAGCGACACGATCGCCCTCTACCGCGCCATGAAGCCAGGACAGACCCCCGCCGCCGCCGCAGCTGCTACCGCCGGCTCCGCCACCGCCGCCGCCCCCGCGGGCGCACCGCTCACCGGCAGGAACGCCGCTGGCACGATGCGCTTCCCGCCCGGCGTGGGCACAGGCGAAAAGGGCGACCCCAACTCTCCCGAAAAAGTACGCGCCCGCCGCATGCGCGCCGAGCGCAAGCACGCCGAACTGACCACCGCCGGCGAGCCTATCCCCGATGACATCGCGGCCACGCTCCACGAGACGGGCAGCGACCTCGCCCCCGGCGGCGGCATCTGGGCCACACTCGCGCCCAGCCCCGCCCCCGCCGCTTCCGCGGGACCAGCAGTGGCGCCCGCCGCCGCCGCTCCCCAGGGCGGCGCCATGGTCTTCCCGCCCGGCATCGGCACCGGCCCCAAGGGCGACCCCAACTCCCACGAAAAGGTGCGCGCCCGCCGCATGCGCGCCGAGCGCAAGGCGAAGGAGGTGCTCGCTGCGGGCGAACCCATCCCCGCTGACGTGATGGCCACGCTGACAGAGCTCGGCAGCCCCATGGCCTCGGGCGAACTGCCGCCCACCCCGGCGCCCCCGCAGCCCCACACCACCGTCGATCCGCGCGCGGCCGAAGCTGCCGCCGCGGGCGAGCTGCCGCCCCCCGCCCCGCGCGCCGCCGGTGAATCGGCCCGCGGCGAGCCCTCCCGCGCCGAAGTCATGTCCATGAACCCCGCAACCGCGAACGAGCCGCCAGCCAATCCCGCCACTCCCACGAGCCCCGATGCGCCCCCCTCCGGCGAGCCCCAGGTGGAAGGCCGGCCAACCGCCGGACGCACGGAGACCCCGGAGACAGCCCCGCCTTCCGAGAGCGCCGGCTAGTGGCCACCGAGGTCCTCTGGTGGATCTTCGCCGCCGCCATCACGGGCGTCTCCATCGGCGTCGTCAGCGCGCGCACGGTCATCCACTCGGCCATCTTCCTCATCCTCAGCCTCGCTGGCGTGGGCGCGATGTACGTCTTCCTCACCGTCGAATTCCTCGCCCTCGTGCAGTTCCTCATCTACGGCGGCGCCGTCACCGTCCTCATCCTCCTCGCGCTCATGCTCACGCGTGGCGGCGGCAGCGCCGTGGACCGCCTCAACGGCCCCCAGGCGCCCTTCGCCATGCTCGTCGGCGGCGCTCTCCTCGCCGTCCTCATCGGCGCCTTCGTGACCACCGAATGGCCCGGGAACCCCGCCGCCATGCCTCCCCCGATCACGATCACGCCCATCAGCCGCGCCCTCTTCATCGACTTCGGAGCGCCCTTCATCATCGCTTCTGCGGTCTTGCTGGTAGCCCTCGTGGGGGCCATCATCCTTGCCCGGCAGGAGGACGAGTAGCGCCGTGGTCCCGCTCGAAAACTACCTCGTCCTCAGCGCCATCATGTTCTCGCTCGGCGTCTATGGCGTGCTCGCACGCCGCAACGCGGTGCTCATCCTCATGAGCGTGGAACTGATGCTGAACGCCGTCAGCCTCAACTTCGTCGCCTTTGCGGCCTACCTGGACCCCGAACGCGTCGTGGGCGCCGTCTTTGCCATCTTCGTCATCACGGTCGCTGCCGCCGAAGTCGGCCTCGCGCTCGCCATCGTCATCCGCCTGTTCCGCAACCGCGCCACATCCAACGTGGACGAAGCGGCACTCATGAAGTGGTAGAAGGGGCCGCCGCTAACGCATGATCACTGAACAGGCCTGGCTGCTCGCTGCCATCCCGGCGGGCATGTTCTTCGTGCTTGCGCTCTTCGGCCGCTACCTCCGTCGGGGCGGCGACTACCTCGCTGTCCTCGCCACCGGCGGTTCCTTCGTCCTCTTCTTTTTCGTGGCTGCCAACTTCCTGCAACACCGCGATGGCCTCGGCCCCTGGGTGAACGACATCGCCTGGAGCGATGTCGGCGAATTCAAGCTGCGCATGGGCATCTTCATCGACCCCATCACGATCGTCATGTTCGGCGTCGTCACGAGCGTCTCGCTGATGGTCAACGTCTTCTCCATCGGCTACATGAAGGGCGAACCGCGCTACTACTGGTTCTTTGCCGTCCTCCAGCTTTTCGTCGCCTCCATGCTCCTCCTGGTGATGGCCGATAACCTGCTCATGCTCTACATCGCGTGGGAGCTCGTTGGCGTCTGTTCCTTCCTGCTCATCGGCTTCTACTGGGAAAAGCGCAGCGCCACGGAGGCGGCCAAGAAGGCCTTCATCACCACCCGCATCGGCGATGTCGGCCTCCTCATCGGCATCATCCTGCTCTACCGCCACACCGGCACCTTCAACATCCAGGAGATCATCCACGCCGCCGAAACAGGCGAAATCGGCGGTTCCTACCTCTTCATCTCCATGGCCTTCGTCTTCCTCGGCGCCATGGGCAAGAGCGCCCAGGTGCCCTTCCACGTCTGGCTGCCCGATGCCATGGAGGGGCCCGCGCCCGTGAGCGCCCTAATCCACGCCGCCACCATGGTCGTCGCCGGCGTCTACCTCGTGGCCCGCCTCCTGCCCATCTTCGAAGTGACCGACATGATGCTCGTCATCACGATTGTCGGCCTGGTGACAGCCCTCCTGAGCGGCTTCATGGCCCTCGCCCAGACCGATATCAAGAAGGTGCTCGCCTACTCCACCGTCGGCCAGTTGGGCTTCATGTTCGTCGCCCTCGGCTCCGGCGAAGTCGCTGCCGGCATGTTCCACCTGACCACGCACGCCTTCTTCAAGGCGCTGCTCTTCCTCGGCGCCGGCTCCGTCATCCTTGCCACCCACCACAACCAGGAGATGGACCGCCTCGGTGGCCTCTGGCGCAAGATGCCCATCACCGGCGCCACGTTCCTCGCCGGCTCCCTCGCACTCGCGGGCGTGGCGCCGCTCGCGGGCTTCTGGAGCAAGGACGAAGTGCTCCACGCGGCCCGCGAATGGGAAGGCGGCTGGGCCCTCATCCTCCTTGGCTTCGCCGCCGTCGTGACCGCCTTCTACAGCACGCGTCTCTTCATCCGCACCTTCCTTGGCCCGCCCCGGGACCGCGAAGTGTACGACCACACCCACGAATCCCCCTTCGTGATGACGGGGCCGCTCATCTTCCTCGCCCTGCTCGCCGCTGTCTCAGGCTTCGTCATCTTCCACGATGTGGGCACGGCCCTCGGCTTCCCCGGCGGCATCACGGAATTCGTCTTCCTGCCCGAACACGGCCCCCACCACTACGAAATCGATTGGGCGCTCGCGGCGGGCTCCGTCGCCATCGCCGCCACCGGCATCTTCCTCGGCGCCTGGGTCTACTGGCGCGGCAGCGTCGTGCGCTCCACGCGCCTCGCCGAATTCCAGCCCGGCGTCTACGACATGCTCCGCAACAAGTTCTACTTCGATGAGATGTACCAGTACGCCGTCGACCGCGTCGTCCTCGGCTTCAGCTACATCGTCTCGTGGTTCGACCGCTACGTGGTCAACGATACCGGCGTCGATGGCAGCGCCCAGGTGACCAGGTACAGCGGCTTCATCCTCAAACATCTCCAGACCGGCAAGGTGCCCAACTACGCCATGGCGATCGCCATCGGCGTCGTTGGGCTCGCCCTCGCCGGCCTCGTCGTGAGGGGCTGATCCATGACCTTCGATGAGGCCCAGGGCTACGTCGTCCTCGCCACCCTCGCCGCGCCCCTGCTCGCGGCGATCATCCTCCTCTTCATCCCCGCCTCGCAGAAGACGGCCGTACGCTATGTATCGCTCGTCTTCGCCACCATCATGCTCGGCGCTTCGGCCTACATCTTCACGGCTTACCAGGCCGGCGGCGCCGCCTTCGATGCCGAAAGCGGCCTGCAGATGCGCCTCCGCTGGGACTGGGTGGAAAACACCGCCTTCCTCGGCGAGAACGGCATCACGCTGTTCCTCGGAGTCGATGGCATCTCATCGCTGCTGGCGCTCCTGACGGGCGTCGTCGCCTTCGCGGGCACGCTCGTCTCCTGGAAGCTCGACTACCGCACGAAGGACTTCTTCATCCTCTTCTGGATCCTGGTCGCGGGCGTCTACGGCACCTTCTTCTCGCTCGACCTGTTCTTCTGGTTCTTCTTCTACGAACTGGCCGTCGTGCCGCTCTACCTGCTCATCGGCGTCTGGGGCTCCACGCGCAAGGAATACGGCGCCATGAAGCTCACGCTCATGCTCGTGGGCGGCTCCGTGCTCATCTGGATCGGCATCTTCGCCGTCTTCAACGAAGCGGGGAAGGGCACCTTCGATATGCCCACGCTCTGGGCGGCCGGCGAAGACGGCACTCTCAGCACCAACTTCCAGCGCACCTTCTTCCCCTTCTTCGTCGTGGGCTGCGGCGTGCTCGCCGCGCTCTGGCCCTTCCACACCTGGTCGCCCGATGGCCACATGTCCGCCCCCACGGCCGTCTCCATGGTGCACGCGGGCGTGCTCATGAAGCTCGGCGCCTTCGGCATCATCCGCCTGGGCATCCAGATGCTCCCCGAAGGCGCGGACTTCTGGATGCCTTCGCTCATGGTCCTGGGCACGATCGGCGCCGTCTATGGCGCCACCGCCGCGCTCACGCAGCGGGATTTCAAGCTCATCTCCGGCTACAGCTCCGTGAGCCACATGGGTTACGTGCTGATGGGCCTCGCCACGATGAACTCCATCGGCATCACGGGCGCCGTCCTCCAGATGTTCTCCCACGGCGTCATGACTGCCCTCGTCTTCCTCCTCATCGGCGCCCTCTACGACCAGGCCCACACCCGCGACCTGCGCGATTTCGGCGGAATCGGCAAGGTAATGCCTGTCTGGGTCGTCTTCTACACCATCGCCGGGCTGGCGAACGTTGGGCTGCCCGCGCTCTCGGGGTTCACGGCCGAGTTCCACATCTTCGTGGGCACATTCCAGACGTACCCGCTCTTCGGCGCCCTCGCGATCTTCTCCGCCGCTCTCGCCGCCGCCTACATGCTGCGCATGTTCGCGATCGTCTTCTTCGGGCCATTCAACGCGCGCTGGTCCGGCCTGCGCGATGTGACCCCGCTCGAAGGCATGGCGGGGGCGCTCCTGATCGGCGCCATCGTCGTCATGGGCGTCTGGTGGGCGCCCTTCACGGACCGCATCGCCGCCACCGTCACCATCCTGCCGGGGGTGGCCGGCTAACGTGGAACGCGACTACACCCTCTTCATCCCCGAATTCATCGCTGCCGGCGGCGCGATCGCCGTCATCGGCGCCGAGCTCGTTTATCCCCGCATCCGCAAGGACTACCTCGCCTACCTGACGGCCGTCATCGCCCTCGCCTGGGGGATAGCGGCCCTCTTCTACATCGGCCACACCCCCGGCGACTTCCAGGGCGTCATCCAGACGGACAACTTCACCACCTTCTTCCGCCTGCTCGCGGCCGCGATCGTCTTCGTCATCTCCCTGCTTTCCGCCCAGTACCTGCGCGACCGTTCGCGCGTGGCGGGGGAGTACTACGGCCTGCTCCTGCTCGCCGGCTGCGGCATGGTCTACATGGCGGCCGCCCAGGAGCTGATCACGGCCTACATCTCCCTCGAACTGCTCAGCTTCTCCCTCTACATCCTCGTCGGCTTCCTCAAGCGCGATAACCTGAGCAGCGAAGCTAGCCTCAAGTACATTCTCCTCGGCGCCTTTTCCAGCGCGATGTTCCTCTACGGCATGAGCATCATCTATGGCGTCACCGGCACCACCTACTACGATGGCATCGCCGCCGGCCTCGCTGAGCGCAGCGGCGATACCGATGCCGCCGTCATCGTTGGCTTCATGCTCATCCTCGCGGGTGTCGGCTTCAAAGTTTCCGCCGCCCCATTCCACATGTGGGCCCCCGATGCCTACGAAGGCGCCCCCCTCCCCATCACCGCCTTCCTTTCGACCGCATCCAAGGCCGCCGGCTTCGCGCTCATCCTGCGCCTCTTCACCTTCCCCTTCCTCGTCGATGCGCTCGAATGGCGCTGGGCCATGGCCGCCCTTTCCGCCATCACCATGACCGCCGGCAACCTCATCGCCATCCAGCAAACGAGCATGAAGCGTCTCATCGCCTACAGCTCCATCGGCCAGGTCGGCTACATGCTCGTCGTCATCGCCGCCATCGGTTACGGCGACGCGGACACGGCCAAGAACGCCTCCACCGGCCTGTTGCTGCACATCGCGGGCTACACCGTTTCCACGCTCGCGCTCTTCACCGCCCTCACCGCCTACTACAACCGCACCGGCAAGGACACGATCGCGGGCCTGCGCGGCCTCGCCGAAACGCAGCCCTTCCTCGCGCTGGTCATCACCGCCTCGCTCTTCTCCTTCGCGGGCCTGCCCTTCTTTGCCGGCTTCACGACCAAGATCTTCATGTTCCAGGGTTCCGTCACCGATGGCCTCCTTTGGCTCATCGGCCTCGCCATCGCGAACAGCTTCGTCAGCCTCTACTACTACCTGATGATCGTCCGCCAGATGTACCTGTTCGAACCGGAAGCGGGCATGACCCGTTTCCGCGTGAACCCCGTGCTCGCGACCGTCGGCGGCGCGCTCATGCTCGGCGTGCTCGCCATCGGCATCTATCCCGGCCCGCTGTTCGAAGGCGCCGAACGCGCCACCGACCCGCTCTTCGGCATCGGCGTCGATGGCGGCCAAGGGGCCGCCCGCGCGCCGTAGACGCGCCGGTACCCCTGCTCCTCGCGGCGGCTACTCGCCTCGCGCTCTCCCAGGGTGTACGTGAATGGATCGGCGACGCCCTGAGCGAACCCGGACTGCATGGGTGCCGCTGAGCCCGGGCATCGCCGTCGCGAGCGTGGAACTCGGCGCGGGCTTCCCACGGCACCCGGTCGATCGCATCCTCGTAGCCACTGCGCTCCACTTTCGCTGCCCCCTCATCACAGCGGACAGACGGCGGATCCAGGAATCCGGGCGGCTGACCACCATCTGGTGATTCCCGCGCGCAAAGGCTGACCGCCCTTGCGGGTGGCAGCCTCGCTCGCGGGTGACCGGTGCTAGCCTCTGGCGTGGCGCCGGAGGCCGCCTCCCGCCAGCGCGCGCCACGCGATGAGCACCAGGATCGCCCCGCCGATCGCGATCAGGAAGCTGCGGATATCGAAGCCGGTGACGCCCCCCCATCCCAGCGCCGTGCCGATGAAGCCGCCCAGGATAGCGCCCACGATGCCCACAACGATCGTGATTACGATCCCCATGAAGCCGCGGCCACCAGGATCGTTACCGGGCAACGCCAGGTGGGCGATTGCGCCCGCAATCAGGCCGAACAGCAACCATGCAAGCACTCCCATCGTGTTCCTCCTCAGTTGGATGCAGGTACGGCCCCCAGCGCCTCGCCCCCGAGACGCCGGTAGGCCGACCCGCACAGCTATCGTGCCTTGCCGGCAGTGGGCGCGCGCATAACGCACGGCGCCCAACCGTTTGCAGCCCCGTAGCGAACCCGCGCACGCTACGTTGCCCGGACAGCGCTTGCACAGGCCCGCCGTCGTCTCGGGCGCATCTCAACACCGGGCGCACGGTGACGATTCGCTCTCAGTTTGCCTGCTCATGACACCCCCGTGCTAATCTGTGGTTGCCGAACTCCCGGGCAGCCGGGGGACGGGGGAACCAACCGATTGGGGTGAATTGCGCTCAGCGCATAGGCGACTCCCACGCCGAACCCGTCAGCTAACCCCGCAGGCAAAAGGGAGAGGCGAAGCACCCACTCCACCTCTCACAAAGCATTGGCGGCGCCCGCCCCGCGAGGGTTCGGCATCGTCCGTGCTTGCAACCGGATCTTTGTGTCCAAAGAGGCCGAACGGTGGCGCTGGCGACAGCAATGGGACCGGCGGCGCGAAAGCCGCTTTATTACAGCGCGCGCCTGCTTGCCCAGACCGGCCAGAACCTCCGGCTCGCCGCCCTATTCGTTTCCGCGGGCACCAGTTCCGGCTCGGCGATGCAGCTCAGCAG
>JBPCLM010000034.1:0-6277 GCA_051003295.1 Tepidiformaceae bacterium | reverse complement strand
TGGTCACTGGCCTGCGGGCGATGAACGATTGCATCGCGCGCGCGCAGGCCACCGGCATCGGCATGGTCACGGTCACGAACGGGCGCCACTTCGGCGCCGCCGGCTACTACGCGCATATGGCCGCGCGCGCAGGGCTCATCGGCATGGCCATGTGCAACGTCCCGCCCATCGCCGTTGCTGCCGGCGGCCGCGAACGCGTCTTCGGCACGAACCCCATCGCCATGGCAGCACCCGTCGCCGGCAGTCACGCCTTCCTGCTCGATATCGCGACCACCGCGGTTGCCGGTGGCAAGCTCGAGATCGCGCTCCGCCAGGGCAGGCCGATCCCGCCCGGCTGGGCGATCGATGCCGACGGCAACGACACCTCTGACCCCACCATCCTGAGCAAGGGCGGCGCCCTCCTGCCCCTCGGTTCGCGCATGGAAACGAGCGCCCACAAGGGCTTCGGGCTGGGCCTCATGGTGGATATCCTCTCGGGGGTGCTCCCGGGCATGGGCGCGGGCATGTTCACCGACCCCACGAAAGTGGAGCAGGGCTTCTGGTTCGCCGCCTGGCGCATCGATGCCTTCCGCGACCCGGCCGCCTTCGAAGAGGAGATGCGCCGCCTCGTCGTTGCGGTGCGCGCCACGAAGCCCGAGCGCGGCCGCGCCTCCGTGCTCGTGGCCGGGGACCCCGAAGCGGCCGCCCGCGCCGAGCGCAGCGCCCTCGGCATCCCCCTCGATGCCGACACCATCGCCCAGCTGACCGCCCTCGCGGGGGAGACGGGCATCCCCTTCCCAGCGCCGCTGGCTTGAGGGACCCGTATATACTGGAGGCGAGGAGTGCCATGCCCGTTAGCGAAGCCACCTACCGCCTCGTGGCCACCGAAGACCCCGATGGCCAGTGGGAGCGCACCTCCTGTGGAGACCTCAGGAGGAAGCCGGATATGGCCATGCAACACAACGACGTTGCCAGGCTGCTCGCAATGGCGCTCCAGGCCCAGCTGCCACTCGATCAATATACCGTCAGCGTGAACTCGGCCCGCGCGCGCCTGCCCAACGGCGCCAGCTACATCCCCGACGTCATGGTCGTACCCACCCCGGCGGTCCTCGCCTTGCGCGGCACCACGGATGTCGAAGCGTACGATGACCCGCTCCCCCTCGTGGTCGAAGTCTGGTCTCCTTCCACCGGCGGCTACGACATCGAAGAGAAGGTGCGCGACTACCGCGAGCGCGGAGACCGTGAGATCTGGCGCATCCACCCCTACGAACGCACGCTCACAGCCTGGCGGCGGCAGCCCGATGGCAGCTACGGCGAAACGCACTTCACCAGCGGCGAAGTGAGCCCGGCCTCGCTCCCGGGCGTGGTCATCCGCCTGGAATCGCTGTTCCGCTAGCGCCCGGCCCGGCCCCTCACGACCCGGCCCCCCGTCGCGACTCCTGCGTCGAGGGCCAGGCGCTTAGTCCGTGGCCCGACCGGGAGGGAGGGCGTGCGCCGGGGCCGCCGCCCTCGGCAGCCGGGCACGGCACGGCCAGATGGGGCACGGACGGCGCCCGCCGCCCGCACGTTCTTGGCCGAGCCGCGAGCGTTAGCGACCGGTCCGTGGGGCAGCACCCAAGCATGGCGGCGAGCCTTGCCCCGCTCCTCACTCACCCCGGCAGGCCCACGCGTGCCCTTTCTACCGGTCGCGCCACGGACGGCGCCCGCCGCCCGCACGTTCTTGGACGAGCCGCGAGCGTTAGCGACCGGTCCGTGGGGCACCCAAGCATGGCGGCGAGCCTTGCCCCGCTCCTCCCGCACTCCGGCATCCGCACGCCCTCCCTACCGGTAAGGCCACGGACGACGCCCGCCGGCCCCGCTCGGGCCTCTGCGCTTGGGCCTCGGGCCCTCGGGCCTCAGCGCGCGCACACGGGCAGGCTGAGGAGGCCCCGGAAGGCCGGCAACCCCCGGTGCTGGAGCACCGCGTCGCTAGCCAGGCGGAGCCGCGGGAAGCGCCGCACCAGCGTGCCGATGCCGATCTGCGCCTCCAGACGCGCCAGCGGCGCTCCGAGACAGTAGCGCCGCCCGCCCCCAAACGACAGGTGGTTGATTTCGCCGCGCGTGATATCGAAGCGGTGCGGGTCGGCGTGCACCGCCGGGTCGTGGTTCGCCCCCGCCAACGAAACACCCAGGTTCTGGCCCGCCTGCACGGGGCAGCCGCCCACCTCCATCGCTTCCAGCGCCAGCCGGCCAGACTGGGTCACCGGTGGGTCGTAGCGCAGCATCTCCTCCACCGCGTTGCGGATGAGCGAAGGGTCAGCGCGCAGCTTCTCCATCTCCGCCGGGTTGCGCAGCAGCGCCAGCACGCCATTGCCGATGAGGTCCGTGGTCGTGAGGTTGCCGGCGAGCAGCAGCAGCCCGCACATGGTCACGATCTCGGCGTCGGTGAGCTGCTGGCCCGCCTCCTCCGCTTCGATCATGCCGCTGATGAGGTCCGTGCGGCGGTTCGCGCGGCGCTCCGCCACGGCCGCCGAAAGGTAGGCGTCCAGTTCCTTGCCCGCCGCCTCCACCGGCGCCCGCTCCTCATCCGAAAGGAACGGGTTGAGCCCGTTCACCACCACGTCCGACCACGCCTTGAAGCGCTTCTGGTCCGCCGGGTCCACGCCCAGCATCTCCGCGATCACGATCGTGGGCAGCGGCGCCGAGAAGTCGGCGATGAGGTCGAATTCTCCCCGTCCTTCCAGTTTGTCCAGCAGCTCATCCGCCACCTGCTGGATGCGCGGCCCCATCGCGTCGACCGCCTTCGGCGTGAAGGCCTTGTTCACCAGTCCGCGCAGCCGGTCGTGGTCCGGCGGGTCCAGGAATAGCATGCTCGGCTCGCGTTTGTTCTCTTCCATGCGCTGCATGCGCAGCCGCCGCATGATGTTGTCGTCGCTCGATTTGCGCGGGTCCACGGAAAGGTCGCGGTTGCGCAGGATCGCTTCGACATCTTCGTGGCGGGTGAGCATCCACGTGCCGAGAAGGGCGTTGTAGTGCACGGGTTCCCGTTCGCGCAGCACGTCCAGGATGGGGTGCGGGTCTTCGCGAAAAGCGGGGTCCAGGGGCGTCATGGCGAGGCCCGTGGGCAGTGGCGGCGATGCGGGCGAAGGTTCGGTGGTGGTCATCGGGTGCTCCTGGTGGCGCCGTTTTCGAACGCCATTCGGGAATTCTAGCGAACCGCGCGACACGTGGGAAGCGTCGCCGCCAGCGGACCCCGCTCGCTACGGGCGCGCACCAGGGGGCGTGAGCCCGGGAGTCCGTGGCCCGACCGATAGGGAGGGCGTGCGTGGGGCTGGCGCGGGCCGCATTCGCGCAGCACGCAGCGTTACTCCCCCTCTCTTGCGCAGTCAGGAGAGGGGGCCGGGGGCGAGGGCACGCCCTAACGCTGTGCCCTGTGGCCCGCGAGCCCCCTCACGTTGTACACCGCCACGGGTCGCGCGATGCCCTTGAGGGCGAGGTCCCCGACGTGCTCGACCTCGACTTCGTGCTCCAGCAGCGTTGCGATGCGGGCGGGGATGAGGACCTGGCCATCTTTCGCTTCGCCGCACAGCCGCGCCGCGATGTTGGTGACCGTGCCGATGGCCGTGTATTCGAAGCGTCCTTCAAAACCGATCTGGCCGCAGGTGGCGTAGCCGATGGCGATGCCGACGCCGAGCCCAAGGTCGTGCCCGCGGCGGCGCCAGCCGATCGCCAGTTCGGCCGTGCGGGCGCGCATTTCGAGGGCGAGCTGGATGGCGCTGATCGCCGGGTTCGCGCAGGGAATCGGGTCGTTGAAGAGCACCATCATGCCATCGCCCGTGAACTGCGTGAGGGTGCCTTCGTACTTGAAGATGAGCGGCCCGACGGCATCATGGAGTGCCGCTAGCACGGCCATCACGTCCTCCGGCTCGGCCGTCTCGGCGAACGACGTGAAGCCCCGCAGGTCGCAGAAGAGGACGGTGATTTCGCGCCGGTGGCTGTCCAGCATGCCGGCGCCGCCAGCTTCGAGCGCCCTCGCCAACTGCGGTGACACGAAGCGCTCCATGAGGCTGAGCCGCTCCACTTCGCGCGCCTTCTCATCCACACGCCGTTCGAGTTCGGCGTTCCACTCCCGCAACTCCCCGGCCTGGCGGGTGACCGTCGCCAGGAGGCTGCGTTCAGCATCGCGGAGGCGCTTCTTCTCCAGGCAGGCGCCCACGCGCGCGTGCAGGAGGACGGGGTCGAATGGTTTGGGCAGGTAGTCTTCGGCGCCGAGCTCGATGCAGCGCACGGTGCTTTCGGTGTCATCGAGCACGGAGATCATGACCACTGGGATATCGCGCAGGGCGGGGTCGGCGCGTCGTTCTTCGAGCACGCCGAAGCCATCGAGTTCCGGCATCATGATGTCCAGCAGCACCAGGTCGATGGGCGTGCTCTTGAGCAAGCGAAGGGCCGCGCGGCCATCTTCCGCCTCGACGACCCGGTAGCCGAGGCGCACCAGGCGCCGGCTGAGGACATTGCGGTTGGCCTCGTCATCATCAACCACGAGCACCATGGGAGTGCCCGGCAGCTCCCCGGCCGGGCCGCTAGAGTCATCGGGGAACTCAGTCCGCTCCACGGCCTCGACCGAACCGGGCAGCCGGAGCGCTTCGACCAGCTGCGTGAGGCGCTCCGAGGCCGTACGGATGCGGTCGATGTCGGCCGCGTGGGCCTGGTCGTGGGCGACATCGCCGATGCAGCGCCTCAGGTCAGCGACGATGACATCGAGCGTATTGATTGCGCCGGCCGAGGCGGCGGGGTCGGCATCGAGGAGACCGGCAGCGGCCGCAAGCACCTGCTGGGCGAGCGCTTTGGCCGCCGCGATGCTGGCTTCGGTGGATGGCGTCAAGCCGCCCTCTTCGAGCAAGAGGTCGGCGTAGCCGATGACATGATTGACCGGCGTGCGCAGTTCGTGGAGGAGAGAGCTGGCGTCGAAGGTCATCCCGCCGAAACCCCCAGGGCGGCCATCTTTTCCAGCAGCCGCGGCAAATCCACGGGCTTTACGTCGTAGTCGTTACAACCGGCTTCCATCGCTTTTTCGCGGTCCCCGGGCATCGAATGGGCGGTCAGCGCGATCACCGGGAGCGCCGCGGTGGCGGGGTCGGCACGGATGGCGCGCGTAGCCTCCCAGCCGTTCATGACGGGGAGGCTCATGTCCATGAGGACGAGGTCCGGCCGCTCGGTTTTGGACTTCGCCACGCCCTCCGCGCCGTCGACAGCGACGACCACGACGAAGCCCCGCCGTTGCAGCCGGCGCGTGAGCATGTCGGCGTTCATCTCGTTGTCTTCGACCAGCAGGATCTTGGGCATTGCTTCCTTTCGCTTCAGGCGGCGAGCGTCATTCTGATGGCTCCGGCACCATCGCGGGCAGCGTCACCGTGAACGCCGAGCACGCCCCGGGGGTTGTTTCGACCGTGATCTCGCCGCCCATCATGCGGCAGAACTGGCGGCTGAGGGCGAGCCCAAGGCCGGTCCCCCCATACTTGCGCGTGGTCGAAGCGTCCGCCTGGGCGAACGCCTCGAAGAGCTTCGCCATCTGCTCATCCGTGATGCCGATGCCGCTATCGCTGACGGTGAACAGGATTGAGGGCTGAGGGCTGGCGACGCGGCTGACCCCGAGCGCGACGCTCCCTCGCTCGGTGAACTTGGCGGCGTTGGAAAGGAGGTTGAAGAGCACCTGTCGCACCTTCACAAGGTCGGCGTGCATGGCGCCGATGTCCGCCGCGCAATCGAGCGTGAAGACGTTGCCGTTCTTCTCGACCATCGGCCGCACGATCGCTTCGACCTCCTGGACGAGCGCGGGGATCTCGAAGTCTTCGAGGTACATGGTCATGCGGCCCGACTCGACCTTCGCAAGGTCCAGGATTCCGCTGATGAGGGTGAGGAGATGCTTTCCCGCGGAGTGGATCTTCGTCAGATCGGGCAGGAAGTCCTCCGTCCCGAGGTCGGCGCACTCCTCCTGCAGGAGTTCGGCGTAGCCGATGATGGCGTTCAGCGGCGTGCGCAGCTCGTGGCTCATGTTCGCGACGAACTCGGACTTGTGGCGCGAGGCGAGTTCGAGTTCTTTCGTCTTCTCCTGCAGTTCGTTGAACAGCCGTGCGTTCTCGGTGGCGATGACGGCCTGGTCGGCGAACGTCTGGAGCAGGTCGATCTGCTTCTGGGTGAACGGCCGCACCTCTCGCCTGTCCAGTGAAATGGTCCCGATCGCGTCGCCGGCCCGCATGAGCGGAGCCACCAGCAGGGAGCGATAAGGGAGGCTCGGGCCGCGCGCATACGCCAGGTA
>JBPCLM010000033.1:0-26738 GCA_051003295.1 Tepidiformaceae bacterium | reverse complement strand
CATCGCTGTTGCAGAGACCGGTCGCGTGCACGCGCAGGACGGCCTCGCCAGGCCCGGGATCGGGGTCGCGGACATCCACGACGGCCACGCGGCCCGCTTCATAGAACCGCAGCGCTTTCACGGAGCCAGCGTAGCACCCGGATGGCCGTTAGCCATTAGCCGTTGGCCGTTGGCCCCAGCGGGCCCGCAATCTCGGCAGGGGACCCGCCGGGCCGACTATTGGCGACCCGCACCGGGTTCTCGGGCCTCGGATCTCGGAACTCGGGCCTGCGATATCGCCACTCCTCTGCGAGCCGCACCGCCAGCGTTTGCGCCGTTTGATCGCAGCCATGGCGCAGGCTTGCTGGCATGGACAAATCTCACCTCATGTACGACGCTCTGGTCATCGGCGGCGGCCCGGCGGGGCTGACGGCCGCGCTGCAGTTGGCCCGCTTCAACCGCCAGGTCATCCTCTTCGATAGCGGCATGGGCCGTTCCACGTACCACCAGGTGAACCACAACTACCTCGGCTTTCCCGGCGGCATCGGCGTGCGCGAATTCCGCGATATCGCCCGCAAGCAGGTCCGTGAGTACCCGATCGCCTGCATCAACGAAGCGGTCATGGCTGTCAAACGCAGAGAGGGCTACTTCACCGCCAGGGACGAACACAAGCGTCTCTATCGCGGGCGCACGGCCGTCTTCGCCACCGGCGTCACGGACCACTTTCCGCGCTTTCCGGAATGGACCGACTACGTGGGCCGTTCGATCTTCTGGTGCATCGTCTGCGATGGCTACGCCACCCGCGGCAAACGCATCGTCATCGTGGGTAACGCCACCGAGGCCGCTGTCACGGCGTTGCAGTTCCTGCAGTTCACGCACCAGATAACCATGCTCACGAACGCGCCCAAGAACGACATGAGCGAGGCGGTCTGCGATGAGCTCGCCAGCCACAACATCGACGTGGTCGTCGATACGATCGCCGGCATCGAAGGTCACGATGGCATCCTCGGGCGCGTCCGCCTGGGCGGCGGCGGCGCGCTCGAAGCAGATTTCCTTTTCAGCCTGGAGGGTTGCGCCCCGAACAATAAGCTCGCGCGCTCCGTGGGCGTCGAAGTCGATGAGGAGGGCTTCATCATCACCGATGAGGAGCAGGTGACGTGCGTGCCGGGGGCGTTCGCGGCGGGGGATGTCACGCGCATCCTCGCGCACCAGGTTTCCACTGCCGTGCACGAAGGCAACACCGCCGCCACGGCCGCGAACTACTACCTCTACAGCCCCTGGCAGAAGCACGAAACGTACGAAAAGAGCGAGTAGCGCCACCGCCGTACATTTACGCATGCGTTAAGGTGTGCTACTTTTGATGACCACCGGGGGTGTCCTGGCTTCGTGCGCCATCTGCTCCGCCTGATCACGTACCTGAAGCCCTACAAGCTGCCGTTGCTTGGGGCCAGCGTATGCGTGGTCTTCTCGGGCGCGCTCGTCATGCTCAGCCCGCTGCTGGTGGGCTACGCCATCAACTTTGGCCTGGAGCCCGTCACGGGCCCGGACGGCCGCATCACGGGCCTCGATGGCGACGAGAAGCTCCTCATCTTTAGCGCCCTGGGGCTCATCCTCTTCGCGCTCGGCCGCGGCCTCTTTTCCTTTGGCCAGCAGTTCCTCGGTGAGTCAATCGGCCAGCGCGTTGCCTACGACATCCGCAACCAGATCTACGACAACCTGCAGCGGCTGAGCTACGCCTACCACGACAAGGTGCAGACCGGGCAGGTCATGTCCCGCGCCACGCAGGATGTCGAGAACATCCGCATGTTCATCAACATGGGCGCGCTGCGGCTGGTTTATATCGTCCTCGTGCTCGCGATCGCGACCGTGGGCATGTTCGTCATCAGCTGGCAGCTTGCCCTCGTGAGCATGATCGCGCTGCCCATCCTCGCGTGGCGCTCCGCGGTGGTGAGCTACCGCATGCGGCCGATCTGGCGCGATATCCAGGAAAACCAGGCCGTCATGACGCAGACCGCCGAGGAAGGCCTGACGGGCATCCGCGTGGTCAAGGCCTTCAGCCGCGAACCGTTCGAAAGCGAGAAGTTCGCCAATGCCGCGCGCCAGCAGGCTGACCTGAGTTACACGCAGTCCCGCGCGATGGCGACGCATCAACCGCTCATGCAGGGCCTTTCCGCGGCGCAGGTGGCGCTCACGGTTGGCGTCGGCGCGTACTTCATCTCCCAGGGGAGCCTCAAGGCGGGCGACCTCCTCACGTTCACCCTGTGGCTCAACCTCCTGCAGATGCCGGTGCGCATGCTCGGCTTCATCCTCAACATCGTCGTCCGCTGCATCTCCTCGGCGGAACGCGTCTTCGAACTCGTGGATGCTCAATCGGCTGTCCAGGAGCGCGAGGGCGCCACCGTCCTCGACCAGGTGCGCGGCCACGTTCGCTTCGAAAACGTTGGATTCGCCTACGACAACGTCAGCGCGGTGCTCTCCGGCGTCGACATCGATGCGAAGCCGGGCGAGGTGATCGCCCTGCTCGGGCCGACCGGCAGCGGCAAGTCCACCGTCGTGAATCTGATCCCGCGCTTCTACGATGTCAGCGCCGGGCGCATCACGATCGACGGCGTTGATGTGCGCGATGTCACGCTCGAATCCCTGCGCCCCCAGATAGGCATCGTGCAGCAGGATGTCTTCCTCTTCATTGGCACCATCCGCGACAACATCGCCTACGGCAGGCCCGGCGCCACCCAGGAAGAGATCGAACGCGCCGCCAGGGCCGCCCGCATCCACGACTTCATCGTCTCGCTGCCGTATGGCTACGACGAGTGGGTGGGCGAACGTGGCGTCACGCTTTCCGGCGGCCAGAAGCAGCGCATCGCCATCGCGCGCACGCTGTTGCTGGACCCCGCGCTCCTGATCTTCGATGACTCGACGGCGAGCGTGGATTCGCAGACGGAGTTCCTCATCCAGCAGGCGCTGCAGGAGCTGATGAAGGGCCGCACCACCTTCGTCATCGCCCAGCGCCTGCGCACGGTGATGCGGGCGGACGAAATCATGGTGCTGCAGGATGGGCGCGTGGTGCAGCGCGGCAAGCACGCCGAACTGGTCGAACAGGAAGGGCTCTACCGACGCATCTTCGACCTCGAACTGCGCGACCAGGAAGAAGGGCTGGGACGCGTTACGCCCACGGCTCCTGCCGCCGTGTCGGCGGCGGCGAATGGGCGTGTCGCTCCGGTGAAGCCGCCACGGAGCAGCGTGCCCGCCGAAACGCTCTCGCCGCAGCCCAGTGGCGCGCAGGGCGGCTCATGACGCGCGGCGCAGTTGCGGACGCAGCGCCGCTTCAGGCGGCCGGGATCGTGGCCCTGGGGGACAACATCGAGTTCCTGCGGACGGTCGCTTCTGAGTCCGTGGACCTCATCTACATCGACCCTCCGTTCAACACCGGGGGCACGCAGGTGCGCACCACGCTGCGGACGGCACGCAGCGCGGATGGCGACCGCGGCGGTTTCCAGGGGCGGCGCTACGCCACGGTAGAAGTCGCGAAGCGCGCCTACGATGACGCTTACGACGACTACCTTTCGTTCCTGGAACCGCGGCTGCTGGAGGCGCGGCGTGTGCTCGCTCCTCACGGCTCGCTCTATTTCCACATCGACTACCGGGAGTCGCATTACTGCAAGCTGCTGCTTGACGGCATCTTCGGGCGCGAGAGCTTCCTGAACGAGATCATCTGGGCGTACGACTACGGCGCGCGCACGCGCGCTCGCTGGCCCGCCAAGCACGATAACATTTTCTGGTACGCCAAAGACCCCGCGAACTACGCCTTCAATTTCGAAGACATGGACCGCATCCCCTACATGGCTCCCGGCCTCGTTGGTCCCGAAAAAGCAGCTCGCGGGAAGACCCCCACGGACGTGTGGTGGCATACCATCGTGCCGACCAACGGCAGCGAGAAAACCGGCTACCCCAACCAAAAGCCGCTGGGCATCTTGCGGCGAATCATCCGGGCCAGTTCCCGGCCCGGTGAGCTGGTGCTCGATTTCTTCGCGGGCAGCGGTACCACCGGCGTCGCGGCGCACGAACTGGGGCGGCGCTTCCTGCTGGTGGACAACAACGAAGAGGCGGTACGGGTCATCGAGCGGCGGCTGGAGGAACTCCATATCCCGTTCGCCGCTTCGGGCTGGAGCCCGCAGGGCGCTTCAGCAGTCGAGACCGCAACGGTCCTGGCCGCAGCCCGTCCGCGGGGCCGGCCGCCCGGCGGCCACGGCTCCCACGGCGCGGCCGCGGGGAGCACACCTCTCATTGCGACCGGAGGCGCATAGCCATGGGCATGTTCGGGGGGGCGGCGGGCGCGGGCGGCTGGAGCACGGGCATCGGCGGCCAGGGGATGGGCAATCTCGGCCGCGGCAACCGCGGCAGCGATGGCTGGGACGATGAGTACCTGGGGAAGGTGTACGACGCCAAGGTGGTGCGGCGCATCCTCCCTTACCTTCGCCAGTACCGGCTGCAGGCTTCGCTCGCCTTCATCTGCATGGTCCTCTCGGCGGTCACCAGCTTCCTCCAGCCATTGCTCATCGGCCTCACCGTGAAGGCGGGCATCGAACACCACACCACACGCATCTGGTGGCTCCTCGGCATCATGGGCGGCATGGCGGTCGTCGGCTGGGCAGCCACCTATATCCAGCTCCTGACAACCTCCTGGATGGGCAACCGCCTGCTCATGCAACTGCGCACGGAAATGTACGACCACATGCAGGGCCTCTCGCTCAGCTTCTACGACGAAATGGAAGTGGGGCGCATGATCAGCCGCCTTACCAGCGATGTCACGGTGATGCAGGAGCTGCTGACGAGCGGCTCCCTCACCTTCCTGGCCGACATCGTCGGCCTCGCCGTGGTCATCGTGACGCTGCTCATCATCGATTGGCAGCTCGCGCTGGTGACCTTCGCCATCGTGCCGCCACTTGTGCTCGTCATGGTCTGGTGGGCGGGGCACGCGAAGGCCGCCTTCGTGAACGTGCGCATCAAGATCAGCGCGCTTTACGGCACGCTCGCCGAAAACGTCTCCGGTGTGCGCGCCGTGCAATCGATGTCGCGTGAAGACGAGAACGCGCGCCGCTTCGATGCTCTCAACCAGGACAACCGCAACGCCAACATCTGGGCGGGCCTGCTCAGCGCCGCCATCATGCCCGTGATCGAGCTCGCCGTTGCCGTCGCGACGGCCGCCGTCGTCATCGTCGGCGGCCTGCGCGCCCTCAACGGCAGCGATGTCGATGTGGCATCGCTCTTCCTCGTGCTCACCGCCTTCACCATTTACGTCGGCCGCTTCTTCGACCCGATCCGGGACCTGGTGCTGCAGTACACGATGCTGCAGCGTGCCATGGCGGGCGGCGAGCGCATCTTCGAAGTGCTCGATACGCCGGCGCGCATCCAGGACCGTCCCGGCGCCATCGAACTCGAGAGCATCGAGGGCCGCATCGACTTCGACCACGTCTCGTTCCATTACACGGAAGGGGTACCCATCCTGCGCGATATCGACCTCCACGTGCGTCCCGGCGAGACGATCGCGTTCGTCGGCCACACGGGAGCGGGCAAGACCACGATCACTTCGCTCGTAAGCCGTGGCTACGAAGTGACAGAAGGCGCCATCCGCATCGATGGGCACGACATCCGCGATGTGAAGCGACGCTCCCTCACGCGCCACATGGGCGTTGTGCTGCAGAACCCGTATCTCTTCAGCGGCACGATCCGGGAAAACATCGCCTATGGCCGCCCCGAAGCGACGGACGAAGCGGTGCGCGCGGCCGCCCGCGCTGTCGGCGCTGATGCGTTTATCAGCCGCCTCGAACACGGCTACGACAGCGTCCTGCAGCAGCGCGGGCAGAATCTGAGCGTCGGCCAGCGCCAGCTCATCAGCTTCGCGCGCGCTATCCTTGCCTCGCCGCGCATCCTCGTGCTGGATGAAGCGACCGCTTACGTCGATACGGAGACGGAAGCCATCATCCAGCGCGCGCTGCGCCGGCTGCTGAACGATCGCACCAGCTTCGTCATCGCCCACCGTCTGAGCACCATCCGCGAAGCCGACCGCATCGTGGTGCTGGATGCAGGCGCGATCGCCGAGATCGGGTCGCACGATGAACTGCTGGCACGCGGTGGCATCTACGCGAACCTCTACCGCATGACGTACGAGCAGGAACAGAAAGCGACCGCCGAGGCCATGGCCGGCGAAGATGAGGCGATCGCCCGCCGGCGCCAGGGAGAAGTGGCCCCGCAGCCCGCCGCCGGCGCCTGAGCCGCGCCGCGGCGCACTCCCAGGGCGCTTATCGCCGGGCCGGCGCTACCCAGTCGGGCGCGACGTCCAGCCCCGGGCTGTTCGTGAGACGCACCGCCCCCGAGCCGTCGGCGTTCATCACGAAAATCTCCGGGTCGTCCCCCTCCCTCTCCGACCAGAAGACAATCTTTGTGCCATCGGGCGACCAGCGAGGGTTGGCGTCCCGCGCTGGGTGCCGCGTAAGGCGAACCTGGTTCGACCCATCCGCCGCCATGACGTAGATCTCCATGTTTCCGTCGCGGTCGGACCAGAAGACGACGCTCTTGCCATCGGGCGACCACGACGGGTTCTGGTCCCTGCCGGGGTCCTGGGTGAGCCGCCTCAGCGCCGAGCCATCGACGCCCATCACGTAGATCTCGAAGTTGCCGTCTCGCGTCGAGTAGAAGGCGAGTTGTGATCCATCAGGCGACCAGGAAGGGAGCTGGTCCATCCCCGGGTGGCTGGTGAGGCGCCGCTGATCCGTCCCGTTCGCCTCCATCACGTAGATCTCCGGGTTGCCGTCGCGGTCCGACCAGAAGGCTATCCTGCGTCCATCGGGTGACCAGTCGGCGTTCTGGTCGCGCGCCGGATTGTCCGTCAGGCGCGTCTGGTTGGAACCGTCCGCGGCCATCACGTAGACCTCGGCGTTGCCATCGCGATCGGAGTGGAACGCCAGCCGCAGGCCATCGGCTGACCAAGGCCGGGTTCGTGTCATTGGAGGCGGTGGCAACGACGCGGCGCTGGTTCGCCCCACTCGCGTTCATCACGTAGATCTGCTGGTTCCCGTCACGCCGGGGCTCGAAGGCGATGAGCTCTTCGGCGGGGGACAGGGGCGTCTGGGTGCCCGGTGCTGGGGTTGGAGTTTGCGGCGCCGGCGTGGCAACGGGAGCGGTCTCCAGAGTTGGGGTCGCTGCGGCCGGCTGCGAGTCGTCGCCCCCGCAGGCGAGGATAAGCAGCGACCCCGCGATGCAACCCAGTAGCCGCAACGCCCTTTGGGGGGAGGCAAACGTGCTCACGGCGTCCTCTCATGGCTTCGATCAAGCGGGCGGGAACTGCACCAGAGGCATTCCCGTTGGAGTTTACGCGCGCCGTCGATCGGGAGATGCGTTGCGGACTGGCCGCCGAGCAACAGCACGTGCGCGCGGCTACGATACGGACATTCGGAACAGGATGGTGCGTCTGTGGAATACCGGAACCTCGGGCGATCGGGGCTGCGGGTCTCTTTGGTGGGGCTCGGCTGCAACAACTTCGGCCGCCGCTGCGACCTCGAAGCGACGACGGCGGTGGTCAACCAGGCGATCGAAATGGGCGTCAACCTCTTCGATACGGCCGACGTGTATGGCCCTCTGGGGATGTCGGAGGAGTTCCTGGGGAAGGCGCTCGGCAACCGGCGGCAGGATATCGTGCTCGCGAGCAAGTTCGGCATGAAGATGGGCGATGGCAAGCAGGGCGCATCGCGGCGCTACATCATGCGCGCGGTGGAAGATAGCCTGCGGCGCCTGGGGACCGACTACCTGGACCTCTACCAGGTGCATACGCCGGACGCGCGCACGCCGATTGACGAGACGCTGCGGGCGTTGGACGACCTGGTACGGCAGGGCAAAGTGCGCTATATCGGCCACTCGAACTTCGCCGGCTGGCAAGCGGCCGAAGCGCACTTCGTGGCGGAGCGGGAGCACCTGGCGCCGTTCATTTCGGCGCAGAACGAATACAGCCTGCTGGAACGGAGCGTGGAGAAGGAACTCGTGCCCGCGTGCAAGGCTTACGGCGTCGGCATCCTGCCCTTCTTCCCGCTGGCGAGCGGCTTCCTCACGGGCAAGTACCGGCGTGGCGAGCCCATCCCCGAAGGCACCCGCTTCGCCATGATGGCGCCGCTCGCCGACCGCACCATGACGCACCGCAACTGGGACATGCTCGAACGCTACGACACGTTCGCCAGGGAGCGCGGGCACGGCATGCTCGATCTGGCGATGGGCTGGCTGGCATCGCAGCCGCTGGTGGCGAGCGTGATCGCGGGCGCGACGAAGCCGGCCCAGGTGGAGGCGAACGTCAAAGCGGGCGACTGGCGGCTGACGGCCGAGGAGATGGCAGAAGTGGACACGATTTCGAAGGGCTGAGCGGCCCCGCAGGCCCCGAAACCCGCCAGTGCGATTACCCGGCCAGCCGGGGCACGACTTGTTTGGGCCGCGTGCGGGACAGATCGTGTGCGGCCTGAAGATTCAGCCAGAATTCGGGCGTCGTGCCGAGGGCCATCGCTAGCGACCACGCGAGCGGAGCATCCGCCGGGCAGTTGCCGTCGATAACCCCGTGCAACCACGTGGCATCCACCCCGACATGGAGAGCCAAATCTTCAGCTGCGCGCCCCAGAGGGACCAAAAACTCCTCCAGGAGGACTTCGCCGGGGTGAGTGCTGGTGCGTTGTTCCGGGATCATGTGTGCCCCTCGGTTCAATGATAGTCCGTCAGACTGACATCGACAGCATGGCTGTCTAGCCAACGGAAGACGATGCGCCATTGGTTGTTGACGCGGATGCTGAGATGACCCGCGTAGTTGCCGTGCAGCGGCTCCAGTCGATTACCCGGCGGTGACGCTAGATCGTCAAGAGTGCTGGCCGCGTTGAGCGCGGCCAGCTTTCGAACCGCGTTGGCCTGCACCACCGTTGGGAACCGCCGGACGCGTACCGACCAACGACCGTGGTACAGGTCCTCTGTGGCGTTATCTTTGAAGCTTACGATTTACTCGAAGTCAGACCACCTATCCGCGGGGCTCTGGGGTTTGCACTCAGTCGTCCGGCGTGTCGACACGGATATTCGAATCACGGGCAGCGCCTGGTAACGGGAGTCTACCGGGGACCGCCGCCGGTGTGGCTCAGGGGCACGCGCCTCATCCCGACCCCTCCACCGGCGATCGTCTTCGCCTCCCCCGGCGCACCATTCGCCACGCCCCAACTAGTGGGGCAGAATGGGAGGACACCACACCCGGGAGGCTCCACATGAAAGTCGGGATGGCCGCCGTCTTCCAGAACCCCTTGAACGAACGCAGCGACCACGAGGTCTATCAGCAGGAGCTGCGCCTGGCATGCCTGGCGGAGCCGCTGGGGTTCGAATCCGTCTGGGGCGTGGAGCACCACTTCACCGACTACACCATGTGTCCGGACGTGGTGCAGTTCCTGACCTACATGGCCGCGAAAACGGAGAAGGTGGAGCTCGGCTCGATGGTGATCGTGCTGCCCTGGCATGACCCCATGCGCGTCGCGGAAGAAGTCTCGATGCTCGACAACATGAGCAACGGGAGAATGATCCTGGGCCTCGGGCGCGGGCTCGGGCGCGTCGAATTCGAGGGCTTCCGCGTGGGCATGGATACATCGCGCCAGCGCTTCGTGGAATCGGCGCAGATGATCACCGAAGGGCTGGAACGCGGCTACTGCGAGTTCGAGGGCGAGGTGATTTCGCAGCCACGGCGCGATATCCGGCCGGCGCCCTTCAAGTCGTTCAAGGGGCGGACGTACGCGGCCGCCGTTTCGCCGGAATCACTGCCTCTCATGGCGAAACTCGGGATCGGCATCCTGATCATCCCCCAGAAGCCGTGGGAATTGGTGCAGGTGGACCTGGACACCTACCGGGGCGTGTATCGCGAGGTGAACGGCACAGAGCCGCCGGCGCCGATCGCCTCGGGGTGGGTGTTCTGCGATGAAGACGAGGGGCGCGCCTACGAGATGGCGAAGCGCTACATCGGCGGCTACTGGCAGACGGTGCTGCGGCATTACGAATTCGCCAGTGACCACCTGCAGAAAACCCCCGGGTACGAATACTACGGCGGGTTCGCGAAGCGCCTTTCGCAGAACGGCGGCGCCGATGCCGCGACCGAATTCTTCCTGAACCTGCAGGTGTGGGGCACGCCGGCGCAGTGCCGCGACAAGATCCTCGAGATCCAGCGGCGCGTCGGCAACGAGCACTTCACCGGCGTCTTCAGCTACGCGGGCATGCCCTACGGGGAGGCAGAGCGCAGCATGCGCCTGTTCGCGGCGAAGGTCATGCCCGAGCTGCAGCGCGCCGGGGCGGCGGTGGCCGTGGGGTAGGGCCGATGGCTTAGGCGTCTTCGCGGGGCTTGATGGCGCTGCCGAAGGTGCTCTTCATGCGCCCGAACAGTTCCTCCGTCTCCCATGGCTTCGAGCCCTGCAGCACCACTTGCGGCTCTATCTGCGTATAGAGCGTGACGCGGTAGCCGCTCACGCCGAAGCAGCGCCCCGTGATCCAGCCGCCTTCATCGCTTGCAAGGTACACAAGCGGCGGGGCGACGTTGGCCGGGTCTCGCTCCGTACCGCGGGCGTCGTCGGTGCTCCAGCCGCTGCCGCCGCGCTCCTGGGGGACGCTCTCCGTCATGCGCGTGGCCGCCCCCGGACCGATGCTGTTCGCTGTCACCCCGTAGCGCCCCAGGGCGCGCGCGCAGCTGAGCGTGAAGCCCCAGATGCCCATCTTTGCGGCCGCGTAGTTCGGCTGGCCGGGCGCGCCGAACAGCCCTGACCCGGACGTGAAGTTGATCAGCCGCCCGCCCTGCCGCGCCTGCCGCCAGTGGATGGAGGCAAAGCGCGTGGTCGCGAAGGTGCCCTTCATGTGCACGCGCACCACGGCGTCCCACTCTTCGCCGGTCATGTTGAAGACCATGCGGTCGCGCAGGATACCGGCGACGTTGACGAGAATGTCGAGTTGGCCCCATTCGTTCAGGGCGGTGCGAACGAGGTCTTCCGCCTGGTCCATATCCGCGACATCGGCGTAGTTCGCGAGTGCCTTGCCGCCCGCCGCCTGGATCTCATCGACCACTTGCTGGGCCGGCGTCGCGTCCTGCCCTTCGCCCGCGAGCGAAACGCCCAGGTCGTTGACGACTACGCGCGCGCCTTCGGCGGCGAACTTGAGCGCCACTTCGCGGCCGATGCCGCGCCCCGCTCCCGTGATGATCGCTGTCTTGCCTTCGAGCTTGCCCGCCATGAGGTGGCCTCCTGCGTGTTCGTGTGTGCCGGGAGTTTAGCCGAAGCCGCCCCCCGCGGTCTCGCCCGCGGGCGCTATAATCCCGCCACGACCCCGAGGGAGCAGCGGAGGCGCCATGACAGCGTTCACCATCATCGATGATGGAGCAGCCCACGAGATTAGCGGCGAGGCGGCCGGGGACGACATCCGCATCGCGCCCGCCAGCCTGGAGGCCGCGCTGGGCTGGCACATCGAACCGCGTGGGCTCTGCAAGGACGACCTCTGCTACCCGCTCGCTGCCGGTTCGACCCTGGTTGACGAGCGTGGTGTGAGCCTGGCGGGCCTGGCCGCAATGCTCGAACGGCCGCTCGCGCTCGATGTCGCCGAAGGGGCCGCCTTCATGGGCGCCGCCGCCGGGGAGCGCGCCGCCCGCCTGGCCTCGTTGGAAGCCCCTGATTTCACGCTCCCGGATCTCGATGGCCGCCTCCATTCGCTCTCGGACCACCGTGGCAAGAAGGTGCTGCTCGCGGCCTACGCCTCGTGGTGAGGGTGCCGCAACGACCTGCCCGGGTGGCAGGCACTGTACGAAGAGCTCGCGCCGCACGGCTTCACCGTCATCACCGTCGCGATGGAGAAGGACCCCGAGGACGCGCGGCCGTGGATCGAGGCCGCCAACCCCGCGCACCCGAGCCTGATCGACACCGACCACCACGTGGCCGACCTCTACAACATGGTGAACGTCCCGGAGATCCTCTGGATCGACGAGCGGGGGCGCATCGCGCGCCCGAACGACGTCGCTTTCGGCGATGACACGTGGCGCGCCGTCACGGGCTTCGATGCCGAGAAGCACAAGCGCCTCATCCGCGCCTGGGTGAAGGGCGAAGCGCCCGCGATGAGCGACGACGATATCCGGCGGCTGCAGAGGCTGCCGTCAGAGCGTGACCAGCTGGCGCGCGCCCACTTCGGGCTTGGCAACTGGCTCTACCACCAGGGCCGCGAGGAAGCGGCCGGCCGTCACTTCGTGCGCGCGGGCGAACTCTCGCCGCACGACTTCGATATCCGCCGGGGGACGATGCCCATGCGCGGCCTCAATTCCGGCGGCCCGGAATTCTTCGCGATGGTGCAGGAATGGCAGAAGGCGGGCAAGAGCTACTACCTCCCACTGCCCGACAGCGCCCCCGGCGCCGTGCCGCAGTGGTGAGCGGCAGGCGCGTGACCGATCCCGCGCCCGCCACGCCCGGTGACGGCGGGAAGACGTGACGGGCATCGCCGATAGAGACGGCGGCGTACGAATCTCCGTGCTGCGGCAGACGATCGACCGTGGCGCTGTCCCCACAGCCGCTGGCGTCGCCGCTGCCCTCGGCCTCAGCCGACAGGATGTCCTCGCCTCCTTCGAGCGCCTGGGCGCCGACCACGTCTTCGTGCTCGACCCCCGCACGCGCGAAGTGCTCATGGCGAACCCCTTCTCCGCTGTGCCCACGCCGTTTGTCGTGCGCTCGGGTCAGCGCCAATGGTGGGGTAACTGCATCTGGGACGCGCTAGGCATCCCCGCGATCATCGCAGCGGACGCCGAAATCGACTGCGCCTGCGGCGACTGCGGCGAGCCGATGACCGTCGCCGTGCGGGATGGCGCCGTTGCCGGCGAAGGCATCATCCACATCGGCGTGCCCTTCGGCCACTGGTGGGACGACATCGTCTATACCTGAAGCACGATGCTTCTCTTCCGTTCGGAAGAGCACAGCGAGCGTTGGTGCGAGGCCCGCGGGATTGCGCCCGGCGGCACGATGACGCTCGCAACCGGGTGGCGGCTCGCGCACACCTGGTACCACGACAAGCTCGAGCCCGGGTGGCGGCGGCGAAGCGCAGAGGAGGCTGAAGCGGTGTTCGCTGAGCTCGGCCTCACGGGCGAAGCATGGCGCCTGCGGCCCCCGCCGGTGCAGGGCTAAGGCCGACGCGGGCGGGCCTCCGTTCGTTGACACCCCTCAGGCCCGCCCGTAGCATTTCCAGAACACAGCGCACGTGGGGGGACATGCCGAAGTTCATCTTTGTAACTGGTGGCGTCGTCAGTTCGGTTGGCAAGGGCATCACGACCGCCAGCCTCGGCAGAATCCTCAAATCCCGCGGCATTTCCGTCACAATCCAGAAGCTCGACCCCTACCTCAACGCCGACCCGGGCACCATGTCGCCCTACCAGCACGGCGAGGTTTTCGTTACCACCGATGGCGCTGAAACCGACCTCGACCTCGGCCACTACGAGCGCTTCATCGACCAGGACCTGACGCAGGCCTCCAGCGTCACGAGCGGCCAGATCTACCTTTCCGTGCTCGAGCGGGAACGGCGTGGTGACTACCTCGGGGGCACGATCCAGGCCGTCCCTCACCTGACGAACGAGATCAAGTCCCGCATCTACGGGCTCGCCGAGGCCAGTGGCTGCGAGGTGCTGATCTGCGAAGTGGGCGGCACCGTCGGCGACATCGAGGGCGAGACCTTCATCGAAGCGATCCGCCAGATCCGCCACGAACAGCCGCGCGATGCCTGCCTCAGCGTCCACGTCACGTTTTTGCCGTGGGTGGGCGCCACCGGGGAATTGAAGACGAAACCGACGCAACACTCTGTGCGAGAACTGCGTTCCAAGGGCATTCAGCCGGATGTCATCCTCACGCGCAGCGACCATCCCGTGCCGCGAGAGATCCTCGAAAAAGTGGCTCTCTTCGGGGATGTCGAACCGCGCGCCGTGATCCCCATGGAGACGGCGCAGACGATCTACGAAGTGCCCCTCACGCTCGAAGAGCGTGGCCTCGGCGACTTTGTAATCGACCGCCTCGGCCTGCACGGCCCGCGCGACCTGGCGGAATGGCGCCAGATGGTCGACCGCTTCAAGCATCCCTCCGGCGCGGTGGAAGTAGCCGTCGTGGGCAAGTACGTCGAACTGCACGATGCCTACCTGTCCGTGAAGGAGTCGCTCGTGCACGCGGGCATCGCCAACGGCGTGGATGTCGATATCCGCTGGGTGCACGCTGAGGACCTCGAAACGCGCGCGGCGGAATCGGTGCTGGGCGGCGTGCATGGCATCATCGTGCCGGGCGGCTTCGGCGTGCGGGGGTGGGAAGGGCTCATCGAAGCGGCCAGCTTTGCGCGCACGCGCGAAGTCCCCTACCTCGGCCTCTGCTTTGGCATGCAGGTGATGGCCACGGAGTTCGCGCGCAACGTCTGCGGCATGGTGGGCGCGAACTCCACGGAAATGGACCCCGAGAGCCCGTTCCCCGTCATCAGCCTGCTCGATGAGCAACGCGGCGTGACGAACATGGGGGGCACGATGCGGCTCGGCGCTTACCCCTGCCGCCTGACGCCGGGGAGTCTGGCCGCCCGCGCCTACGGCGATTCCCAGGTGAGCGAACGGCACCGCCACCGCTGGGAGTTCAACAACTTCTATCGCGGCCAGCTCGAGGCCGCGGGGATGGTGTTCAGCGGTACGTCGCCCGATGGGGCGCTCGTAGAGATCTCGGAAGTCGCGGGCCATCCCTTCATGCTCGGGACGCAGTTCCACCCGGAGCTGCAGAGCCGGCCGAACCGGCCGCACCCGCTCTTCCGCGAATTCGTGGCTGCCACGCACGCGCGCGCCACCCGTCTCCCGGCGGCGCTCGCCGCCACGAGGGGCTGACCAGGCCCCAGGGCAGACCGCGTCCTCGGCCGCCTCATCTCCCGCGTAGAGCGACTCGACTACACCGTCACCCTTGCGCCAACGCCGCGTGAGGCAACGTCATTTTCAAGGCAGGGAGCCGGGGGGTGTGAGGGCACCGGGGGAGGAGTACACTTCACGCGCAACAAGGAGGTGGCCCATGGCCGCAACGGTGCGCGAAAGCATCCGCGAATTGCTGGAATCGACGGTCAGGACGGTCGATGCGCTGCTGGAGGCATCGGACCCGGAACTGCCGCTGCCGTCATCACACGTGTGCGCGCAGGGCAGGGATGCCTGGGCGCTGATCACGAACGACATCGACCACGAGAAGATCCACGCGGGGCAAGTCATCGAAGGCCGCTACGAAGCGCGCACCACAGCCTCGCCCATGGAACGGCTCGTGGCGGAGTGGTTCGAAGAGCGCTCGCGCTTCATCGGCTCGCTCATAGGGATGACGGACGAGCAGTTCAACAGCGAGACGGCGCCCGGTGGCTGGACGTACCGCGGCGTGGCCAAGCACGTGCTGATGGTGGAAGAGGATTCGCTGAAGACGATGGCGATCGACCGCGAAGCACGGGGCGGGTGATCGCACTGGTTACGGGCATCCAGTATGGTCTGTGGCGAAGCGCGCTGGCCCTGGGAGCGGCGCCCGGGAGGGTAACGTTGGCAACGATTGAGCAGGTCTCTGAATTGAAGGAGAAGATGGCTGAGGAGCGCGGGGCGCTGATCGTGGCGGCACGTTCGCTTTCGCCGGAGGAAGCGCTGCGCGTGCCGGAGGATGCCGAGGGCGAGGAGCAGTGGACGGCGCTCGAACAGTTGGCCCACCTCTGGGAGATGGAGCGCGCCTACGACGCCTGGGTACGGGCGGCCCTGGCGCGGGACAACCCGGACCTGCGCGGCATCACGGGCGTGCCCGTCGCCATCCCCATCCAGGACGCGAACGCCCATGCCATCGACGAGATGCTGCGCGCGCTCGAAGTGGAGCGCGCCTACACGCTGGGCGTGATCGACGGCATGGCGCTCGAGGCCTTCGAACGCATGGCTACGAGCCCCATGTTCGGCACGCTGACCGTGTTGCAATGGCTGCGCTCTTTCTACCGCCACGACCGCCAGCACGCAGCCCAGATCGCGGGCCGCCAGAGCGACTACAAACCAAGCTTCAAGATGGAGGAACCGAACCAGCGCCGGATGCGGCTGGAGGCGGTTGCGCGCGGGGAAGCGCCGCGCGGCCTGGGGATCTAGTACTCAATAGAGAAACTACCTGTTCAGTCCGCGGCCCCGACCCTCACCCCCAACCCCTTTCCCACTGCGGTGGGCGAGGGGAGTAACAGACCCGGGCCCATTTCGGAACTGGCGCCAAATTCCCTCACAAAGTACCAGGTTCAGGCGACGGCGAGCTCGGGCTCCGGCGTAGCCACAGAGGGAGTAATGGCGGCGCGGTGGCCGCAGCGCTCGCATTCACGGGCGCGCACCGCGCGGCTATCGACGTGGACGAAGTAGCGCCAGCGGTGTTCACAGGTGGGATTCTGTTCTCTCATGGCCTCATTCTTGCAGACGAATGTTAACGCCGTGTGTCGCGCGGCGCCGCCGCTGACTTCGAACTCAGGAAGACGGTTGGAAGCAGCGGCAGGGGCGCCAGCGCGGGCAGGGTCCCCGGCGTTGCCGCGCGGCGGGGCGCGTGCCTATAGTAAGGCACTGACCAAACATGCTGATTGACCTTCACTCCCACACGTGGCCCCGTTCCCACGACAGCGTCCTGAGCCCCGATGACCTGATCGTCCGCGCAAAGCAGGCAGGGCTCGATGCCGTCGTGCTCACCGAGCACGACACCGTCTGGGACCACAAGTCGATCGAGGAATTGCGCGCCAAGCATAACTTCCTCGTGCTCGCGGGGGTCGAAATCAGCACTGACGATGGACACATCCTCGCCTTCGGGATAGACAAGTACGTCTTCGGTATGCACCGCGTGCGCGAACTCGCGAGCTACGTGGAGAAAGCCGAGGGGACGATGGTGGCGGCCCACCCTTATCGGCGGCAGATGCCGTGGTTCAGCCGCAACGACGAGGAGTACCAGGCAGCCCTCGACAAGGCGAGCCGCAACCCCGCCTACCAGTACGTCTCCGCTTTGGAAGAGCTGAACGGGCGCGGCAGCGACAAGGAGAACGAATTTTCGCGGCGGCTGTGCACGATGATGAAGCTGGGCGGCACCGCGGGCACCGATTCGCACGCGATCAGTGATGTCGGCAAGTGCGCCACCCACTTCGAAAACGACATCCACGACGAGCGTGAACTGGTGACGGAGTTGAAGGCGGGCCGCTACCACGCTGTCGACCTGCGCTCAGAGGCGCCCGTCCAGGCGAGATAGGTTCCGGCAGACGCATTGCGCCCGCGGGTTTTCGTGATGGCGCTATCGTGTAACATTAGCCAACGGGCCGCCCGGCTGAACGGGGGGCCCGGAAGTGTGTCCACCATGCCTGTCGTCGTTGTAGTTGGCGGGCAGTGGGGCGACGAAGGCAAAGGCCGCATCGTTGACCTGCTGGCCCGCAAGGCCCGTGTCGTCGCGCGCTACTCAGCCGGGAACAACGCCGGCCACACGATCGTGAATGACCGGGGCGAATTCAAGCTGCACCTTGTGCCGGCGGGCATCTTCTACCCCGAAAAGACGTGCGTCATCGGCAACGGCGTGGCCGTGGACCCGGAAGTGCTGCTGGACGAAATCGGCAACCTGGAAGCGAAGGGCATCGATACCAGCAAGCTCGTGCTGAGCGACCGCGCCCAGGTGATCATGCCGTGGCACAAGCTGATCGACCAACTAGACGAAGCGCTGCGCGGCGAGGCCGCCATCGGCACGACGGGCAAGGGCGTGGGGCCGTGCTTTGTGGACAAGGTTGCGCGGCGCGGCATCCGCGTCGCCGACCTGCTCCAGCCCGAAGACCTGGTGCATCGCATCCAGAAAGTGCTGGAATACCAGAACCGCGTGATCACGGGCGTCTACGGCGCCGAGCCGCTTGATACGGATAGCTGTTGCGAACGTTACCTGGACTTCGGGCGGCGCCTGAAGCCGTTCGTCGCGGACGTGCAGGCGCTCGTGCTCGATGCGCACCGCAGGGGCGACTATGTGCTGCTCGAAGGCGCGCAGGGTTCGCTGCTGGACCTGGACCACGGCACTTACGAGTACGTCACATCGAGCGTGCCCAGCAGCACGAGTGGGGGCGCGGCCATCGGCGTGGGCATCGGGCCAACGGATATCCAGCGCGTGGTGGGCGTGTTCAAGAGCTACTGCACGCGCGTGGGCAACGGGCCGTTCCCGACGGAGTTGTTCGATAAGACTTCGGAGCGGCTGCGCGACCACGGCAAAGAGTACGGGCGGGGCGAATACGGCACGACCACCGGCCGCCCGCGGCGCATCGGCTGGCTGGATGCGGTGGCGGCGCGCTACAGCGTGCGCTTCAACGGGCTTTCGGCGATCGCGCTCACGCGCCTGGACGTGCTCGATGGGCTACCGAGCATCAAGATCTGCACGGCCTACGAAGTCGATGGGCACACGATCGACACGATGCCGGCCAGCGCGTCGGTGCTGAACCGTTGCAAGCCGGTGTACGAAGAGTTGCCCGGCTGGACGGACGCGACCACAGAAGTACGCAACTTCGATGACTTGCCGGCGGCGGCGCAGGCGTTCATCCGGCGGGTGGAAACGCTGCTGGAATGTCCGGTGGACCTGATCTCGGTGGGGCCATCACGGGAGCAGGCGATCATCGTGAACCCGATTTTCTAGGCGGGGCAGCCCGCGTCCGGCGAGTCCGCTTGCTTACGCGCGCGGTTCTGTTTCGCGGGCGACACGAGAGTTCGGTGGTTAGACGGTTACGGGCAAGGCCTGGAGGCCGCGCATGACGGTGGCGGGACGCCAGGTCACTTCCTGGTCTGTGAGGGCGAGGCGAGGGAAGCGCCGGACGATCGTGGTTAGCGCAATTTCGCCCTCCAGGCGGGCAAGCTCGGCGCCGAGGCAGAAGTGCGCTCCCCAACCAAAGGAGAGGTGCGGGCAGGGGTCGCGCCGGAGGTCGAGCGCGTCGGGGTCGGCGAAGCGGCGTTCATCGCGGTTGGCGGAGCCGAGCATCACGCGCACG
This sequence comes from Tepidiformaceae bacterium, assembly GCA_051003295.1. Taxonomy (GTDB): domain Bacteria; phylum Chloroflexota; class Dehalococcoidia; order Tepidiformales; family Tepidiformaceae. The sequence continues at coordinate 7,703 of JBPCLM010000033.1, read as the reverse complement.
CCGTCGCCGGCGCGGATCGTCTTTCCTTCGAGCTCGAAGTCCTCTTTCGCTACCCTGCCCGTGTACTGGACCGGCGAGTCGTAGCGGAGAAGCTCATCCACCGCCAGGCGTCCGATGTCTTCCTTGCGCAGGAGCTCCAATTGTCCCGGGTGGCTCAGCAGGGCGAGGAGCCCGTTGCCGATGAGGTTCGCGGTGGTTTCGTGGCCGCCCACGAGCAGCAGCGAAAGCATGGCCAACAATTCGATGTGGGTGAAGAGGTCGCCACGCTCTTCGGCCGCGATGCAGGCCGTCACCAGGTCATCGCGAGGGTCCGCCCGGCGCCGTGCGATCAGGTCTTCGAAGTAAGCGCGCAGTTGCTTGCTGCTCTGCGCCGCTCGCGCCGTCGCGGCGTTGTCCGTGGTGCCGCCGAGGGCAAGGGCGATCTTTTCGGAGGCATCGCGGAAGAATGCGCGCTGCTCTTTATCGACGCCGAGCAGCTCGGCGATGACGGTGATCGGCAGGGCGTAGGCGAAATCGGCGACGACTTCCATCCCGGAACGCGCGGCGGCTTCATCGAGCAGCTCATCGACGATGGCGTGGATGCGGGGCGCGAGTTCGCGCACGCGCCGCGGCGTGAAGGCCTGGCTGACGAGGCCGCGAAGGCGCGTGTGGCGCGGCGGGTCGGAAAGCAACATCGAGTTGGGTTCGCCCTGCTGGGCGGAAAGCCGCACGTCATCGCGCAGGGCATCGAGGACATCGTCATACCGCAGGATGAGCCAGTTCCCACGCCGCTCATCGAAGTGCACTGGGTCGGAATCGCGCAGTGCCCGGTAATAGGGGTACGGGTCGGCGACGTGTTCGAGGAGCAGGTCGGGGGCGGGCGCGGCCATGGGGACCTCCTGTCGTACAGCATAGGGCTCGGCGAAGGTCGTTACATGGTGGTTTCGGCGGGCGAGCGCTGCGCGCGCCGGCGTGGCACACTCGATCAATTCAAACGGCGGAGTTGGCAATGGCAGACCGTATCGTGCACTTCGAAATCCTCGGGCCGGATGGGCCCGCCCTGCAGCGGTTCTACGGCGACCTGTTCGGCTGGAGCGTCAACGCGGACAACCCGATGAAGTACGGCATGGTCGATGGCAGCCAGGCGGGCGTGGGCGGCGGCATCGTCGCCAGCCAGGATGGCAAACCGCAGGTGGCCGTCTACATCGAGGTGCCCGACCTGCAGGCGGCACTGGGGAAGGCCGAGAAGCTGGGCGGGGCCACGGTGATGCCGCCGATGCCTGTCCCCGGCGGCCCCGAGATCGCGCAGTTCTCGGACCCGGCGGGCAACGTCATCGGTCTCACGAAGCAGGGGACGATGTAGGCGTGTAGGCGACAGGCAGTAGGCAGTAGGCAACGGACAGCGCCCTATTGCCTCATGCCTGTTGCCTACTCCCTACTGCCTCGGTTGCCTGTTGCCCCCCTTACCCGCCTGTACGGGTGAACGGGCTACACTGGGACTGCATGCCCAAGCTCGGTTTCATTTCCAGGTTGCTCGGCGACTCGAACGATAAAGAACTGAAGCGCCTCTCCATCATCGTCGATGCCATCAACGACTTCGGCGATGACACGGCCGCCCTTTCCGATGCGGACCTGGCGGCGAAGACAGCGGAGTTTCGCGCGCGGCTGGCCGATGGCGAGGACCTCGAGGACCTGCTGGCGGAGGCGTTCGCGGTGTGCCGTGAGATGGCCTGGCGGCGCGCCGGGGAAAAGCCCTACGACGTGCAAATGATGGGCGGCATCGTCCTCCACGAAGGCAAGATCGCCGAGATGCGCACCGGCGAAGGGAAGACGCTCACGGCCGTGGCGCCCCTCTACCTTAACGGCCTGCCCGGCCGCGGCGTGCACGTGGTCACGGTCAACGATTACCTCGCCCGCCGCGACGCCGCCTGGTACGGGCCGGTGTACGACGCATTGGGGCTCACGGTCGGCGTCGTGCAGAACAACGGCGTGTCGTACCGCTACGAGCCGGGCTACAAGCCGGGCGAAGAAGGAAGCACGGGCGGGCTCGAGGAGATGCGGCCCTGCGAACGTCGCGAGTCTTACGCAGCGGACATCAACTATGGCACGAACAACGAGTTCGGCTTCGACTACCTGCGCGACAACATGGTGCCGGACCTCGACCACAAGGTGCAGCGGGAACTCGCCTACGCCATCGTCGATGAGGTCGACAACATCCTCATCGATGAAGCGCGCACGCCGCTCATCATCAGTGGTAGCGCCGAGGAAGCGAGTTCGACGTACATGTCCTTCGCGCGCGTGGTGCGCACGCTGGAGGAGGAGGCCGACTACCAGGTCGACCACAAGTCGAAGCATGTCGCCCTGAGCGAAGAGGGCATCAACAAGGTGGAGCGGGCGCTGGGTGTGGGGGACGTTTTCGGGCAGGATTCGCGGCTCGCGCGCCACCTGGAGGCGGCCCTCGACGCCGAGGTGTTGAAGCGCATCGACCGCGACTACGTGGTCAAGGACGGCGAGATCATCATCGTCGATGAGTTCACGGGGCGGCTGATGCCCGGGCGGCGCTGGAGCCACGGCATCCACCAGGCGGTGGAAGCCAAGGAGGGCCTCAAGGTCCAGCGCGAATCGGTCACGTACGCGACGATCACGTTCCAGAACCTGTTCCGGCTGTACGACAAGCTGGCGGGCATGACGGGCACCGCCGAGACCGAGGCCGAGGAGTTTTCCAAGATCTACATCCTCGATGTCGTCGTGGTGCCGACGCACCGGCCGATGGTGCGCGATGACGAGCAGGACGTCGTGTACATCAATGAGCGCGCGAAATTCAACGCCGTGGTGGGCGAAATCGAGGAGATGAACGCGCAGGGCCGGCCGGTGCTGGTGGGCACGACTTCAATCGAGAAGTCCGAGTACCTGGCCAACCTACTGCAACGCAAGGGCATCAAGCACGAAGTGTTGAACGCCAAGCAGCACGAACGCGAAGCGCACATCATCCTCGATGCGGGGCAACGCGCTGCGGTCACCATCGCCACGAATATGGCGGGGCGCGGCACGGACATCAAGCTGGGGGCGGGCGTCGCTGCCATCGGGGGCCTGCACGTCATAGGCACGGAACGGCACGAATCACGGCGCATCGATAACCAGCTGCGCGGGCGCTCCGGACGCCAGGGCGACCCCGGCTCGAGCCGCTTCTTCGTCTCCTTCGGGGACGACATCATGAAGCGATTCGCGCCGGAATGGGTGCCAGGCATGATGCAGAAGCTCGGCATGACCGAGGACATGCCGCTGGAATCGCGCATGGTGACGCGCGCCATCGAACAGGCGCAGCAGAAGGTGGAAGGTCACAACTTCGATGTGCGCAAGCGGCTGGTCGAATTCGACGACGTGATCAACGAGCACCGCACGGTCATCTACGGCGAACGGGAGAAGATCCTGCGCGGGGCGGATACGCGCGACAACGTGGTGAACCTGTTGACGACGGAGCTCGAAGGGCTCTTGAAGAACGTGGCCATTGGCGACCCGGACGCTTCCGAGCTGCTCCAGAACGAACTGCGGGAGATCCTCGTGCCCGAAGACGTCCCGGGCATTGAGGAGATCATGCAGTTGCGCGAAGAGCTCGCCGATGAGGTGCTCGACCGCGCCGACGATCGCTACGAACAGATAGAAGAGGCGATCGGCGAAGAGAACATGCGGCGCGTGGAGCGCTGGCTGCTGGTGGAGTCGATTGATTCGCACTGGCGCGAGCACCTGACGGCGGTAGAGGACCTGCGCCAGAGCATCGGGTTGCAGGCGTACGCGCAGGTGGACCCGCTGGTGGCGTTCAAGCGCGAAGGCTACGACATGTTCCAGCAGTTGCAGGGGAACATCCGCCGGCAGGTGGCGCGCACGGTGTTCCGCGTGAAGGTGACGGAGACGCGCCCGGCGGCGCTGCAGGCGGCCGGGCCTGCGGCCAACAATGGCAACGCGGCGCCCACGAACGGTGGTCAGGCTACGGCGAAGGCGGCGCCGGTGCTGGGCCGCTCTTCGGCGCCGGCGGCGGCGACGCTCCGCACGAACCGCGAGCCGGTGGCGGCGGGGCGCGCGGGGTCCGCTACCTCAGCCGCCCCCAAGGTCGGCCACAACGACCCGTGTTCGTGCGGCAGCGGGAAGAAGTACAAGAAGTGCCACGGGGCGGTGGCGTAGGGCCGGGGAACCATTGGGCCGGTACCGGCGTCTGGTGATCAGAGGTTGGCCAATGCGTCCCGCTCTGTGCGCCTTCCTGTCGACGGTGCTTTCGGTGCTGGTTATCGGCTGCGAGGAAGAGGAGCCGCCCGTCGCGGTCGCGACGGAGAGCCGGGCGGCCGTCGCTTCCGCCACTTCTTTGCCCACGGCGACACCCACTCTCGATGAGCGATCGTTCAAGCAGACGGTCATCGCGCAGATAACGCCGCTCCCGACGGAGGCGCCGCCACCGCCGCCGGCGGTGTACCCCATTGGCACGCGTGCCGGCATCCGGGAGGTCGATGCGGTAATTGCGGCGGTCGCGGCGAAGGACGGCGCAGCGCTGGCAGCGCTCGTGGGCTTCGTGGAGTTGCCGTGCGAAGCTCCCGGAACGGTGCAGCCACAGCCACTCCGGTGCCGGGAGGGCATGACGGTGGGGGCCTTGCTCATCGGTTTCCCTGTGGCTGATGTAGAGGGTGGTCTGTGGCCCGCGGACCGGGTGTGGTTGGCGTCCGCTTTCGACCGGGTACTGAACCGTCTGAGATGGGAATTGCACGCGGTCTACCGTTGTTCAGGGGCATGCGATGACATCTTCTCCGCCCGGCATGACTATCTCGTGACCTTTGGCTCGTGGGCCGCGGGCCAAGGACCACTCTTCAACACCTTCGGAGTGCGGGAAGGTGCGGTCGTGAGCCTTGCATTTGGATTTCCACCCCTTGAACCAAAACAAGGGGACAACCCCGCCGATCCGGGTTGGCTCCTCGCACGCGCGGAATAGGCCTGTCGGCCAGCCCGTGCGGCGGCGTACACTGCCCCCTATGCCTCCGCTCCCTGCGTTCACCCTTGACGATGCCGCTGGTCAGCCGCGCGCGTTCCCGGCGGGGCGGGCGGCCCTGCTCGTCTTCGTGAAAGAAGACTGCCCCACGTGCGTGCTTTCGGCGCCGCTGATCGACGCAGCCGGGGCGGCCTTTGGCGCCGTGATGGACACGTGGGTGGTGACCCAGGACGACGCCGGGCCGGGTCTGTTCGGGGCGCGGCTGCCTTCGGGCATGGCAGCGCTGGATGACTCCGCCCTGGCGGTGTCATATCGGTACGACCTCGATACCGTGCCCACGGTCATTTTCGCCGATGGGGAGGGCAACCAGCTGGAGCAGTTCGTGGGCTTCGCGAAGGGCGACTGGCAGGCGCTCTTCGAACGGCTGGCGACGCTGACGGGGGCAGCGGCTCCAGAGATCGACTGGGCGGCCCTTCCCGAATGGCGGCCGGGCTGTGGTTCGCGTTCCGTCGAACCCGGAATCGCCGAGCGGCTGGCGGCGGAGGCGGAGGGCAGCCCCCTGCGCGCGCGCCACATCGAAGTCGGTGACGCAGACGACATCTTCGAATTCATGTTCGACCAGGGCCTCACCGATGGGCTGCCGGTGGTGCCGCCCACCCCGGAGCGCGTGTTGCGCATGCTCGCGGGCACGAAGCGCGATGCCCAGGACGTGATCGGCATCGTGCCCCCGAACCTCGCGCCCGTGACGGTGGAAAAGGTTGCCGTGAACGCGGTGATGGCGGGATGCAAGCCGGAATACCTGCCGGTGGTGATAGCGGCCATCGAAGCGATCACGACCGAGCAGTTCAACATGCACGGCGTGCTCGCGACGACGCACTTCCCAGGCCCCGTGCTCATCGTGAACGGGCCCATCCGCGACCGCATCGGGATGAACTACCGCATGAACGCGCTGGGACAGGGACGGCGCGCGAACGCGACCATCGGGCGGGCGGTGCAACTGGTGGTGCGCAACGTCGGCGGCGGGCGCCCGGGCGAAGTGGACCGCGCGGCGCTTGGGCAGCCGGGGAAGTACACGTCCTGTTTCGCTGAGTTCGAAGAGCGCAGCAACTGGGAATCGCTGCACGTCGAGCGCGGCTTCGCCAAGGGGGAGAGCACAGTGACCGTGTTCGCGGGCGGCGCGCCCACGGGCTTCGTGGACCAGCTCGCACGGGGCGCGCGCAGCCTGGCGAACAGTTACGGGCAGGTGCTCGCTTCCGTGAGCCACCCCAAGCAGTACGGCTACGGGGAAATCGTGGTGGTGGTGCCACCGGAACACGTGGATACGTTCGCGAAGGACGGCTGGACGAAGGACCAGGTACGCGAACAGATCCAGGTGGCGACGCTGCGGCCCGTGCGCGAGCTGATGCGCGATGACGATTGCGCCGAGGGAATCCCGCGCGAGGCCGCCGAGACGCTCGGCATGGACACGATGCTGCCAAAGTTCCGGGTGAAAGAGAATATCGCGCTGGTTGTGGCCGGTGGCGAAGCGGGCAAGTTCGGTGTGTTCTTCCAGGGGTGGGTGAGCGGCCCGGTGGGCAGCACCATGACCACGGTGCGCATCGACGACTGAGCGGGAGCCGGGCGCCGCGCGGAGTCAGCGGGTGGCGGGCGCAGCGCCAGCGATCGCCGCGCGGCCGAGATCCAGCCAGGTGCCATCGCCGAAGCGCTCACGCTGGTAGAGCCACCATTCGGCACCCCAGAGGTAGACCCGCGATGCGCCTGAGCGGCGCGCGTATTCGATGTTGCGGCGGAAGTTGCGGGCCGTGAGGTTGGCTGAGGGGTTTTGCGGCGAAAGCGGGCGGATATCGTCGTCGGTCCATGGTTCGGCCTGCATCTCCGTTATCCAGAACTCCTTGCCGGCATCGCGCGCTTCGCGGGCATGGTGGGCGTAGTTCGGCGCGAACGGGCCGATTTCGAGGATGGGGACGACGAACTGCCCGTAGTTGCGGAAGGGATAGATGCTGGTCGTGAGCACGTCGCCGTCGGCGAGTGCGTGTTGCCAGCGGCGGTCGAAGACGAAGTGCTGGGCGTGGCCGATCGAAACAGGCCGGCGGAGCGGGTCGGCGGCGCGGATCGCCTCGGCCTCAGCGCGCACGAAGTCGCGGTCGAGCGTCCACCCGTTCGACCGCGCGGAGACAACGTAGGGCTCGTTCTCGGCCGCCCACGCATCGATGGCGGGGGACAGGGCGGCGTGGGCGGCCACGGCGGCCACCATCGCCAGGGCGTGGGCGCCGACGGGGGTGGGTGCACCGATCGCGGCCCCGTCCGGCGGGGGGCCGAGCGCCAGAGCCCAGGCCGGGATGTAGTACTCGGGGTGGCGCTGCGCCTTGATGCCGACCGTAAGCAGCACGCGCGCGTCGCCGGCTTCCGCCTCAGCGAGCAGCGCATCGAGCAGCGTGAAGTCGAAGCGTCCCTGTGCGGGCTCGATCTGTGCCCACTCGACGGAGAGGCGCACGTGACGGGCGCCCGTGGCTTCGATGAGCGAGCCGAGTGTGGAGGCGCACCAGGCGGCACGGCCGGGGCGGTCATCGGGCAAGGCAGCGCCGCCGCTCGCTTCAAGGAACAAGAACTCGGCGTAGTTGCAGCTGAAGTTGATGCCGAATTCGGGGTTGCCCAGCGGCTCGGTGTGGGGCCAACTGAGTTGGACGAAAAGGACGAGCATCAAGGTTAGAGAGCCGCCGCCGGCGAGGGCGCCCGCGCCGAGGGCGAGGAA
>JBPCLM010000032.1:0-33946 GCA_051003295.1 Tepidiformaceae bacterium | reverse complement strand
GCCCGGCACCGTGCAGCCGCCACGCGCGCCGGCCTGCCCGTCAGCACCGTTAGCATCCCCGCGCTCGCCCTGGACCTGGACACCCCAGGCGACATCCGCAGCCTGCTCGCCACCCCAGAAGGCCGCGGTTCGGCCGCGGGCGCGCTGCTCCTCGGCCTCTAACGACGCGGGCCCAGCAACCTGCCTAGTCGGTGCCGTCGGCAGCCACGGCAATCAGGCGCGCCCGCGTTGCCAGCGGCGGCCCGAGCGTGAGGTTGTGCCTTTCGTCGGTTTCCCCACCCCACGTGGGCCGCTCCAGCGCCAGTCGTCGCGTCTCGGGGAAGTAGAAGGTCACTCGATCACCGGGCCTGCCGCACCCCGGGCCAGTGCCCGCCCCGCTCGAACCGGCGGCGAGCACCGCGATCACGTAAACGGTCTTGCCCACCTCGTCGGGGGGGACATTGTCTCCGGCGGTCGCGACCAGAGTCGTGGCGGATCCGCAACTGTTGCCGTTGACAAAGGCGAGGATGGGCTGCTCCGAGGGCACGATGTTGACGCCCCCTGAGGAAACCTGTCCGTAGGCAATGAAGGGCAGACCCGGCACACCCGGTGGGTCCACCGCTCCCGCCTGGGGTGCGGCCAGCAGCCCAAGGATGCTCGCGCCGAGTGTGCCCACGATCAGCGCCCGGCGGCGCGCGCGCAGCCTCACAACAGCGCCCCGCGGTCGTACGCGCCCGTCACCTGTAATGCCCGGTTAAGGATTGTCGCGGGCCACGAGTGGGAGCCGCGCCTGGATGCCGAGGGCCTGGCCCAGCGTAAGGTTCAGGAGCTTACCCTTGCCAGCTTCGAACGTGACCGTCTGGCTCGCCAGACGGGGGCCCTGCCCCGGCGCCGACAGCGAGAACCTCACCGTGCGGCCGTTCACCCCGCAGCCCGCGCGCTGGCTATCGGCAAGCACCTGCACGACGTACTTCGGCCCACCAGACTCGATGACGACGCCATCGCCGCAATTCGTCGTGGCACCGCCCACCGTGATGAGCGCAGTGACGGTTTGCCCAACCGTCGCGCCGGCCACATCACCGTAGACAACCATGATGAGCCCGGGCGGCGGGCTCTGGGCCTCGGCGCTGCCACCCCAGGACGGCCACGCGAGCCCGCCGAGCGCGGCGCCGGGAATAGCGAGCAGGCTCGCGGCGGCGATGGCGAGCCCAATCAATGTCGATCGCTTCATGGTGCCTCTCTGGGGGCCGTGCCCGCCCCTCTCTGTCAAGCAGGGTAGGCAGGCGTCCCCATCCGGGCAAGGCAGCAGCGGCCCTCCCGGCACCATCCGTCAACTGTTTACTCGCAATTTACAGCCGTGCCGCGCGTCCTCCGGCGGCTGCCCGTGAGCCCCGCGCCCGCTCCCCGCCAGCGCGGTCTCCCGTACCATCGGCCCGTGCACCGTTTCGCTCTTGCCACGCTCGCGCTACTCGCTGCCACCGCGACCACGTCGTGCTTTGGCGCATCCCGGGCTGACCCCGGCGTCGCCCTCCCGCCGTGCACGTGGGCACCAGTGACGGACATCGTCGATGGCGACACCATTCGCGTGCGTCACGAAGGCCGCAACGAGCCGGTACGCTACATCGGCATCGATGCGCCCGAGCTCTCGGCAGCGGGCGGCCCCGAGCCGCTCGCGGGCGAGGCGACCGCCGCCAACCGGCGCCTCGTGGGCGGCCGCGATGTCTGCCTCGAGAGAGATGTGAGCGACCGTGATCGCTTCGGGAGGCTCCTTCGCTACGCCTGGCTCGCCGATGGCACGCTCGTGAACCAGGCTCTCCTTGAGCAGGGCCTCGCGACGGTGGTGGTCTTCGCGCCGGACACGAAGTACCACGCGGATCGCCTTTACGGCGCAGAGGACACGGCGAGGCGGGCCCGCATCGGCATCTGGGCCCCGGCTACGCGCTGAGCCAACGGCGCGCTGAACTACAGCTTCAGGCCGAGCAGTTCGCGCGTGGCCACCCCGTCCTTCACGGTCACGTTCACCCACGTGACCCGCAACTTGACGCGCTCGGCGCCGGTCTGCAGCCAGACCTCATCGCCCTTTTCCCAGCGATAGTCCGACTCGATCGTGGCGTAGTGCTTCCCTTTGCTGCCCGTGAAGGCGTCCGCCTCGTAGAAATCGGTAATCATCCAGTCCTCGCGTCTGGGCGCTTGTCCAGCCAGGCGATGATGTCGCGCAGGACCTGGTCGCGCTCGCGTTCGTTCACTGTGTGGTCGCCTGCTGGCGCAGCAACTCCATCTCCTGGTTGATCGCGGCGCTGTAGTTCCCGGCGGTGATGCCCCCATCGGGGAAGATGGTCGTGCCGGTCACAAAACGCGCCTCATCGCTCGCCAGGAAGCTCGCCACGGCGCCGATCTCGTCGGGCTCGCCAAAACGTCCCACGGGCGTCCGGTCGATGAGATGCGTCTCGCGGCCGCTTTCGCGGATGGGGGCGGTCATCGGCGTCGTGATGAAGCCGGGGCCGATGGCGTTGCAGGTGATACCGTGCGCCCCCAGCGCGAGGGCAAAGGACTTCACCAGTTGCTTGACGCCGCCCTTGCTGGCGCAATACGCGGGCGCGCCGGCGCTGCCCCATTCGCCCATGATGCTGGAGATGGCGATCAGCCGGCCGCCCTCGCCCTGGCGCACCATCTGGTTCGCTGCAGCCTGCAACGTGAAGAACACGCCCTTGAGGTTGATGTCGATCGTCCGGTCCCACTCGTCCTCGGTCATGGTCAGACAGTTCGTGTCGCGTTCGGCCACACCGGCGTTGGCGACGGCGATATCCACGCGCCCGAAGCGCGCCACCACCGCCGCGAAGAGCGCGTCTATGTCGGCTTTGCGCGCCACGTCACAGCGTTGCGTCAGCGCCTGGCGTTCCTGCTGCTTCACAAGGCGCGCCGTCTCCTCCATCCCGGCCTCGTCCAGGTCGGCACTGACGACATCGGCGCCGTCTTGCGCGAAGCGCAGCGCCATGGCGCGGCCGTTTCCTGAAGCGGCGCCCGTCACTACCGCGACTCGTCCATCGAACTTTCCCATATCGCCTCCCCCGCGCGGCCTCGCGTCCGCCGAGTCTACCGTCGCCACGTCCATCCCGCGACAGGCGACGCAATCGCAACGCGAGCGCAACGAGCCGCGCTGACCGCGCGTGCCATCCCGGGCACGGCGCCGCTTACAGCACAGGCGCTTTCCATCGCTCACACTGTCAGCACCAGCCAAATGCAAAGGAGGCGCCATGTCCGCCATCGCCCGTCCAGCAGCCATCGTTTTCAGTGAGGGCGAAAGCTCGGCCTACGTCGGCAACGCCGATTTCCATCGCTGCCTTTGCGACCTGCTCGATTCGGCTGAGCGCGAAGTCGTGGACTACGTCATCCCGGAAACGCGTCCCGACGAGCACGACCGTCACATCCTCGCCGCCTATGGCAACGCCGTCCGCCGCGGGGTCGCCTGCCGAACGCTCATCAGCGCGAAGCACCTGCACCTCGTCCAATCGACGTGGGACGCCGGCTTCGACATGCGCTCGTTTCTCGCCCGCTTTTCCCACATCCGCCTGATCGAAGCGGTCCATGGGCCGTTCACGGTCGTAGACCGCCGCCATGTCCTCCTGAACCTGCCGGACCCGTTCGACGCTGCAGAGTACACGACCTCCGTGGTGCTCCATGACAGTCAGCTCGCGGAGCACCTGATCGGCTCATTCGATGCCCTCTGGGGCCAGGCCGCGTCGGGACAGGAGCAACTGCTCGCCGCCTGGGAAGGCCGCGGCGCGGCGCCCCGTGGAAGGGACGCCGGGGGCGCGGGCTGAACGCCATCTCCCGTCCGGCGATCATCCGCTGTTTGCCAATCAGGCGCTCCAGCTGAACCTGTGGAGTGTCCCCGAGTCACCCTCCCAGCTCCGCATGTCGGGGTCAGCCCAGCGGCTACCCTTGCTGCTGGCGAGAGTCATGCTATCGATCAGGAACGCCGTGAGCGCTGCTGCACTCTGCACAGTCGTCGGACGCCCAGCCATGTCCTTTACCGGCTGCAATGCGACCTCGCCAACGCTTTCGACCCTGAGCGACGGACTGTCCCCCCACTGGAGCTCCATCGTGGCCGTACGAGTGGGAAGCCAATTTGCAACGATGGCCCCGAACAGGCCTTCGAGATGGCCGCCCTTCCTCCCGCTGAAGATCGCCTCGAGCTCCCGGCGCTGATCAGCGGTCGAGCCTTGGTCCAGGTACAGGCGCGCGGTGCCGTTACCCAGGAAGAAGTTGCCTGGCCACTCAAAGAAGGCAGCCACTCGCGAACCGCCCAGATCCACTCCATCGGATGAGCCCTGCTCTATATCGAAGGCGCACGCGCCCGAGCACCAGCTCTTGTCGGGCACCCCCTCCGGACCGAGCCAGCACGGGCACAGCATGTTGCAGCTGCACAGCTCCATGCTCTGTCCTGATACGTTCCAGGCCATGTGGACTTCCCCTTTCTCGCGTTGCAGCCGGGGCTAGCCTGGCAGAACTTCCTTCTCCCTGTTGATGCGCCGTGGCCCGACCTCAGTGCGCGTGGGGTAGTATAGCGCTGCTAGGCAGCGAGATGAACAGCATAATCCCGGCCACTCCCCTACTCCTCTACTCGCCTACCCCTCGAGGGATTGCTTGACGCCTTCCCGGCTGCTCGTCCATAGTCACGTGCGCCCGTTGTCAGGGCTCGGGAATGGCAGATGATCAGCGCGGCAGCCCGGCCCGCATTTCGATTAGACCGGCTCAGCCTTAGCGTGGGGGCGGTGCTGCTCGCCGTGACGATCGGCGCGTGGGCGTTCGTCGTCAACATGGAGATGGATCACGACGCCCATCTCTCCTCGATGGCGGCGGATTCGATGCCGGCAGAGGACGAGGCAATGCCCGCGACCGAGGTCCATGACCTGGGCATGGAGTCGCCTCGCGATGACCTGCGCATGCGGCTCGGCGTGAGCGAGCAGATGCAGTCATGGCCACGGGCGGCCACGATCGCCGCCTTCCTGGGCGGTTGGCTTGCGATGATGGCGGCGATGATGTTCCCGGCCGCCTCGCCGATGGTGACGATGTTTGCCCGCTCGGCTCGGCGGCGCTACGCGCGGGGGCGTTCTTCGCTGCTCATCGGCATCTTCATCGCAGGTTACCTGGCCGCCTGGGGCCTCTTCGGGTTGGGCGTCTACGCCCTCAACGAGGGCGTGGGCGAAGCCTCGGTGCGCTGGGAATGGGTGCTCGATTCCGGGCCCTACCTCGGGGGCGCCCTCCTCATCGCCGCCGGCATCTACCAGGTCACGTGGTTCAAGCAGGCTTGCCTGCAGAAGTGCCGCTCGCCGCTTTCGTTCATCATGCAGGAATGGCGCGATGGCAGCGCCGGCGCCCTGCGAATGGGGGCCAAGCACGGGCTCTATTGCCTCGGCTGCTGCATCGGGCTGATGGCCGGGCTCATCGTCGCTGGCGTGATGAGCATCGGCTGGATGGTCACCCTGGCGGTGCTCATCTTTGCCGAAAAGGTCACTCGTTGGGGGCCGCAGATAGCGCGAGTCACGGCGGCCGTGATGGTAATCGCGGGCGCCGCACTCATCGTCTACGGGGAAAAGCTCCCCGGTATCGTTTAGCACCCGGGAGGAGGTTACCTTGACCACGGCAACAAAGACGACCTGGAAGATGAAGGGTGATGCCCTTGGCGCGTGCAGCTGCGATTGGGGCTGCCCGTGCAACTTCGATGCTCCGCCCAGCAAGGGCTGGTGCGAGGGCGGCTACAGCTTCCATATCAATAGCGGCAGCTACAACGATGTCGGCCTCGACGGGCTCACGATCGGTTTCTTCGCGCACTCCCCGGCGGCGCTCCACCTCGGCAACGTCACCGGCTACGTGCTCATCGATGAGCGCGCAACCGAGGAGCAGCGCCAGGCCATCATGAACATCCTCGGCGGCCAGTATGGTGGCGTCTTCGGCGTGCTCGCTTCAATGGTGGTGAAGGTCATCGGGCCCGATTTCGTGCCCATCCAGTGGAAGTTCGATGGCCCGAACAGCTACTGCATCTACGGTGACAAAGCCGAGCTGAGGCTTGCCGAGATCAAAAATCCCGTCACCGGCGAGCCGAGCGCGTTCAGCCTGAAGATGAGCAATGGGCTGCTCACCAACCAGGCGGAGCTCATGGCCAGCTCGGTGTTCAAGATCAACCATCCCGAGCTGAGCTACGACCACTCGGGCCAGTACGGCGAGACGTTCCAGTTCGACTACGCGGGCGAGGGCTAGGCAGCTCGGCCTCGCAGCGCGCGACTCACCGTCGGGCGGCAACTGCGCAAATGCTCGGCTCTGTGCGCATGCGGGCGCGATCCTCGCAGCGCGCGACTCACCGTCGGGCGGCAACTGCGCCATGCTCGACTCTGTGCGCATGCGGGCGCGATCACCGCTGACCGCGTAGGACTTGGGCGTCGGCGCAGGGGGGGTGGGGCCGGCCGCCGCCCGTCAGCTGAAGATGGAGGCGAGTTCGATGCTGACGCCGGGGAGGCTCGCTGGTTCGATCGTGCCGCCGCTGTGGTGCGATTCCGCATAGCTGCCATCGACCTGGCGGCGCCAGGCCGTGATCGTGCGCTCGTAGGGGTGGACGCGCCAGATTTCGATGTCGCCGCGGCGGCGGTACTCGGGCAGCTTCTCATCGACATCGTACTCGCCGGTGGAGGGGGACCAGACTTCCACAACCAGCGGGAGGGGCTCGCCGTAGGCCTCCACAACCGGGCGGCCGCGGTGCGCTGCCATCAATTCGACGGGGATCACCATGACGTCAGGGATGTAGGCCTCGCCCGGCGACCGGGTGGCCCTGCCGGAATCGAGGCGCACCTCGTAGCGGTCGAACGGCAACTGTTGTTGCAGGTAGAAGCCAATCCGCCAGGCAACGCTGTTGTGTTCGAGTGTCATCCCGGGCTTCCGCCGCAGTTCGCCGCAATGAAGCTCCCACTTGCTCTCGGGGTCTTCGAGGGCTACGCGGCGGTAGGTTTCTTCGCTGACGGGCATGGTGCTCCTAGCCGCGCGGGAGGCCGAGGCCGCGCTGGGCGATGATGTTGCGCTGGATCTCCGTGGTGCCGCCACCGATCGGCCCGGAGACCGCCAGCAGGTAGCTCGTGAGCACGCGCCCGCGCAGCTGCGCCCACTTCGAGCCCGGCTTGAGCTGCCCGTAGGGCCCCATCAGGTTCACGCCCGCGTTGCCAACCTTGATGCCCAACAGGGCCATCCACACCTTGCCCATCGAAGCTTCGTAGTTCGGCACATCTCCCTTCGCCTGCAGCCAGGCGGTGCGATAGGCGATCAGGCGGCCTACCTCCACATCGATCACCAGGTCGGCGAGTTTGTGGCGGACCTCGGCCTTGTCCCACGGGCGGCCCCCGGGGTGCGCCTCTTTCGCCCACGCCACCAGGTCGTGGATGGTGCGGCGCGCCCCGCTGATGGCGGCAATGTTCGAACGTTCGAAGTCGAGCGTGGTGGCAGCCACGTACCAGCCGTTGTCCTGGCCGCCGAAAAGGTTCTCCTTGGGCACGCGCACGTCTTCGAAGAACACTTCGTTGAAGTCGCGCCGGTAGGCGATGTTGGCGATGCCGCGCACCGTGATGCCGGGCGCATCCATATCGACCACGAAGGCGCTGATGCCCTTGTGCTTGGGCACATCGGGGTTGGTGCGCGCGAGCAGCAGCATCTTGTCGGCGACGTGGCCGTTCGAGGTCCAGATCTTCTGACCGTTGATGACGTAGTCATCACCATCGCGCACGGCGCGGGTCTGCATGCTGGCCAGGTCGCTGCCGGAGCCGGGTTCGCTGAAACCCTGGCAGTACCACACCGCGCCCGATGCCATTTCGGGGAGCCAACGCTGCTTCTGCTCTTCGCTGGCGTTCACGAGCATCGTCGGCCCGGTGATGCCGATCGTGAACAGCCGCCCGCTGGAGGGCGCGCGATGATAGGCCATCTCTTCGTTCAGGATCATCTGTTCGATGGGGGACTTGCCGAGGCCGCCGTATTCTTCGGGCCAGGCGGGGGCGAACCAGCGGCGCTCGCCGAGCTTCTTGGACAGCTGGCGCGCGAAGCCCATCTGCTCTTCGTCATCGAAGAAGTCGTCGCTGCCTTCAAATTCCGGGGGGAGCTCGGCGCGCAGGAAGGCGCTGAGGTCGGCCCGCCACTGCTCGGTATCGGCGGGGAAGGTGAAGTCCATAGGGGGAGTGTAGCGATTCGCGATTCACAATCACATGCCGCGACCGTCTGTGGCCTTGGTCACGGCCCCGCACGCAAATCACGGCTCCCGTTGCCGGCGAAGCGCGCGTGGATGGTTCTGATACCATACGGCACTAGTTGCTGGAGGCTTGGGCGCGGGGATCTGCGCGCGCCATTTAGGGGACAGGAGGCAAGCCATCGGCGCGCTTCTGGAGGCGACGGAATTCCACGGAATCGGCGGGCCAACCGAAGGAGTATTGCTGGCCGGCTGCCTCGCCGTAGCGCTTTCGTGTCTCTGGCGCGCCGCGGGGCCAGGTTTCGCGCTTCTGAACGGCCTCGGGGCGGCGGCGGGTTTCCTGCTCGTGGGGCACGTTGCCATCCCGCTGGCCGTGGCGCTGATGGCCTTGTTGCTGTGGCGCCGGCCCGGGGAGGCGGGGAGTCGACGCCTGCGCTTCGTGCCCTACTTCGGTGAGTGGCTGGTTGTGCTGGCTGGGCTGGCGGCGTACACAGCCCTGCGGGCTCAGATCGAGTCGCCGCCGGGTCCTGCGATGGCGCACGCCCGGGATGCGATTGCCTTCGAGCGGGGGTTGCACCTCTACTTCGAGCCGCGTCTGCAGGAGACTGTCACCAACAGTGAGGCGGTGACGCGCGCCTTCAGCGGCTTCTATTCGTTCGGCTTTCTGGCGGTGATCGCGGCGGTGCTGCCCTGGCTCTACGCACGTGACCGCGCGAACTACCGCCTCTTCCGCAACTGCCTGGGCATTTCGGCGGGCCTGGCGGTCGTGACAATCGGGCTCTACCCGGTAGCGCCACCGCGGCTGGTGGCGGAGGCGGGCCTGATAGATACGGTCACGGCGCTGGGGCGCGAGCACGCCTTCGCGAACGAGTACGCGGCCATCCCCAGCCTCCATGTGGGCTGGATGGCGCTCGTCGGGCTGGTGGTGGGGCGCAGCATCGGGGGGCGGCGCGGGCTCGCCCTGGGACTCGTGCCAGGCCCGCTGATGGGTCTGACGGTAGTGGTGACAGGCAACCATTACTGGATAGACGGGGCCATCGGCGCCGCGTTCACGCTTGTGCCGGCGGCGTTGTTGTTGCACCCGCGGGCGCTGCCGGTGCGGCGGCTGGCGCTGCGAGCCGCTCGGGCAACTGGCCAGGCAGTGGGAGCAACCGCCGAAACCGTGCGCTACAACCGGCGCGTCCGCTGGTCGATGCTGGCGCTGGGCGGGCTGCTCCTTTACATGTTCGTGGCGCGCGTCCTGAACCCCGGGTTCACCACGTACTGGGGCTACCTGGTGTTCCAAATGGCGGGCACGATGATGGCCCTGCTAGCGGGCGAGGTGGTCTTCGCCGGGCATGGCGGGGTCTCCTGGCAGACGCACTTCATCGCCGTCGTGTGTTCCTACCTGGACACGCTGGGCACGGATGGTCACCTCTACGCACGCATCGACGAATACGACAAGTTGACGCATTTCATGGGCGTCGCTGCGGTGACGTCCGGGGCGTACGACTGCTTCCGCGGACTATCGCGGCGCGGCCTGGGGGGATGGACGGCGGAGGGGCGCCTGCTCGGGGCGGTGGCGGTCGGGATCGCCGTGGGGGTCGCGTGGGAGGTGTACGAATACATCGGCGACAACGTCTTCGACACGGCGCGCATCGGCGGGATGTGGGATACCTCTAACGACCTCGTCTCGGACGCGTTGGGCGCGCTCACGGCCGGGCTGGTGTTGTGGCTCGTGGAGACGGGGCGGCTGGGCACGCGCCGCCCACAAGGCGAAGAGCGCGAGCGCGCACCGGGTTAGGCGATCCTCGCCGCGACGGCCACTTGTTCACCGGGGCCGTGGCGCGCATCGGCTTGAACCGGTCCCGCACGCGGCCCCGAATCCTTGAGCCATCGTTCAGCGCCGCCCCGCCATCGTTGCGGCATGGACACATCACAACAGACCCGCCCTCAACGCCACTCGCCCCTGCTCCAGGCTCGCAGGCGGATTTGGCTCGCGACCATTGCCGCCGGTGCCCTCGTTGGCGGGACTGTCTTCGGTTTCGTCGCATGTGGCGGCGATGGCGCGAAGGCCGCCGTCATCGACCCGGCCAAATTCGTCGCTCGGGTCGATAACCCATACTTCCCCCTCAAGCCGGGGTCGCGTTGGGTGTACGAATCCGCCGATGGCAAGGAGCGCGTCGAGGTCGTTGTCCTCACGGAGACGCGGAAAGTCCTTGGGATCGACGCCACCGTCGTCCGCGACACCGTGATGGAGGACGGGCAAGTCGTGGAAGACACGCTGGACTGGTACGCGCAGGACATTGACGGCAACGTCTGGTACTGGGCGAGGACTCGAAGGAGTTCGAAGACGGCAAGCAGGTGAGCACGCATGGATCGTGGGAGGGTGGCATCGACGGGGCTAAGCCCGGGATCATCATGCCCGCCAGCCCCGAGCGGGGCCGGGGCCTATCGCCAGGAGTTCTACCGGGGTGAAGCGGAGGACCTCGCGGAAGTAGTGCGCCTCGATGCGGCGGCGAAGGTCCCCTACGGCAGCTTCGAAAGCGTGCTCGTTATCAGGGAGTGGACGCCGCTCGAGCCCGAAGTGGTGGAGCAGAAATACTACGCACGCGGTGTGGGCTTCATCCTGGAAGAGAAGGTCGCCGGGGGCGAGGGGCGCGTGGCACTCATCTCGTTCGAGCCGGGTAAGTAGCGCCGCAGATCAGTCGCCGCCAGCGTGACTAGGCCGGGATCATGCGCTCGATGAACGAGGCCATGAGCTCTGCGCACTGGCGCCCGAGCCTGGGGTCGGCGTCAAAGCCATGGGGTTGGCCGGCGTAGATGTGCAGCTCAACGGGGACTCGGGCCGCGGTGAGGGCGTCGTACATCGCGGTCGATTCGCCGGCGGGGACAATGTCGTCGGCGCTGCCCTGGAACAGCAGCGTCGGGGGATAATCCCTGGAGGCGTAGCTGAGCGGGCTCGCGCCACGCAGCGTCTCCACCGCCGCTCCGGGCCCAAAGAGGCTCGGCAGGCCGCCCCAGCTCCGCTGCTCCAGCCCCGTGGGAGGGTAAAACGCGATCACCGCCGCCACGCTGCTATCGATGCCGGGGTTCCCACCCTGCCCATCGAAGGCAGCAACCCGCGACGTGCCTCCGGCGACGAGCGCGAGGTGCGCGCCCGCCGAGTTCCCTTCGATGACGATGCGGGACGGGTCGATGCCGAGTTCTCCGGCGTTGGCGCGCATCCAGCGAAGGGCGGCTTTGACGTCTTCGATCTGGGCCGGCCAGAGCGCCTCACCGGTGAGCCGATATTCGCTCGCCACGCAGAGGTAGCCCTTGCGCCCGAGCAGGATGCCGTAGCCCTTCAGCTGCGTTCGGTCACCGCCACTCCAGCCACCACCGTGGACGAGGAGCACGCCGATGCCGTTCCGGATGGGGGAGGGCGGCTCGTAGATGTCACAACGCAGTTCGCGGCCGCCACCGCGCCCGAACACCACCGCTTCGCGCACGTTCACGCGGTTCTCGATCATCGTCGTCATTCGGCCATCCCCCGTGCCATTTGAGGCGACTGTAGCAGCCGGGCGCGACGGCCGCACTCCGGCCGCACCGCGACGGGTGTTTTAGCCGGCCCCGGCCCCTCCGCCGCCCACGGCCACGGCTTCGCGCAGGTCCTGCAGGGTGGCCGGGATGGGCTCGACGCGGCGGCTCGCGGGCAGCGGCTTCGGCATCCAGCGGTCCTCGTACTGGTTGAACTTGTCCTTGAAGCGCGGCATCACCTTCTCGGCGAACATCTGCGTGTTGTAGAGGGTCACGTCGCGGGGCATGTCGCCCATGTGCTGCAGCACCAGCAGATGCCCGAGGTGCAGGCTGTCGGCGAGCTGCTCGATCTTCTCGCTGACGGTGTCCGGGCTGCCGGCGATGATGTAGCCGTTCTCGATCAGCGATTCCCAGCTGGCGCGCTCCTTCACCATGGCCACATTCGCCTGCATCTGGCTCTTGATGCCTGCCTTCACCGTCCGGTTCGTACGGTAGCCGGGGGCATCGGCGAAGCCGGGGTACACGTGCAGGCAGCGGTTGTAGAAATAGTCGATGTGGCGCGCGTAGAGCTTCTTCGCCTCGGCGTCGTTTTCGGCTACGAGGACAGTCTGGCCGAAGCCGGCCTGGAAGGGGTTGCGTTCGAGGCCGCGCTTGTCCACTTCGAGCCACCACTTGTCCATGATCGCCTTGGCGCGCAGGTAGCCGGAGTAGGAGAGGTAGGAGTACAGGTACCCCATGTCGGCGCACCAGCCCCACGTCTCGATGGACCCGCCGCCGGGGATCCAGATGGGCGGGTGCGGCTGCTGCAGGGGACGCGGCCAGGGGTTCATGTAGCGAATCTGGTTGAACTTGCCGTTGAAGCTGGAAACGCCCTTGTCCGTCCACGCCTGCAGGATCATGTCGTGTGCTTCGTAGTAGCGGTCGCGGAAGGTGGCGGGCGTCATGCCGTAGGTGAAGTTCGTATCCATGGAAGTGCCGACGGGGAAGCCGGCGATGAGGCGGCCGCCGCTGACGATATCGAGCATCGCCATCTCTTCGGCCACGCGCACGGGCGGGTTGTAGAGCGCGATGGAGTTGCCCATCACCAGCAGCGCCGCTCGGCTCGTGCGGCGCGCGAGGGCGGCGGCCATCAAGTTCGGGCTCGGCATCATGCCGTAGGCGTTCGAATGGTGCTCGTTCACCCCCATGCCATCGAAGCCGACCTTGTCCGCGAATTCGAGTTCGTCCAGGTACTCGTTGTAGACGGCGTGCCCCCGCTCGGGGTCGTAGAGGGCGTAGTCGGGATCGACCCAGACGGAGTGGTTCTTCTGCTGGAAGTCGTCCGGGAGGTGTGGCCAGGGCATGAGATGGAACCAGTGGAACTTCATGGCAGACTCCGCGTGGCGCGCCGTGCAGCCGGGGGGATGGGGACAACTATAGCGGAATCGGGTCCCGCACGGCGCGCCGCGGCGATCAGGGAGTGCGCAGGTCGATGCGTACGTTGCGCCGCTTGGCGAGCGCAACGGCGCGTCCTGAGAGCGCCTCGCCGGCGGCGACGCCGATGGCACGATAGCCGGCGGGGGTGAGCAGCTCGGCGCGGTCTGCGGCTCGGTCAACATCGTGCTCATCGATGCTCTGCGACACCGCGACTGCGACCAGAAGTTCGCCCTCCGACGGCTGCTCGCGGTCGATGCCGCGGACGAGGATGTCGAGAGTACGCAAAGTCTCCTCGTCATCCGCGCTGAGGCGGCCTTCGTTGATGGCCTGTTCGACCCGTGGAAGGTCATCGACGGAGATGACCTGTGGCTTGCGCAACCAGCGCCCGAACCACGCCTGCACATGGTTGTAATAGCGGGCCTCAAGCGTCCGGCCCTCAACCCGGCCCAGCCGGGAATCCATGCGCCGCACGGTCTCCGTAAGGCTGATCACTGCCTGAGCGAGTGCGGTCATCTGTGCCGTCAGCGCATCCATCCGTTGCTC
Source organism: Tepidiformaceae bacterium (assembly GCA_051003295.1). GTDB lineage: Bacteria > Chloroflexota > Dehalococcoidia > Tepidiformales > Tepidiformaceae. Next base: position 20,289 of record JBPCLM010000032.1, on the reverse strand, counting down.
CAGCGTCTCCAGGCCCTCGGTCAGGGCACCGATCCGTGCGGTGAGGGCAGCCATCGCCGCCGGGAGCGCGAGTACTTCGTCGCCGAGGATGAGCGGCGCAAACTCCGCACGCCACTCCGGATGTTCGGCCAGCAGCGTGATGAGGTCTCGATAATCCCGAACTGAGAATGTCACGAGGCAATCATACGGCAGGCCGAGGCCCCACACGGCGCGCGGCGCGGGCTGGTAGGCTGCGGAGGTGCCGGAGATACCTGAGCTCGAGGCCATCCGGGGGTTCTTCAACGAACAGGTGGCGGGCAAGGCCATCGTTTCGGCCGAAGTGCGCATCCCCGTGGTGGTGCGCACAGTCGCGCAGGAGTTGCGCGAGACGCTGCCCGGTGACACGTTCGGCGAAGCGCTGCGCCACGGAAAGTTCCTCCTCTTCCCGCTCGCATCCGGGCGCGTCCTGGCGATGAACCCGATGCTGACGGGCCGCTTCCAGTACCTGCCGCCAGGCGCCAGGCGGCACGCGCGCACGTGCATCACGCTAGGCATCGAAGGCGGGCGCGAATGGCGTTACGTCGATGAGCGCGTCATGGGCAAGGTCTACCTGCTGCCGAAGGACCAGCTCGCGGCCATCCCCAACTGGTCGGCGAATGGCCCGGACCTGCTCGACCCGGCGTTCGATGAAGCGCGCTGGCTGGCAGGCATGAAGCGCTATCGCGGGCAGATAAAGAGCGTCCTCACGAACGCGGAGTTTGTGCAGGGAATTGGCAACGCCTACAGCGACAAGATCCTCTGGGAAGCGAAATTGAACCCCTACACGGCGAAGACGGCCCTGAACGAAGAGCAGCTGCGCGCGCTCTACCGCGCGGCGAAAGGGGTCATGGCCTGGGCAACCCCGCTCGCGCGCGAACGCATGCTGAAAGGCGACGCCCTCGACTACGACGAGCGGCGGGACTTCGTGCGCGTGCACCGCCGTGGCGGCCAGCCGTGCCCACGTTGCGGGACGACGATTTCGGAGATAACGGCGAACCAGCGCATCACGAGCTTTTGCCGGGCGTGTCAGCCGGGCGGGCCGGCGGTGGGGCGATAGGGGCGCCTCACTTGAAGTGCGGCAGCACCGTGTCAGCGAAGAGCCGTGCGGGCTCCAGCGTGCTGCGGCCGAAGAACTCCATCACGAACATCGTGCAGCCGAGGTCGATGTGGCGCTGGACCTGCTCGCGCACGCGCGCCGGGCTGCCGGCGATGGCGAGCGGGCCTCCGGGGTCGCCCATGTGCCCGCCGAAGATCTTCTTCGCGGTTTCCACCATCGGGCCCGCGCTCGCCTCATCCGGCGCGATCGTGACCAGGCACTGCTGGCTGATGACGATGCTCGAGGGGTCACGCCCCGCCTCCGCGAGGTGCCCCTTGAGGGCGCCCACCTTGCGTTCGAGCGCACCCTGCTGCGCCGCCAGGTTGTTCCAGATGTCGGCTTCGCGGGCGGCGATACGCAGGGTGACCTTTTCGCCGGCGCCGCCGATGAGGATAGGGGGCATGCGCACGGGCTTCGGCTCGCACACGACGTTCCGCGCCTGCACGAAGCGCCCTTCGAAGGTCACTTCGGGTTCCGTCCACATGCGCTTGAACAGCTGCACGGTCTCCTCGAGCTGTTTCAGCCGCTGCCCCGTCGAGAGGAAGGGCATGCCGAAGTCGGTGAATTCGCGCGGCATCCAGCCGGCGCCAAGCCCGGCGATGATGCGCCCGCCGGCGATGTTATCGGCGGTGGCGATCACCTTGCCCAGCTGGGCGGGGTTGCGCATCCCCGCGGGTGTGACGAGCGTGCCGATCTCTGCGCGGCTGGTGACTGCCGCTAGGGCGGAGACCAGCGACCACGCTTCGAGGATGGGAATCTGGGGCGACTGCGGCCCGTAGAGGTGGTCACACACCCAGAGGGAGTCGTAGCCCATCGCCTCGAATTCTTGGGCGGCGCTGCGGCTCTCCTCCCAGGTGCGCTTTATCTGCGGGACGGTGACGCCGAAATGGATGGCGGCCATGGCTGCTCCAATGAGTTTGGTGGCGACAACTCTAGCGGATCGAAGGTCGCGAAGGGGTGACTGGTCAAGTCCCTGCCGGTCGAGCAGGAGCTACCCCGCCGGCTCCTCGAAGAGCTGGAAGAGGACACCGCCGCTGTCGCGTGGGTGCAGGAAGGTGTGGCGCTTCCAGCGGGGGTCAGTGATCGCTGAGCCGCCGCCGTGTGGTTCGATGCCTTCCGCCCGCAGCCCCGCTATCGCGTCTTCGACGGAGGCCACTTCACAGCAGATGTGGTGCATGCCCGCGCGGCGCGCATCGAGGAACTTTCGCACGAAGCTGGTGGGCGTGGTGGGCGCGATGATCTCGAACTGCAGGAGGCTGCCGGGGATTGTCATCGTCACGCCTTCGTATTCTTGGGCGTCATCGCGCCAGCGGCTGTTCTCTTCCATGCCGAAGACGCGCGTCTGCCACTCCACCTGGCGGTCCAGCTCGGGGACAGCCATGGAGACGTGGTCCATACGCAGGACGTTCACGGCGCCGCCGCCGGCGTTGCGGTCGGCATCGGGGGGCATGCGCAAGGGCACGAAGAGTTGCCAGAGGATGCCGCCGCTGTCGTTCGGGTGGATATAGGTCAGGCGCCACATGCCGTCTTCGGTGATGCCACCGAAAGGGCGGATGCCCATGCCTTCGAGCGCGGCGGCGGCGGCTTCGATGTCGTGCACTTCGATCGTGACGTGGTGCAGGCCGGGGCCGTTCTGCTCCAGGAACTGCTGCACGAAGCCCGTTCCGCGCCAGGGGGCGATGATTTCGAATTCGATGCCCGTGCCGCGCACCTGGCTGACGGAGCCTTCGAAGGGGGTGGCCTCGCTCGGTTCGAAGCTGTGGAGGTGCTTGAACCCAAGCAGGCGTTCGAGTTTTGCCGACTGCGCGCGCCAATCGGGCGCAGCCATGCTGACGTGGTCGAGGCGCTTAACGGGAAGCAAGGGCGGCTCCGGGGGAAGGATGGTGCTCCCAAGCCTACAGGGAGACGGCCGCGCGCGACCATCGCACCCAACGCAACCGCTGTGTGTGGTAGGGTCGGGCGATGGAGGACGTCATCGGTGGCAGCGGGCGGACGGGCACGGCGACGATCCTCCTGAACCCCGCTGCGCGGCGGGCTGAGCGTTTCGATGCTGATGGGGCGGTGCGCTTCCTGCGGCGCAGGGGGTTCGATCCGCGCCTTGTGACCCCGGATTCAGCAGCCGCGATGGTGGCGCGCGCCGGGCAGGCGGCGGCACGCGGCGACGCGCTCCTCTTTGTGGTGGGCGGCGATGGGGCGTTGGGGCTGGCGGCAGCCGGCCTGGCGGGCACCGGAACGGCGCTGGCCGCGGTCCCCGCAGGCACCGCGAACGTGTGGGCGCAAGAGATGGGCATCCCCCGGGGGATACGAGCGGCCTTCGAAGGGCACCTTACAGGCCAGGTGGCGGATGCGGACCTCGGGTACGCGGGCGACACGCCCTTCCTCCTGATGGCGGGCATCGGCTGGGACGCGGCCATCGCGGGTCGCGTTTCGCTGGCGCTGAAGCGCCGGGCGGGTCCACTCGCGTACCTGGTGCAGGCGGCGCGCATGCTGCCCGCGCTGCGCCCGCACCAGGTGCGCTGGTGGGCGGAGCAGCCCGGCGGCGGCCGCGAGCAGTTCGAGCGGCCGCTGGCGGCGATGCTGCTGGGAAACACGCGCCTCTATGGCGGGATGGTGAAGATCGCCGACCGCGCGAGCGCCGCCGATGGCCACCTCGACCTCTACGCGCTCTGCCCCGAGGGCCGCGGCGATGGCCTCCGGCTGGTGCTCAAGACGCTGCGCCACTGGCTGGAAGGCGACGCGCGCGCTGTTGTGCGGCGGACCCGCGCGGTGGGCATCGAAACGCCCGGCCTGCACGTGCAGGTCGATGGCGATGTCATTGGCGAGACGCCTATGACCTTCACTGTGCAGCCGGGCGCGCTGCGCGTGAGCGTGCCCGGGGGTGTCCTACCCCCTGTGCTGCGGCCGCCCGCCCGCGCCGGGGAGTGAGAGAGCCCGCGCGCGGGTCGCCGCTGATTGGGTTCCCTGTTACGGTAGCGCCCGAATGTCCGAACCGGCCTGCCATTATTGCGACCGACCGGCCGAAGAAGAATGCCCGACCTGCGGGCGTTTCTACTGCCCCGAACACGGTGACGACGTCTGCCTGCGGTGCATGGCTCCCGAATCGGCCGCACCATCGCTGTTGGCGTACCGCGGGTCGGTGCTGGCATTGGTGGTGGCCTCGGTGGTAGCGCTCTTTCTCTTCATCCGGCCGCCCGAAAGCAAGAGCAACGAAGACACGCCCCGCACCATCGCCACTTCGACACCATCGTTCCTCGCGACAGCGACGGCCACGCGGCCAGGGGCGGCCACACCCGCGCGCACGGCCACTGCCACAACGGCCGGCGGCGCCACGACAGTGACAGCAACCCCCGGCGGGAATCGCACCTACACGATCCAGGCCAACGACACGCTATCCGGGATCGCGAGCCGCTTCGAGACGACGGTGGACGCGATCACGGCCCTCAACCCCGGACTGGACCCGGCGGCGCTCCAGCCTGGCGCCACCATCCAGTTGCCACCCGCCCGATGAGCCGCGACGACCAGGCCTGGCGCAGCGATCCCCTCCTGGAGGAGGCGGAGTTGCATCGCCAGGCGCGCGCGCGCTTGATACGCTCGGCCGTCATCTGGACCCCGCCCGCCGCAGCGGCGGTCGGGGCGCTCGTCTTCTTCATCGTGGACCGCATCACGGGGCCGAACTATGGAGCGACCTGGTTCCTCGTCGGGGTGCTCACCTTCCTGGGTTCGCTCTTTGCGTTCCAGGCGAGCCAGGCCTGGCGCGACCTCGCCGGCGAGCCGGAAGAGATGACCGGCCTGGTCACGCGGCGCTGGTCGCGCACGGATTCGCTGGTCGTGCGTTCACACTACATCCGCGTCGCGAACAAGATCTTCACCATCCAGCGCGACCTGCACGGCGACGTCATGGCGGGCGACAACGTTTCGCTGAAGTTCTATCCGCATTCGGCGATCGTGATCTCGGTGAAGCGGGTGGACCCGTCCCTGGCCACGCTCGGGACACTGCCCGCACGGGAGCGCTAGCGTGCGGCTGGCGGCATTCCTTTGGCGGCTGTACCGGGGGTGGCTGGCGGCGGTCGCGGGCTATCTGATCGGCTCCATCCTCACGGCCGATGTGGCGGCGCGGCTGGCGAACCGTGGCCGGACAGCGTCAGTCGACTTGCGCGCCACAGGCAGCGGCAACCCCGGCGCCGCCAACGCGATGGCGAACCTCGGCACGGGCTGGGGCGCAGCGGTGCTGGCGGGCGATATCCTGAAGGGCGGCGCGGCCGCGCAGGCGGGGCGCATCATCGCCGGCGATGGCGGCGCCTATGTAGCCGCCACGGCGGCCGTCGCGGGGCACTGCTTCCCCGCCTGGAGCGGCTTCCGCGGCGGCAAGGGCGTCGCCACGAGCGCCGGCACGACGCTCGTCTGCTTCCCCGCCTACATCCCCATCGATTCCGCGCTGGTCGTGACGAGCTGGCTGGCATCGAAGCACGCGGGCAAGGCTACCGCCATCGCATCCACGGTGTTCGTGGCGAGCGCCTGGGCGTGGCGGCGCTTCCGCCTGCCCAACGCCTGGGGCACGAAACCCACCACCGGCCTGCCCCTCTACGCGCTCGCGACCACCGCCATCATCGCCTACAAGTTCCTCACCGCCCCCCGCCACATGGGCGACCGGCGCCGGTAGACGGTAACTATTGGCTACCGGCTGTTAGCACCTGACGCCGGCCCCTGAAGAAGCGGTTAGGGCATTCCCCGATCCCTTCCGGCAAATGGGCCGATGGTTCCCATCGAATGGGTCGGCCGACATGGCACAAGGGCGCGGCGTTCGGTCAAACTGCGCGCGAAAGGAGGCCACGATGGCCCTGACTTTCCTGCGCCAGCGGTGGAAGACTTTCACGGCCGTGGTCGCCGGTAGCACGCTACTGCTCGCGGCGGCGGCCATTGGCGTCATCGGCTGGGTCGGTTCGCAACGCGCAATTCACCCGGGGGTGGACGAGCCAACCCACACCCTCGCAGGCTTCGGGCTCGAGGCTGAGGACGTGCGCTTCGAGAGCCGCGACGGCACCACCATCGCTGCCTGGTTCGTCCGCGGCGAGGGCAAGCAGGGCGCCACGGTGTTGTTGCTGCATGGCTACGGCCAGAGCCGCGCCGAGCTGTTGCCCCACGCCGCCTACCTCCACGACGATGGCTACAACGTCCTCCTCATCGACTTCCGCGGGTGCGGCGAAAGCGGCGGCAACGGAGTGACGCTCGGCGCGCACGAACCCCTGGACGTGATGGCGGCCATCGACTACCTGCAGGCCCGCCCGGAAGTCGACCAGCGTCGCATCGCGGTGCAGGGCGTGAGCCTCGGCGCTTCCGCCGGGATCATGGCGGCCGCCGAAGACGGGCGCATCGTCGCGGTGGTCGCGAAAAGCGCCTTTACGGACGTGCGGGCGACCGTCGCGCGCAGCTTCGAATACTACATTGGCCTGCCCGCGTTCCCGTTCGCGCCCGTCTCCGTGTTCATTTCCGAACGGCGCCTGGGGGCGGACATGGATGACGTGCGCCCCATCGACTCGGTGGCGCGACTCGGCACACGCCCCGTGTTCATCATCGATGACCTTGACGACCAGCGAATTCCCGACCGTTCCGGTGAGAAGCTCTACGCCGCGGCAAGCGGCCCGAAGGAGCTCTGGCTCATCGCGGGCGCGGGCCACGCCGATGGCTTCAAGTTCGAACCGCTGGCGTACCGCGCGAAAGTCCTATCCTTCCTCGAAGCGCAGCTGTAGCAGCGCCCCCCCGCGCCGCGCCTACGCCCGCGCGGCGGCGCGTTCGATGGCGCGGCGCGTGAACACCTTCACCATCGCGCGGCGGTAGGCCTCCGAGGCGTGGATGTCGGCGTTCACGTCCTGCAGGCCTTCGCCCGCGATGGCGGCGGCGGCGTTGATGGCGGCTTCGTCAAGGCGCTTGCCCGCGAGCGCCTGCTCCACGTTCGCGAGGCGTTGCGCGTGCGTGGAGGCGCCGGTGAGGCCGATGCGCGCCGAGCGGCAGACGCCGCCCTCCATCTGCAGCGCCGCGCAGACGCCAACGATGGCGTAGTGCGAAGCGCGCTGTTGCAGCTTCGCGTACGCCGCCGCCCCCACCGGCACGAACTGTACGCCCGCGATGATCTCGTTTTCGGCCATGTCCACCGTGAACAGGTCCTGAAAGAAGGCGTCCGCCTTCACGGCGCGCCAGCCGTTTGGCCCCTTGAGGTGGACCTCCGCGTCGAGCGCGATCATCACCGCGGGCATGTCGGCCGAGGGGTCGGCGTGGGCGATGCTGCCGCCGATGGTGCCGCGGTTGCGCACCTGTGGGTCCCCGATTTCGCCCGCGGCTTCGGCGACGACGGGGGCCACGCGCTGCAGCAGTTCGGAGGTGGCCACGTCGTTGTGGGTGGTGGTGGCGCCGATTTCGACCTTGCCGTCCTTCTCGCGGATGCCGGCGAGGCCCGGGATGCGGGCGATATCGATGAGGGCGCCGGGTTCGCTCAGGCGCAGCTTCATCAGCGGGATGAGGCTGTGCCCACCGGCGAGGATCTTCGCAGCGCCACCGGAGACACCAAGGCGGGCGATGGCGTCATCGAGCGAGGTTGCCCGTTCGTAGTCGAATTCGGTGGGGATCATGACTGGCCTCCGGGGGCGCTGTTGATGATTTTCCAGAGCTTTTCGGGCCGCAACATCATGTCGATGTGCTTGACGCCAAAGCCGCTAAGGGCATCGACGGCCGCGTTCACGATGCAGGGCGTCGAGCCGAGCGTACCCGCTTCGCCCACGCCCTTCGCGCCCATCGGGTTCACCGGCGAAGGCGTCACCGTCTTGTCCAGTTCGAACCACGGGAAGTCGGTGGCGCGGGGCATGGCGTAGTCCATGAAGGAGCCGGTCAGCAGTTGGCCGTCCTCGTCGTAGACTACCTCCTCGATCATGGCCTGGCCGATGCCCTGGGCGAGCCCGCCGTGGATCTGGCCTTCCACGATCATGGGGTTGATGACCGTGCCGCAGTCATCCACGGCGATCAACTTGAGCAGCGTCGGCTCGCCCGTGTCGCGGTCCACTTCGAGCATGGCGATGTGGCAGCCGAAGGGGTAGGTGTTGTTCTCGGGCTCCCAGAAGGCCTCGTCCGAGAGGCCGGGTTCGAGGCCCGGCGGCAGCGGCACGGGCACGTACGCGTAGGCCGCGACCTCGGCGAACGCCTTGCCGGAGTCGGGCGAACCCTTGACCGAAATCATCCCGTTTTCGAAGACGAGGTCGTCAGGGTTGGCGTCCATCATGGCGGCCGCGAACTTCGCCATCTTCTTCTTCACCTTGTCGCCCGCGAGCATCATCACGGTGCCTCCGACGGCCTGGGAGCGGCTGCCGAAGGTGCCCACGCCCTGCTTCACGACAGCGGTATCGCCGTGGAGGATGTTGACGTGTTCGATGGGCACGCTGAACTGGTCCGCGAGCATCTGCGCGAAGGTGGTCTCGTTGCCCTGGCCGTGGGGCGATGAACCGGTCGTGGCGGTGATGCGGCCATCGCGTTCGATGGTGACGCCAGCGTGCTCCCAGCCCCCTGTCGGAAGGGCCGCCGAAGGCCCCAGTCCGCAGACTTCGACGTAGAAAGCGAGGCCAAGGCCGACCAGGCGGCCCTCGGCGCGGGCGGCGTCGCGCTGGCGCTTGAGGCCCTCCCAATCCGCGTTCTTCAGCGCCATGTCGAGCGCCGCCTCGTAGTCGCCGGAATCGTAGACGGCGCCCATCTGCGTGGCGAAGGGGAAGGCATCCTTCTTGATGAAGTTCTTGCGCTTGACCTCCGCGGGGTCCATGCCGAGTTCGCGCGCGAGCATGTCCATGGCGCGTTCGACGAAGTAGGTGCCTTCCGGCCGGCCGGCGCCGCGGTAGGCATCGGTGGGCATCTTGTTCGTGAACACTTCGGTCAGCTCGGCGCGGATGGCGGGGATGTTGTAGGTGCCGTTGAGCATGAGCATGGTGAGGGTGGGGATGGCGGCCGTGAGGATCATGTTGTAGGCGCCGATATCGGCGATGAGCTTCACCTTCAGGCCCAGCACGGTGCCATCGCGCTTCGCCGCGAGATCGACGTAGCCGAGGATGTCGCGCCCATGGATGGTGGCCTGGAAGGCCTCGGATCGGTCCTCGATCCACTTCAGGGGCACGCCGAGGCGCTTCGTGAGGGCGGCGGCGACATAGTCTTCGCCGTAGATGTTGATCTTGCAGCCGAAGCCGCCCCCGACCTCCGGTGCGATCGCGCGCACCTGCGATTGGCCCAGGCCTGTGAGGGCGGCGATGAACCAGCGCAGGATGTGCGGATTCTGCGTGGATGACCAGATGGTCATGGCATCCTTGCCGGGTTCGTAGTGCGCCACCACACCGCGCGGCTCGATGGGCGTGGGCGCCAGGCGCTGGTTCAGCATGCGCTGCGAGATGACCACCTCGGCCTGCGCGAAGGCGGCATCGATGGCCGTGTTATCGACCGTGCCCGCGACGGCATCGACGCCGGTGCCACCGGGCACGTAAGGCACGGCCAGGTTGTTTTCGAAGGCGGCGTGGATGGTGCCGGGGTCGTCCTTCATCGCCCGCTCAAGGTCGATCACGGCGGGCAGGGGCTCGTATTCGACCACGATCGCATCGGCGGCGTCGCGTGCCAGGTAGCGGTCGGCGGCGACGACGACGGCGACGGGCTCGCCCTGGTAGCGCACCGTGTCTGTGGCGACGGCGTGGTGGTCGGGCGAAGGGAAGGGTGTGCCGATGGGCATCGGCGGCAGGAACTCCGCGATCTCCTTGCCGGTGATGACGAGCTCCACGCCGGGCATGGCCGCGGCGGCGACGGTGTCGATGGAAAGAATGCGCCCGTGCGCGATGTCGCTGCGCTTGAAGGCGAGGTGGAGCATGCCCGGGAGCTTGATGTCGTCCACGTAGGTGGCGCGGCCCTGGATGAGGCGCGGGTCTTCACGGCGCTTGATGCGCTCACCCACGAGCTTGGGGAGGACGGGAATGGCAGGTGCGGTCATGGCTTCTTATCCCTTCTTGGCGGCGGCGTACTGGACGGCCTTGACGATGTGCTGGTAGCCGGTGCAGCGGCAGAAGTTGCCTTCGATGCCCTTGCGGATCTCCTGCTCGGAGGGGTTCGGGTTGTCGCTCAGGAGGTTGACGGCGGACATGATCATCCCCGGCGTGCAGTAGCCGCACTGCAGGCCGTGCTCTTCCCAGAAGCCTTCCTGCAGCGCGTGCAGGTCGCCGTTCGTCGCCAGCCCTTCGATGGTGGTGACCTCGGAGCCATCGGCCTGCACGGCGAAGATGGTGCAGGACTTGGCGCTGCGGCCATCGACGATGACGGTGCAGGCGCCGCACTGGCTCGTATCGCAGCCGACGTGGGTGCCGGTCAAGCCGGCATTCTCACGCAGGAAGTGGACGAGGAGCAGGCGTGGTTCGACCTGACCTGTGCGCGCCTTGCCGTTGACGGTTATGGAAACAGGGACGGTGTTGGACACTCCGGGCCTCCTGGCGGCTGGGTGATGGACGGCGCTTTCAAGCGACGCGTTGCGAGACCTGCTTCTCCATGCCCTTGAAGAACTGGCCGATCATAAGCTTTGCGGCGCCAGCGAGCAGGCGGCTGCCGAGCCGCGCGATCGCCCCTTGCGCTCGCACCTGCCCGGCGTAGCTGACGCGCGTGCCCGCGCCATCCGCGCTCAGCGTCATGAGGGCATCGGCCTGGACGCTGCCGGGCTTGCCGCTGCCGGTGATGACGAGGCGGTAGGATTCCTGCTCGGTGCGGTCGGCTACACGGACGTTGCCCGTGTAGCTGCCCTTGATGGCCGCCATGCCTACGCGCAAGGATATGTCATAGGAGGCCGGGCCGACCTCGCGGAAGTCTTCGCAGCCGGGGATGGCTGCGCGGATGGCCGCCGGGTCCAGGAGCATGTCCCAAATCACGGCGCGGGGAGCAGCGAAGCGGTACTGGCCGCTGATTTCCAAGGCGGTGCGCGTCCCTTCTCCGGGCGGCGGCGCGAGCCGGGCCGGCTGCGAGGGCGCTATCGTAGCGGTCGCTGACGTGTGCCTCAACTTGGGTTGGCCGTGGCCTTAGCCGTTAGCCATCAACCATCGCCGTGGGACGCCGCCCTAACCTTGCTCCCTCTCTCCCGCCGCGTCGGGAGAGAGGGCCGGGGGGTGAGCGCCCCACCCGCAGCGGCAGCAGGGGCGGCGTCCGGGGCCGCCTCCGCGACCGCTTCCGCTGCGGCTTCGTCTTCCTTCTTTTCCTCGGCGCGTGGCGGGCGGCGGATGCTCCAGCGGCGGAAGCGCTCCTCGATCGGCTTCTCGCCGTCGCGCTCCACCTGCTCCTTTCGCATCTTGACGAAATCCTCGCGCGTGCGCCCGCCCACCTGGCTCGCGTGACAGAGGATTGCCGAGACCTTGGTCTCCCAGTGGTCGGTGATGTCCACCACGTAGTCGGCATCGTCCGTGCCCGCCAGCAGCACTTCGTTCACCTGGTGGCTTTCGAGCCCGTCGTCTTCATCGGCCGGGTAGAACAGCCGGTCGCGCACAATCGGGTAGATCGCGTCAGCGGTGACCGTGCCGATGTTGCGATGGTCACGGTGGTTGAAGCCTTTGCGATAGGCGTCCCAGGTGACCACGACCTCGGGGCGGTGGATGCGCAGCAGCCGCACGATCTGCCCGCGCAGTTCGTGCTCATCAACCGTGAAGCCATCGGGGTAACCGAGCAGGATGCATTCGCGCACACCAAGCACACGGCAGGCGGCGCGCTGCTCCTCTTCGCGGATGGCGGCGAGCTTTTCGGGATGCATGGCGGGGTCGTGCGTGCCCTTGTCACCACCGGTGACAACGACGTAGCGCACCTCCCAGCCTTCGGCGCACCACTTCGCCACGGTGCCGCCGCAGACGAACTCGGCGTCGTCGGGGTGCGCCATGATCACCATGGCGCGCAGCGGCCCCTCGATCGGGGGCGGGGCCTCTTCGCGCGCCGAGCCAATGGGCGCCGGCGCGGCCGTCTTGGGCGCGCTGCCGGCGCCCTCTTCGCCGGCGAGGGGCGCTGCCGGACGGGCCTTGCTCTTCCTTTGCTTCTTCTTGTCGCCGGGAGCGCTCATCTCGCCGCGGCCCCCGCCAGGGGTGCTGCGGGTGCGACATCGGCGATCGCCTCGAGCACAGCCCCGGTGACCTGCGCCTCGCAATCGCGCAGGAGCCTGCGCCGTTCGCGCGTCATTTCGATGGCGACGCTGTCCGCTTCGGCCACCAGGTCATCGAGGCGGATGAGCGCGGCCGCGCGGCGCGCCCCCAGGGACTTGGCCACGGCGAACGTGGCGGCGGTTTCCATATCAACGCCCTGGTAGCCGTGGCGGCTCCAATCGCGGATCACTTCGCGGGATTCAGCGAGCAGCGCGGGCGTGCTGTAGATGGCGCCTTCGCGCACGCCGAGTCCGCGGGCGCGCAGCCGCCCGGCCACAGCTTCGGCCAGCTCCGGCGTCGCGTCCGCGAGGATGCCCTTGGGGAGGTACCAATCGCTAGCGCCGTCCTGGCGCTCGGCGTGGCCGGGGACGATCACCTCACCGGCCGCCATACCGGGCTGGAGGGCGCCGAACCAGCCGAGCTGGATGACGGCGGGGGTGCCTGCCATGCACCAGGTGTGGGCGTGCATGGCCGCCATGGGGCCTCCGAAACAGCCGGCAACGGCCACGCGCAGGCCGCCGCCTCGCCCGAGCCATGCGGGGTAGCGCTTCAAGGGAACGGCTTCATCCAGGTAGGCTGTGAAGCGCTCGGCGCCGGCGTGCACGGCGAAAATCCCCACGAGCAAAAGCACATCGGGCACTTCGTGCGCCTCAATGCCGAGGATGCGGCGGTGGTCGGCGGCTTCGAGCTCGCGGTACATCGTGCTCCTCTGGGGTTGCGGGCGAAACGATAAGGCCGGCCCGCCCGGCCGGCCCTCCAATCGGTGTCTTCGAAAGTGACTACTTCTTGGGGGCGCCCTTCGGCACCGCAGTCGCCTTCGCCTGGGCCTTCTGCTTCTTTCCCTTGGAGTTGTTCTTGGGACTCTTGTCGCCCATGGCTTCCCTCCGATTTCGCTGGTGTAGAGCGGGATGTCTGCATCCTACCGAAAATGCGCGCGTGGTGGTAGGGATGGCTATTGGCTGTTGGCTTATTGGCGATCGGCCGCGTCAGCCCAGCCCGCGCAAGCCTTCCCGTTCGCGCAGCGTCACCGAGCCGCGGACGAGGGTGATCCAGCCGGCGCGCGCGAACAGGTCGAGCTGCTTGTTCACGCTTTCGCGGCTCACGCCCAGCATGGAGGCGATCTCCCGCTGCCTGAGTCGGTCAGGTGATCGCGAAACTTGCACCAATGAAGCGGAGACCAAGCCGCTGAGCGACCCGCTGAGAGGAGACGTTCGTCCGGGACGTGCTGTAGAAGAGGACCCGTCCGCTGAGTGCCGGAAGCGACGCCCATCCGGCCGTCGCCGCGGCCGCGAAGCCACGCCCTCGAAACGCCGGGACCGTGGTCACGCCCGTTTCGGCACTGGCCGGTCCAAGGCGGGCCGTAAGGGCGATGGACGCAATCTCGTCTCCGTCGAATGCGACATTCCACGGTGCCCAGAACTCTCCGGCATCCACGAAGCCCAACGCCACAAGCGCCTCTGGCATCCCCCGCTCAGTGAGGCGAGCGAGCAAGCGGTCGCCTTCCGGTGTATCCGAGGCCACGAGCGCCGCAGGCTGCTGATGGTCGAGGCGATCGGGAAAGGTCCAGATCAATCCCGCATCACGCTGTTCGACCGGCGCCTCGGCAGCAAGGAGCTCGAGGTAGTCGTCGAGATGGACCGGCGTACTGCCTGGGTCACGGAGGGCCGGCTCGTGCGCGGCGAGGCTCTCAATCGCCTGCGCGGTCCGTTCGGCGACGTCGCGGCGTATCCGCACGACATTGCCCGAGACGCATCCTGCGAGGTACAGGCGGGGCCCCGCCGCCTGGTCCGGAGCGTTCGTACGCAGGATCCGACCGGACTCCGTTAGCACGAAGATCGTGGCGGCCTGGATCGCGAGCAGATCGCGGTCGTCGATTTCAGGACGCATGATCGATTAGAACACACCTTGCCCGGCAGCAGACGACTGCCAGGCGCGGTCCGGAGGGCGAGCCGGAGCGGTAGCGGAGGGCCGGCGCGGCGAGATGCGCCAGGGGCGGCGCAGCGTTGGAACAAACACCTGACGGAGAGAGAACGCGCGTCAGCCCAGCCCGCGCAAGCCTTCCGGTTCGCGAAGCGTCACTGAGCCGCGGCCAAGGGTGATCCAGCCGGCGCGCGCGAAGAGGTTGAGTTGCTTGTTCACGCTTTCGCGGCTCACGCCCAGCATCGACGCGATCTCCCCCTGCGTGATGGCGATGCGGCCGCCGGACGCAGTCGGCCCATCGGCGAGCGGGAGCAGGTGCTTGGCCAGGCGATGGGGAAGGTCCAGGAACACCATGTCGGCGATCGTTTCGTCGGCGCGGCGCAGGCGCACGCTCATGGTCTCCAAGAGCGCCAGCGCGGCCGCGGGCCGCTCTGTGAGCCAAGTCACGAAGGCCTCGCGCGTGACCACGAAGGTGCGCGTAGCCTCGGCGGCGACTGCGCTGGCCGAACGCGGGCGGCCATCCAGCAGCGCAAACTCGCCGAAACAATCCCCCGGCCCCACGATAGCGACGGTGGTTTCGTTGCCCGTGGACGAGCCGACGACGATGCGCACATGCCCTTCCACCACGACGTACAGAGAGTCCCCCGGCTCGCCTTCGCGAAAGACCGTGGCGCCGGAAGCGAAGGAACGCAGCCGCGCCGTCGAGGCGAGCGCACGCACGTCGTCGGCGGGCAAGCGGGCCAGCAGCGGGAGGTCGCGGATGATGCGCTCGCGGGCTTCGTTCGTGGTCGCTGCCGCTGCCATGGCGTCCTGCCTCCCGTGCGTGACGCGCCTCACAGAAGCGGCCCCCGTATTCGTGGATGGTAACGCCGTCCCGCGCACGGCGGCAGTGGCGCGCGCGCGAACACGCCCGCCAACGGCCAACAGCTAACGGACAATGGCTAACAGCCAATAGCTAAATCAGACTGTAGCCGGAGCCCTTGCGTTCGAAGCCGATGCCCTTGCCGTCCTTGATCAAGCCGAACTCCTGGAGGATCTCCTGGCTATAAGTGACACGGCCGGTCACGCGGTCGAGCGGCTCGGTGGCCAGCAGGAGCGCGGCTTTCGCCATCAGTTCGGGCGGCTCACCGTTCGGGTCGTCCATGCCGCTCACGAGGTGGTGAAACACCGTCCCGGGCGTGGGCACCACCTGCGATGGTGAAACGCAGGTGACGCTCACGCCATCCTGGTAAACCTCGGCGGCGAGGCCCTGCGTGAAGCGTTCGAGCGCGGCCTTCTCCGCCCCGTAGAGCGTGCCGCCGCGGGGCGGGGGCTCGCTGTAGGGCCCGCGGCCCGGGCCGATGGCGGCCCCGCTGGAGATGTTCACGATCGCCCCCGAACGGCGCGCGATCATGTCGCCCAGCACCAGCTGCGAAAGGTAGAAGGGCGCGTGGAAATTGACCCCGACCGACCGCAGCCAGCGGTTCACGGGGAAGTCTTTGATCGGGATGAAATAGGTGAGGGCGGCGTTGTTGATGAGCACGTCGGCTGCCCCGTAGATGTTGCGCGTCTCCTCCACGAGATGCGCGCAGCCTTCGTACTCGGAGACATCGGCGGTGACGGCGCTGGCCTCGCCGCCGGCTTTGCGGATCCCATCCACCGTGGTTTCGAGCGAGCCTTCGAGGGGATGCTCCCCTTCCTTGAGCGTGCGCGCGGCGCAGACGATGCGGCCGCCTTCCTGCGCGAACACTTCAGCGATCGCCTTGCCGATTCCCCGGCTGGACCCCGTTACGATGCAGACCTTCCCATCGAGCTTTCCCATAGCACGCAGCCTACATGTTCAATCCCCGTCCCGCGACCGGCGAACCCTGGTGGCGACGATGGTCCCAACGCACCGCCCCCTTGGCGCAATTTCGCCGCGCCGGGCGGTGCCCTCCGATCGTGGCTTCCTCCGCCCAGCGGAGACGCGTCGGACGGCCCTGCCTCTTTGAGGCGACAGTTACCCGCGATTCGGGCACAATGGAAGGTCCGGCGTGTAACGGCCGCCGCTCCCGTGGGGACAACACCAGCGCATGACACGTATCGCCCAGGTTTCGCTGCACACCAGTCCCCTCGCACCGCTTGGCGGCCGCGAAACGGGGGGCATGAACGTCTACGTGCTCGAACTTTCGCGCGAACTCGCGCGCCTCGGCTACGAAGTCGACATCTTTACGCGGCTCGATGGCGACCTCCCGCGCGTGGAGCCGATCGCCCCGAACCTGCGCCTCGTGCGCATCGAAGCGGGCCCGGCGCGCCCGATCGAAAAGGAAGCGCAGCCCGCCTACGTGGGCGAGTTCGCTGATGGGCTGGGCCGCTTCGCCGCCGCGCAGGATATGCCGTACCACGCCATCCACAGCCACTACTGGCAGAGCGCCCGCGCGGGGGAGCTGCTCGCGCGCTCGTTGCGACGCCCGCACACCGTCATGTTCCACACCCTCGGCGAAGTGAAGAACCGCGCCCGCATCAGCGAACAGGAACCCAGCTTCCGCATCCGCCACGAGCGCACCGTCGTGCGCCACGCCGACGCCATCGTCACCGCCAGCGCCCACGAGCGCCTCCTCCTGGAGCGCTACTACGGCGCCGACCCCGCGCGCATGCACACCATCCCCTGCGGCATCGACCTCGAGCTGTTCTACCCGCGCCCGCGCGCCGAAAGCCGCGCCGCGCTCGGCCTGCACCCCACCGCGCCTGTCCTCCTCTGGGTGGGGCGCCTGGAGAAGCTCAAGGGAGTCGATATCCTCATCCGCGCTATTGCGCAACTCGATGACCCCAACGTGACGCTCCTCATTGTTGGCGGCGACGCTCACGCGGAGCCCCTGCGCGCCGAATTGCAGGCGCAGGCGGCCTCACTCGAAATCGCCGACCGCGTGCGCTTCATCGGCGCCGTGGCGCACGACTTGCTGCCGGCGTACTACAGCGCCGCGGACGTCTGCGTCGTCCCCAGCTACTACGAAAGCTTCGGGTTGGTGGCCGTGGAGGCCATGGCCTGCGGCACGCCCGTAGTGGCTTCGCGGGTGGGCGGGCTCGTGTCCACGGTGGAAGACGGCGTGACCGGCTATCTCATCCCCTGGCGCTGCCCGGAGCCGTTTGCCGAAAAACTGGAAGTGCTGCTCGGGAACCCGGAATTGCGCGCGAACTTCAGCCGCGCCGCGCGGCGGTCCGTCGAACGCTTCCGCTGGCGCAAGGTCGCATTGCAGGTGGGCGCGCTCTACGACGAGGTTAGCGATGCCTACCGCGGAAGCGTGCGCAATGAAGGAGCGGGGTTCGGTAAGGAAGTGTACGAAGCGGCCGTGCTGGCGGGTAGCAGCCCGAACTAGGGCCCCCTATTCGACCGCGATCGGCTCGGGTTCCGCCTCCGCGTCGAGGAGCGCCGCCGGCCGCTTCGGGGCTCGTTGCATGTGTTCCAGCCCGGTCATGCTGAAGCCGAGGTCGCCCAGTTCGCAGAGAAAGCTGCAGTAGGTCAGCTTCAGGGCACTGGTAGACTTGGAGGGCATGTACGAGAGTTGGCAGCGGATGCAGCGCGGCAGTTTCACAAGGTCCGCGTCCCGTGCAAGGGGCCGGCTCTCATCACGTCCTCCGGTTGCTGTGCTCATGCCTCACTCCTGTCCTCGATAAGCAGTATGCGCCTTCGCAGTTCTACGTGCCCGCGGCGGACGGCAGCGGCGCCGGGCGGATCCTGTCCCGAGGCGTCGACGGTGGCCTGCATCACATTCGCGCGGCTTTAGTTTTTGCTACAATGGAAGCCTCGATACGACGCGACCCGCCCTTGTCTTCCATCGATGCCGTTGATACATTCTTCGACGGCGGTGAATAGCTCGGACGGGCCTGGCGCGAGGCGAACCCATGAGCCCTGCAACCGAAAGCATGACCGAAAGCGTCCAGCGGCGCGAACGCGCCGCGCCCGCGTGGCACCGCGACCGCGCGCGCTGGCGCGTCATCGCCTTCGAAATAGGCGTTACGGCGCTGATCATGGTCGCCTACTTCCTCGTGCGTGGCCTGCGCCCGGACAACGCCGACTCCGCCGTGGACCGCAGCCTTGCCATCATCCATTTCGAACAGCAGGTTGGGCTCTTCCAGGAGGTGCGCTGGCAGGAAGCGTTTCTCCCGCACAACGCCGCGATGAACATCGCGAACCTGATCTACGCGTGGGGACACTACCCCGTCCTTCTCGCGATCGCGCTCTGGCTGGTGGTGAAGGACCCTGCCCGCTTCCGCTTCGTGCGCAATGTCATGCTCGTTTCGGCGGTGATTGGCATCGCTTCCTACTGGTTGCTGCCCGCTGCGCCGCCGCGGCTGATGGAGGCCTACGGCTACGACTTCGGCTTCGTCGATACGGTACATGGCGCCACCAGCAACACCGCCTACTTCCAGCCCGGCCCCTTCGTGAACGATTACGCGGCCGTGCCGAGCTTCCACTTCGGCTGGATCATGCTCGCTTCGGTCGCCATCTGGGTGAACACGACGCGCCGGGCCGTGCGCGCGGGCGCGGTGCTCATGTCCGTGCTCATGTGGTGGGCCGTCACCGTCACCGGTAACCACTACTTCTTCGATATGATCATGGGCGGCATCGTTGTGGCGGCATCGTGGATGTTCGTCGCCGCCCTTTCGCACGTGCCCTTTAGACGGATCCTGCGGGCGCCGCTCCCCGCAGTGGATATCCAGGCGCCCTAGCTCGTTGTCGCCCCTGAGCGGCGTGCGCTCCGCCCAGGTCTGTCAGACGGTGGCGGCGAGCGCCTGCCAGGCTTGCACCATGGCGGCGCCTTCGACCTCGCCGCGGATCTGGTGCCCCTGCGCGTTCCAGTGGAAGGCATCGGCCCCCAGGATCGCCTCCACCTCGGCTTCGTTCTGGCGGACTTCGCGCGAGACGTACACGACGTGCAGGTCGCTGCAGAGGGCTTTGAGGGCGTGGTGCACCTCAAGACGGCGCTCGTGGTGGAGCGCCTGGAGCCGGGCAGGGAGGTCGCGGTAACGTTCCTGGCCCCCGAACGTGCCGCGCACGACGAGGGCGACGTGCTCCCGCGCGAGGACGCGGCGAATGCACGCCTCCATGCGTTCGATGACCTCCGTTGTGGTGAAATAGGTGGCCCCGCCGATGGTGCGTAAGCTGAACTGGCGGACCAGGTGATACGGCCGGCTGCGCGCGAGCCACGGCCGGGCCGTCGCCTGGTTGGAGGCGCTACGCAGGTGACGGCCGATGAAGGGAAATGTGCGTTCGATTTTGAGCGGCACGGACTGATATGCGAACCAGTAGGACGAGTAGCTCAGGAAGACCAGGTCCGGCTCGTAGCGGTCGAGCCAGCGCTCAAGGAGGTCGGGCAAGTCGGGAGTGGGCCAGATGGTGCGGACGTTGGTCTCGACCGGCTCACCGCTGGCCTCGGCGAGCATGCGTTCGGCGATGCCGGAAGCACGTTCGTCCTTGCGCAGGCCACCGGCGAAATCGTTGCTGTTGCCCAGGCGGAGGACTTTCACAGCGGGCACAGTACCGCACAGACAGGAGCCGGGAAAGCGCTTTAGCACCGCCCGGATGAGCGCCCGGCGTAAGGTGGAGGGCATGGGCGACGGGGCTGGACTTCCCCACGATGGCAGCGTGGTCTTCCTGGTGGATCGGGATGGGCGCATCCTGCTGCAACAGCGCGACGACGACACGCCGCCGGCGGGCTACGGCCGCTGGGGCATCCCCGGCGGGCGCCGCGAAGGCGCCGAGACCCCGCAGGAGACCGCGCGCCGCGAAATGCTCGAGGAGATCGGCGTCGAACTCGGGCAGCTGCGTTCCATAGGAGTGGCGACGCCGGAGGATACGGAAGGGCTGCGGGCGCGCCTGCACCTGCTCGTTTCGGAAGACGTGGTCCCCCGCGAACTCATCGAAGTGAACGAGGGTCTTGACTTTCAGTACTGGCACCCGGACGAGGCCGCGGAACTGCCGATGAACCCGCCCGCGCGCCACATGCTCGCGCGCTTCATCAATGAGGGGCACTACGACACGTTGGTGGCGTTGCGCGCGCAGCAGACAGTAGGTGTAGCGGTCATCGAAATCGACCGCTGGGGCCGGTTCCTGCTGCAGTTACG
>JBPCLM010000031.1:0-3571 GCA_051003295.1 Tepidiformaceae bacterium | reverse complement strand
GTGCAAACTCACCCCCAAGGAAGCGTTCGCGGGGGTGCAAAAGAGGGCGGAGGACCTGGGCATCGAGTGGCAGCAGGCCCCGCGCGCGCCGCCCACCGCAGCGCCGCCGCGACGGCCTGCCGGTGGCTTCTCCGACGCGCAGATGGAAGTCGTCATCGAAGAGAAGATCCCCGTCTTCGCCGCCGGCCTGGGCACGCCCGGGCCCTGGATGGAACGCCTGCACGCGAGCGGCACGAAGGTCCTCTCGCTGGTCGGCAACGTGAAGAACGCAAAGCGCGTCGCCGATGTGGGCGTCGATGTGGTTGTGGCGCAGGGTACCGAGGCTGGGGGCCATACGGGGCGCATCGCAACGCTGGCACTCGTACCGCAGTGCGTCGATGCGGTGGACCCGACGCCCGTGGTGGCCGCCGGCGGCATCGCCGACGGGCGCGGGCTGGCGGCCGCGCTCGCGCTCGGGGCCATCGGCGTCTGGTGCGGCACCGCCTTCCTCGTTTCCGAAGAGGCGAACACGCCCGCCTTGCAGAAACAGCGCATCATCGCCGCTTCCGATGAGGACACGAAGGTGACCCGCCTCTACAGCGGCAAGACGATGCGCAACATCACCAACCCGCTCATCGAAGCATGGGAGGCGAGCGGCATCCAGGCCTTGCCGATGGGCCTCCAGGGGTTGCTTACCGAGGACCTGGTGTACTCCGTCCGCCAGGCGGGCCGCGAAGAGCTGTTGATGAACGCAGCCGGCCAGATTTCAGGCATGCTCAACCGCATTCGCCCCGCCTCCGAGATCCTTGCCGACATCGTTGCCCAGGCCGTGGACATCCTCGCCCGTAAACTGCCCGCCACCGTCACCGCCAGGCCCGGGTCCTAGCGCGGCCAGGCGGGCATTGGCCCGCCGTCGATTCCGGGATGACATCCTTCAACGTCACCAGGACGAGCTGCGGCTGGCGTGGGCGGGAGCGCCGCTCGCTCACGGTAGACGGCTATGCGACGCGCGTGGCGAGGCGCTTCGCTAGCACGATCTCATCCTCAGGGAGATACCCCAGGGAGCCGACCAGGGCGAGGCCTTCAGTGTTCTCCTGGTGGACCATCACGTAGACCTGGCGCGCGCCCGCGCTCAACAAGTACTGCTCCGCCCTCTCCATGAGGTCGTGTCCGACACCATGTCGGCGGTGCTGTTCGGCGACGGCCAGGTGGTAGAGGTAGGCGCGCCACCCATCAAACGACGCGATGGCCACGCCCACGACCTCACCCCCGTCTGCAGCCACGAGCACCACGGTCGTGGTCCCAGACGTGAGCGCCTCCCATTCATCGGGGGCGGCGCGGCTCAGGCCGGATATCTCCCAGAGGCGTTGGATCGCCTCGCGGTCCGCCGCCTCGGCCATTCTGATGCTTACGTTGACCACCGTCACTCCTCGCTGGCCGCATTCTACGGCTGCTCTTCGTACTTGAATGAGAGCTTGATCTTGGCACGGTAGAGCGTGACCTTGCCATCCTCGACCTGCATGTCCAACTCCACCACTTCGGCGACGCGAAGGTCGCGCAACGTACTGGATGCGCGTTCGACGGCGGCTGCGGCCGCCCGCTCCCACGAGTCGCTGCTCGTTCCAACGAGCTCGATGATCTTGTAGACACTCTCGGCCATGACTCGACCTCCATCGCATCGATTTCCAACCTTCAATGGTATACCGGCTGTCAAGACTCGAAGCAGGGCCGCCCGATGGCGAAGAGAGAGCGCCTTAGACCGCTGGCTTCGAGGGGTGCTCGCGGCCACCACTCGCCCCTTCGGTTGCTTGGGGACTGTGTCTGGCCCCACGGCGCGTACCGTGCTCTCCGAGGTTCGGCGTTCACCGGGTAACGGCGAGAGATGTGAAGGGAATCTCAACTTTCGCTCCAACATCGGTCTCGCGCCGCCTCCCTGCGCTACCGCCCGTTCGTGACTGGCGGTACAATCGCCCGGCACCCTGGTCGAAGAGGCCTGCCCCGCCCGCATGAGCAACATCGATGCCGTCAACGCGCTCATTACCGCCATAAACTTCGACCGTTTCGCGGAGATAGAGGCGCGACATGCGCCGGACGCAGTCTTCCACTCGTTCCGCGGGCCGACCCTGCACAACAGCGTCGCCATCGCGGACTGGCATCGCGAGTTCCTGCGCGACTACGCGGACTGCAACTACACCGACCTGGAATACATCGACGACGGCGACGTGGTCGTCGTGCGCGCCACCATCGAGGCCAAGGCCGTGGACTGGCGGGCATTCACGCAGCGCGTCCTGGAGGTCTTCCGCGTCGGCGAATTCGGCATCAGCGAACGGCGCATGTACGGCATGATCCCCGACCTCCAGCTCGACAAGGCGGCCACCGCCGCCATGACGAACGCGCTCGGCTTCAAAGGCGGGAGCGTCGAAGGCACACGAAGAGTCGCCGCGGAGCTGATGGCAACGCACGACCCGGAGACGGTGGGGGCGCTCTTCGACGCCAACGCCGTGTACATCGATAGCGTCTACGGAGTCGCTCACGGCTTCGAGAACATCCATGCGCTCGTCGAAGCGACGCCCAGGCCCCTCTTCGGCAGGCCGCGCCTGACGGCGAGCTACCATGGCGAGCACAGCAGCGTGGGCGAGCACTCCATCGACCCGGGGCGGCCGCGCTACGCCGAATGGGTGCGGATCGTGGATGAGCACGTGGCCGTCATCGAGCGCTACTGGATGTTCCGCGAAATCGGCATCGACCCCTTCGCTCATCGTCGCGAGCGCCACGTAAAGCCGGTAATCCTGCCGACCTGAGAGTTTTGGCCCTGACGACGCGGTCGTTGGATTGGCCCGGTCCTGTCGCGCTGTACAGGCGGCTGCCAGGGGACCCCGCGTTTCCGTGAACGCCCACCGGTCTCCCTCACTCGAGGATGGCGATATCGACCGCAGGGCGGAGTTCAGAGCACCTGGCCAGCACCGCGTGGATGCTGTTCGTTTCAAACGAAGCGATAAGCTCCGGGTCAGCGGGGTCGCCCCGTTCGATGCGAGGGATAGCCAGCTGCATCAGCATGTAGTCGAAGCGCGGCGCCCACTTGCGCGCGCCCAGTCGCGCCGTCGTCGAGCAGTTATCGATCATGTAGGCGACCCCTTTGAAATGCATGTACGGGTTGAGTGAATCGACAGCCTCGATAATGGATTCGTTTGCGATTTCCGAGTAAGGGTGGCCTTTCTCCTTGAGCAGGTCCACCTGCGCCATCATCGTTGCGATGTAGACGCCGGCGGTGAGCGGGTTGATCGGGGCCTGAAAGGTCCCCCGTCGTGCGCGCACGGCTTCCCCCACGCTCCACATCGGTGTGCCGTCGATCTTGCCCATGGGATAGCGTTCGAAGCGCTCGTTTGCCATCACCACGCTGCGGATCTCGTTGCCCGATGCGACTTCGTCGTAGATCTCGCGGAGTACCTCCGAAGCAGGGTGGTAGGCCGCCGAATAGGCGCGGCGAAACGCGTCCTTGTCCGCTTCATCGAATGATTCGTATACAGCGACGATTCCGTGGTGGGAGATCATCTTGCTGATTGGGCCGGTAATGCTTTCGACGGAGTTGATG
>JBPCLM010000030.1:0-4939 GCA_051003295.1 Tepidiformaceae bacterium | reverse complement strand
GTCGCAGCCGTTCGCGGGGCGGCGCGTGGTCATCGCTTGCGGCGCGCTGATTGCCCCGCTGCTGGCGCGCACGGCGGCGGGGATCGGAGAACGGACGGGGGCGCGCATCAAGGTGCGCGGCATAGCCAACAGCGTCTTCGGCGAGCGGGTGAACGTGAGCGGGCTGCTGTGCGGCAAGGATTATGCCAGTGCGCTGGCCGGCGTTGAAGCCGATTGCTTCATCCTGCCGCGCGCGAGCCTCGACTACTTCGGGCGCCAGTTCCTCGACAGCATGCCCGTGGAGGAGTTGCAGGCACAGTTGGGCGCGCCTCTCGCCTTCGCGAGCCAGTGGAGCGAGGTGGTCCAGGTTCTTGAATGCGGTCCACAGCGAGCGGGACGCAACCGTTCATCGAACGGCGCCTTCTGGAGCGAGCAACGGGTGCGGCTGCCGCGTGGCGCCGCGTGGGTGCGGGGCTGAAGCTTCGCGCTAGACGTTGAAGAGGATATTCAGGATGTCGCCATCCTGGACGACGTACTGCTTGCCTTCGGTGCGCAGGAGGCCACGCTTGCGGGCCTCCGCTTCGCTGCCGCAGGCCATCAGGTCATCGAAGCGGATGACCTCGGCGCGGATGAAGCCGCGGCGCAGGTCGCTATGGATCTTGCCTGCGGCTTCGGGTGCGGTTGAGCCCGCGGCCACGGTCCACGCGCGGCACTCATCGGGGCCGGTGGTGAGGAAGCTGACCAGTCCCAGCAGTCCGTAGCTGATGCGAATGGCGCCCGCCATGCCGCTCTCGGTGACGCCCGCCGATTCGCGGAACTCGGCCGCATCGTCGTCGTTCAAGTCGTTCAGTTCCATTTCGAAGCGGCCGCTGAAAACGGCAACGTCGCGGCCGGGAGCGGCCCAGCGCCCGCGGTGTTCAGCTTCGATTTCGGCCCGGCGGGGAAGGTCCGCTTCGCCGATATTGAGGACGACGAGCAACGGCGGCCCCGTGAGAAACTGGGAGCCCTCCAGCAGCTTCCAATCGTCGGTGGTGAGCCCCTGTTCGCGCACGGGTACCTCCGCTTCGAGCGACGCCTTCATGCGGGCGAGCAGGTCGCGGGTGCGCTGGAGCGGGTCACGTTCGCCCGGCTTCATGGATCGCAGTTCACTCTCCAGGCGTTGGAGACGGCGCTCGATGGCGGCCAGGTCGGCGAATGCCAGCTCGAGGTCCATCGTGGCGATGTCGCGCCCCGGGTCGACGGTGACCTCGGGGTGGGAGACGGTTTCGTCGGCGAAAGCGCGCACAACGTGGATGAGCGCATCCATGCGGCCGAGGTCATTGATGAACTTGCCCGCGGGGCCTTCGCCCTTGCCAAACGATTCGCCAGCAGCGGGGAAATCGACATATTGGATGGTGGCGTAGGTCGTCTTCTTGGGGCTGTACATGGCGGAGAGGCGGTCCACCCTTCCATCGGGGACGCTGACGACACCGACGTTCGGCTGCGAGCCGGCGCTATAGGCGCCGACCTCGGCGGACCCGCGCGTGACGGCGTTGAAGACGGTCGTCTTGCCCGCGCGTGCCAGGCCGATGATGCCAAGTTGCATGGCATCGAGCTTAAGGGGTGGGCGGCCAGGCGTCAGGCAGCGCGGCCACGAGGTCGCGCAGGACTATCTCGGCGCGTTCGAGTCTGCCGAGGATGCCCCATTGGCCGTGGATGTTCAGGGTCATGTTGTCGCCCTGGCCGCGGACGCCGGGAAGCCGTCCGCGGACCCCGGCTGCTGCGTGATAGCGCGACAGTTGCGGGGAAGGATTGCCGAACAACGCGGCGAGCACTTCGACGGTGCGGTCGTCCCACTGGTGGTAGTCGAAGGGGTTGGGGCCGGAGCCGCGCAGCGGCCCGATGGAGGCGATCTGCGCTTCGAGGCGGGCACGAGCGCGAGCGGAATCAGTCGCGGGCATGGAGCCATTCTAATACCGTGTTGCAGCCGGGGAAGGGCCGCATCCCGGTGGGGGCACACCCACTGGCCGCAACGAGAGCCACCACGTACACTGCCGAACCATGGACAACGACTTCACTATGGACCTCGCCGACATCGGAGTGACAGTTCAGACGGGCGAAGTAGTGGCGATCCGTTTCGTTTCGGTGGGGCACCGCCTGCTGCTCGATTTCCGCTGTTCGGAGATCGATGGGCCGCTGGTGAAGGTGGTGGAACCGGTGAAGTCGATTGAGGAACGATACCGCAGCCTGCAGGGGCTTCGGCCGCGTTTCAAGCCGCCCGAAAAGATCATGGCCGTCTGGTGGCCGCGCTTCACGACGTCGCTCAAGACGACCGGGATCTGGGACCAGATCATGCAGCGCGTCAGCGATAGCGGTTACGTGGAGGCAGTGCGCCGGGCGGAAGAGGCGCTGGCCGAACTGATCGCGCTGGAGCGTGAGCAGCAGCGCGGCGCTGTGACGGGCGAGGGCTTCCGCACGTTGTGGAGCGCCTCCCCCACGTTGCGCTGACCTGGAACGCGCGCACTTCCGGCTACTGGTGCGAGAGGCCGTGGCGGAGTTGCCTCCGGCGTTGCTGCGCCGGGTCCAGAACGTGGATATCGTCATCGAAACGCGGCCCACCGCCCGGGACCGGAAGGTCGCGCGCGTGGGGGCCGGGCGGACGCTCCTCGGCCTGTACCACGGTGTGCCGCTGACGCACCGCGGCGGCAACTACAACCTCGTGCTTCCCGACAAGATCAGCATCTACCAGGAGCCAATCGAGACCATGTGCGAAGACGACGATGAAGTGCGCGAGCAAGTGCGCAAGACCGTCCTGCACGAACTGGCGCACTATTTCGGCATCGGTGACCGCCGCCTGGACGAACTTGGCATGGGATAGCGGATGCAGAGACTCAGAACAGAGCCGCGACGCTATCGGTGTGGAAGCGTATCGCGCGGCGCATGCCGCGGGTGACGACGGCGTAGCCGGGCTCGTTCCAGCGTGCATCCCAATCGAGGATCGCGGCGAGATGCCGTTCAGCCGCGCGGAGCAGACTGCTCGCCGCATCACGCCGACCGGCGAGTGCGGCATCCCATGCAGCGGTGCGAGAAGCGAGGTGACCGGCGGAGGCGGTGACGAAGCGGGCCTGGATGCGCTCGCTATCGAGGCGTGCGTTAGCGGCGGGCGTATCGCAGACGAGCCCGGTCAGCATCGCCTCCGCGGCGGCGAGCCTGCCGGCCGCTTGCAGCGCCTCCGTGGCCTTCAGCGCGAGCGTCGCGCGAGGGGAGTCGCTGAAATCGAGCACGTCGTGGCGCGGGACGCGGGCGAGGTCGTGGAGGTCGAGGAAGAGCAGTGAGGCCCTCTCGATGGCGCCGTAGTAGGCGGCCATAGCTGTGGATGCGCCCGGGAAGGCGAGCGCGCAGAAGCGCTCGAGAGCCGCGGCGGCGCTGGAGGCAGCATCCCAGGCGCAGCGGGCCGCCCACCACGCATGCCACGGGGGCCCCATCCAGGGCCGGTCGCCGACGACCAGGTCCTGGAGGTTGACCGCGCCGGCGGCGGCGTAGGCGCGCGCGTCCGCGGGCAAGACCGAGAGGTGGGGCGGGGCGAGCCCTTTGAAGAGAATCGCGTCGCTGTAATACTCGAACAGGTGGAGGGGAGCCGCACTCTCCCGGGAGAGCTCCCGGAGGCCCTGGAACGGCGCCCAGTTTTCATCCCGGTTCTTCGCGCAGGACGCGCCGGTGATGGCGTGGGCAAAGCAGCGGTTGCGCGGCGCCCACAGCAGGACGACGTTCTCCCGGGGTTCGGTAGCGCGCGGGGGCTCGAGGGTGTCGTGGTAAACCAGGTGCGCGACACGCACGCGCGGGAGCGCGGCAGCTACCTGGTTCGTGGCCCGCAGCGCCTGGTCGGCGGGAGAGAGGCGTTCGCAGCCGGGGCACTCGCACCAGCCGCCGCCGCGAATATCGTCGGCCCAGAAGTGGTAAACGCCCGCGCCTGCGAAGCGGGCGTGGAAGCCCTCAGCCGCATCGCGCAGACAATCCATGGCGCGTGGCGACGACATGCAGAGGTTATGGCGTCGGTCGCGGTGGCCGCCTCGAAGCGGGAACCATTCGGGGTTCGTCTCGAAGTGGGAGCGCGGCATCAGCGCCGCGAGGTGATGACCGCCAAACTGCAGCGTCATCCCGCGCTCACGGGCGGCAGCGACGATGGCCGGGCGGTCCGCGTCCCAACGTTCGAAAAGCCAACCCCTGCCGTCGGCCGCGAGGGCTTCGGCCGCCGCCGGCCGGGGAGTAGGGCGCCCGAGGACGCTGGGTGGCGTGTCGTGGAAGAAGAGGTCGTTGAAGCGGTTGCGGCTGGCCCATTCCAGCCAAACCGGCCAGTCATCGTGGAGCGCGTCCTGCCCGAGGATGAGCGTCCGCACAGGGAACGAGGGCGTCTCGCGATACGTGCCCTCGGCGAGCGACGCCCCAGCGGCGAAGCAGGCACCCCGCTCGCCGGGCTCTACCCAGCCGAAACCGAGCCCTTCGAGCACCCAATAGGCGGCGTTGAGCAGCCCGCGGGCGTTATCGCCCGACAGGCGGAGTTCGCGCTCGTGCACCGACAGGGTGAACCCGTCCTGCTCGCCTTGCCCTGCTTCAAGGATGATGCGACCCGCGGCCGTTCTTGGGCCGGCCCCGAGCGATGCCAGGTGCGCCCGCAGTTCGTTGGCGGCGAAACCCACGACCGGATCGCGTGTGGTTTCGATGGACCACGTCGCTACCTCGCTGGCTGTGAGTGACACGGACGCGGCTCCATGGCGTCGCATGCTACGCCACAGGTTTCCCGCGCTCGAACGGGCGCCGGGTTTCGAACCCTGGCTGGTACAGGTACGATCGTCAGGTGCAACCGCGCGAAAGTTCCCGCGAGCCCGGCCTTCAGTTGCGTTTGATGGTGGACGACGACGGCCCGTCGGTGGCCGCCACCTAACAACCCACATTCCCACCCAACCGGCCCACAACAGTGGTT
>JBPCLM010000029.1:0-10794 GCA_051003295.1 Tepidiformaceae bacterium | reverse complement strand
CGCGACCGCGCTCATTGCTGTGGGCGGAATAGAGGAGGTTCGGGGCGGCCCTGGTGAACGCGCCGCGGACGTTGTCGTAGGTGCGGGCGTCCTGGGCGCCGATGAGGGCATCGTCTTGGCCGTTGCGCGAGGCGCGGTCGAGGTTGCGGATGGCGAGGGAGAGCATGCGCACGAGGAGGCGGCCGCGCGCGGTGGGAAGTTCGCCGAGGAGTTCCTGGCGGAAGACGGCATCGAGGAGGGCCTGGATGGAGGGGCGGTCGGTGAGGGAGACGAAGTCGAGGTCGATGGCTTCGAGCTTGCGGCGGGCGTCAGCAGAAGCGACGCCGCCGGCGGTGGAGTTGGCGTGCTGCTCATCGCGGTATTCGGGGTCGTGGGCGATGCAGTGGGCGGAAGCCTGGCGGGCGGCCATGCGGCAGGCGCGTCCATCGACGTAGGAGTGGCACTGGGCCATTGGTTGCCTCCGCGGAGTGCTTAGTGCTTAGTGCTTGGTCCTGAGGCCTGACTGCTGAGGGTGGCCGCCTCCATCGACGTAGGAGTGCGCTGGGCTGATTGGTTGCCTCGGGATTTCAGGTTCGGCGAGAAAAAAACATTGGTTGAACCAATGGGGGCCTTTACCGGCTGGCCGGGGCCGGGCGGCGCTGGGCCTGGGGGGAGGGTGCGGGGTGGGGAGGCGCAGGGGGAAGGGGGAGGTGGCAGGGGGTTAGGCACCGGATGCCTTGGCCGCGTCCTTGATCTCCGACGCGTTGACGAGCACGGCGTGAATGCGAGGTAGACAGCGCTGCTCCAGTTGCATGTGCAACCGGTAGAGTTCTGACGCCGGAGGCCTACTTTGCGCGTGGGTGTTCTCAATCAAGCGCCGGGCGGAATGGAACGCCACAATCTCGGCGAGCATCGTCCGAAAGTGGATGGAATGCTGCCAAGGCCACTTCTGACTGCGCGGCCCTAGACACCGCTGAACCGATCTATCGAGCGCCGACACTTTCAAGGTGTTTCCATCCCACACGGCCCTCTGGGGGTATTCTTCCGGCTTAAGCTCCACCGAAATGGAAGCCGGCGCATCGGCGGTGATGATGAACTTGGCCTCGCATTTCTGCTCACCGAGGACTGCCCTGAGCGTGGATCTGCTACCGACCCCACGACCCCGGACTCGAATGGGGGCGGTTCCGCACCGCCGCGACTCATCCCAACCGAAGTGGGCAACAGCCGATTCCAGTATGGCTCCGCCGCCGGTTGCTGAGACCGCTACATCAGGATCGTCAGCCACGAATGACCACGGGGCGAGTAATCGGACAAGCTTTCGCTGGCCTTCGCGAGACTTGTATTCCGAATGCTCAAACCGGAGAGTCGTGACTTCTGGGACATCGACTTGCCGACACTCGGCTAGAAACTCGATACTTTGGCCTTCGACCTCAATGCGGATTAGCGATACTGAGTTCTCGGGCACAGCTCCAATGACGACGCTGCGACTGAAATACCCCCCGCGGTCTTGAAGTTCGAAGTCAGGCGACTGTATCTTCGCTGTGCCCTCCACCGCCCACATGTGTGCTTGAGGGGCCAGCGGGAGGTCGGACCAGGCGTTGGCGCGGAAGCGTACCGTGACCGTTCCGGACGCTTCTGGTTTCAGCAGCAAACTGCTCGGGACTATCGACACGCCGAGAGGCGGAAGCGCTCGCTCTGTGGCCCCGTTGCCAGAATTGTCCTCCTCGTCTTCAAAGAACTGACCGAGTAACCGGCCCAGCTCCCTGAGGCGACGGCGCGTGTCCTCGGATAGGTGGCCCTGTTCGCCGGCTTCTTCGGCTGACTTGAGCGCCTCGATGTGCGGCTGGAGGAATGCCTCAAGCGCCGACCAAGCCGCCTCAACGAAGGGATGCTCGGACCTCTCAACCAGCCCGCGGCGATCCCGTGAAACGAGCCGGATGGGGTTCGTTTCTGGTGGTGCCGCTTCGCTCTCAAGGACGTCGTCGTATTGCCGAATGAATTCCGCTATGCCGGGTATATCGGCCTCGCCAAAGAAGCGACCGAGATATTGCCGCCAAGGTTCGCGCTCGAACTTGCCACCGAAAATGTCGTAGGCCGCTCGCCCGCTCGTAATGAGCAGGCCATGGCGCCAGTACTCGCGTCCGGCTCCGTCGTCGAGAGACTCGGTGGACCTATTCAGAATCACCCGAATGTACTCGCCCGGATAGCCGGGAACGTCGATGACTACTTTTTCCACGATGCTTCCCGAAGGCGGTGTGTAGACCAAATGATCGTCTTGACGGTTGGTGGTATCCACGAGCCGAACGTCTCTGCCGCGCCGATCCATAAGTATCGGCCGCAAGGCGTAGTGACGCTGCAAGTCTTCGCGTAGTTTTTGGTGGCTGCGAACGGTGAACTGGGACTCTACTTTAACCGTCATTGCTGTGCCGTGTTCATTCGAACTAACGTTCTCCAGCCACTCAGATTCCCAGTTGCCGTTCGGGTTCAGGGTGAACCGGGCTCTGTTCCCGGCGCTTTGGCTAATCCATTCCGTGATCCCGAAGTGCGCGCAATCCTTGGCGCCGCGGCCCAGAAGACCCCGGACATCGAGGCGATCCTGAAATCCACTACTTCGAAGCCCTTCAGTGCCGAGGTACTCCACCATCTCGTCGATTGTCATCCCGCGAGCCCTGTCCTTGACGCAAATGACGGTGGGCGCACCCTTTCGGCGTCGCTCGACCTCGATTCGGATGTCGCCCTTTCTGGCGCGGGGAAGTCGGCTGTATGCGTCGTCAGAATTAGTGACCGCCTCGATGATTGCTCGAATGGGATCCGAGCCCATGGCAAGCTCCCAATCTTGGCGTATTGCCCGGCTCGTTCGTTGAAGGGTTCCTTGCCTCAGGCTTGGGCGAGCAGCCATTTGATAAACTCCTGTAGTTCTTGATCACCATGCACTGCCGAGGCGCTCAGCAGCTCGTTCAATCGAGAAACGACCACAACGGTGGGGGAATCGGCGGTGAGGCCAGAGGCATCCGCGACGGTGAAACGATTCGCACTGCACCCTCCCTTCCAAGCTTCGAACGCAGGGTGCGCTCGCAGAGAGCGAAGTAGCTGTTCTTTTTGGCGGCTTAATATCGAGCGACCTGAGCTCATGGCGAATTGCGACAGGAGCTCAGGCGAAGAAGCAATCCAAGCGACTCCTGCGGGCGTTAGCGTCCAACCGCCCCCCCTCTCATCGCCGCTTGCAAGCTCTCCGTTTTTGGCCTTCTTGGCATCCCGCAGCGCCTCCGCCACGATTCGGATGTCCGGGAACTGAGGGTACTTTTTCCATCCAAAACGTTCGGGTGCCCATTTCCAGCAGACCGCCGCGACGTCTTCGGTTTCGACTCGCTCCGATGCGCCGCCCATCTCCCATAGAGCCAGTGCGGCAATCTTGAAATTCGGAAGTCGGTTCACTACGGTTGCCGCGGAGTGTTCCGCCGCGTACCGACACGAACAGCCCGCTGCCTGCCCAGGCCGCTGAACGCGTACGTGCCCCGGGACGGGCGCTCGAGCCGTTGGTCATTGAAATATGTCGCAAGAAGCGCGTTAGCCGGGTCCTTCCCGCCTCCGTGATACTTTCCACGGGACCTAAGGGCTTCTTCGATGTCTCGGTAGTGCAGTGGCCGGCCCAGTTCCCTGAGTAGTTCAACTACCTCGTCGGCGAGGCTGCGGCGCTTGTCGTCCAGGGGAACCGGGCTGGCAGCGCTTGAAGACGCGCCGCGGTACTCATCCAGAATCGCCCGGAGCTTGGTCGACTCGCCGCGAAGCCTCCGAATGCGTTCGTCGAGAGCCTCTCGTTGCTTGGTGGCGTCTGCAAGGTCGACACTGCACTGGCGGAGGCGCTTGCCAGCTGTCTCCACCAGTAGCGCCACAGCTCCATCCGCGTCCTGGTCCGATCGATTTATGGATGCCATATTCTCCTCCCACAGTGGTTGTGGAGAAACAATATAGGACGTGTGTTCGCAAGTCAATAGTGCGCAAGCTCCGCCTTCGGTCGACCGGCCTTACTCAGAAGTACGGCGTCACCACGGCGAGCCCCGCCGACGGGATGATGACGCAGGGCCTGGTCTTCTGGGTCCCGCTGCCAACGGTGGGGTCGGTAGGCCCTCACCCCCCGGCCCCCTCTCCCGACTCCTGCGTCGCGGGCGAGGGGGAGGTTGCAATGCAAGCATCCTCTCTGCCACTGGAACGAGAGGGGGGAGATGGACGAGGCGAATGATGCTCCCTCTCCTGCCGGGTCGGGAGAGGGCAGGGGTGAGGGCGGGTGTGAGCGGTAGCCTCCCGAGTTCCGAACGAACAGCGCGGCCCTCACCCCCTGGGTAGGGATTCTGCCTCGCCCGCGACGCAGGAGTCGGGCGAGGGGGAGGTTGCAACGCAAGCATCTTCTCTGGCACTGGAACGCAAGGGGGAGATGGACGTGGCAAGTTGAGAGATGACGTCGTCGATGTTGGCGGTGATGGAGGCCGTGGGGATGCGGATGAAGCGGATGCCGCGGGCTTCCATTGACTGCTGGCGGTCGTGGTCGCGGGTGCGCTGCTCCTGGTCATCGTGGACAGGCCCATCGACTTCGATGGCGAGCTGGAGTTCGGGACAGTAGAAGTCGAGGACAAAGTTGTGGATGGCGTGCTGGCGGCGGAACTTCAGCCCGAGGAAGCGCCTATCGCGAAGCCCCTCCCAGAGCGCGGCTTCGGTGGCGGTCTGAGGTCTGCGGAGGCGGCGAGCGGCGGGGATGTTGTGGACGTATGGCACGGCCCTCACCCCCCGACCCCCTCTCCCGACTCCTGTGTCGCGGG
Organism: Tepidiformaceae bacterium; assembly: GCA_051003295.1. Classification (GTDB taxonomy): domain Bacteria; phylum Chloroflexota; class Dehalococcoidia; order Tepidiformales; family Tepidiformaceae. Next base: position 6,001 of record JBPCLM010000029.1, on the reverse strand, counting down.
CGAGGGGGAGTTAACGTTGGTTACAGCCCGCCCCAGCCCGCGAGGCGGCGCAGGCCTTCGGCCAGGCGGTCGTCGGGGATGGTGACGGAGAGGCGGATGTAGCCTTCGCCGTTGAGGCCGTAGCCGCGGCCGGGGGTGACGACGACGCTGATGTCTTCGATCAGGCGGGCGGCGTATTCGGCGCTGGTGATGCCCGGCGGGAGCTTCGCCCACACGTAGAGCGAGGCGCGGGGGGTATCGACTTCGAGGCCGAGGGCGCGCAGGGCGGCAACGATGGCGTCGCGGCGGCGCTGGTAGATGCGGTTGTGGTCGTCGATGCAATCCTGGGGGCCGTAGACGGCTTCGATGGCCATGCGCTGGATGGCCTGGGGGATGCCGCTATCGATGTTCGACTTGAGGCGCATGAGGGCATCGATAAGGGTGGCGTTGCCGGCCACCATGCCGATGCGCCAGCCCGTCATGTTGTAGATCTTGGACCAGGAGTTGAATTCGACGGCGACATCGCGCGCGCCGGGCACCTGGAAGATGGAGATGGGGGTGTAGCCATCGAAGGCGACATCGCAATAGGGGTTGTCGTGGCAGATGACGACATCGTGGCGCCTGGCCCAGGCGATTGCGCGTTCGAAGAAATCGAAGTCCGCGACGGCGCCCGTGGGGTTGTTGGGGTAGTTCAGCCAGATGAGGCGCGCGGCATCGGCGAGGGCGGTGGGGATGGCGTCGAAATCGGGCTTCCAGCCGCCTTCGCGCGTGCAATCGAGGCGGTGGATTTCGCCGCCTGCGAAGAGCGTGCCGGTTTCGTAGACGGGGTAGCCGGGGTCGGGGATGAGGGCGACATCGCCGGGGTCGATGAGGCAGAGGGCCATGTGCGCGATGCCCTCCTTGGAGCCGATGAGGGGCAGGGTTTCCTTCTGGGGGTCGAAGCGCACTTCGAAGCGGCGCTCGTACCAGTCGGAGATGGACTGGCGCAGTTCGGGGAGGCCTTCGGATTCGGGATAGCGGTGGTTGGCGGGGTCATCGGCGGCCTTGTGCAGGGCGGCGAGGATGTGCGGGGGCGTTGGGAGGTCGGGGTCGCCGATGCCGAAGGTGACGATGTCGTGGCCGAGGGCGCGGCGCGCGGCGATCTTCTTCGAGATTTCGGCGAAGAGGTAGGGCGGGAGCGATTCGACGCGGCGGGCGAGGCGCATGGCTGGCTCGTGGCTGTTGGGTGGTGGTGGGGGCGATCGTAACGGAGGGTGGGCGCGGGGGCGAGGGCTCAGGGCGGCCCCGGCGGGTTACTTCTGCTTGGGCTGGCGGGAGGAGGATTGGTGCGCAGGGAGCGGCCGTCCTTTTGGACGACGGAGATGCTGCCATCGACTTCGAGGACGGCGAGCTGAACTTCCTCGATGCGCTCGATGCCGTGCTCGCGTACGGCCTGTTCAAGCTCGACCATGTCGACGCCTTCTTTGCGCAAGGTCTTGTGGATGACCCTGCCGCCTGCGATGAGCACCTGGGGCGTCCCTTCGACGACCCGGCGGAAGAGCGGGATGCCCTCGGTGGCCCGGCTGACGAGGAAGTTGATGCCGAGCAGGACGGCGGCCGCGATCAAGCCGCCGCTGAGCGAGTTATCCGGACCGACCATGGCGTTCTGGACGGCGTTGGCGATAAGAATGATGACGACGAGGTCGAAAGGGGCCATCTGGCCGATCTGGCGCTTGCCGGTGACGCGGATACCGACGAGGACGGCAGCGTAGACGACTGCGGTGCGGAGGATGATCTCCCACCAGTCGGTGCCCAAATCGAACATGGGGGTATTAGGCGGCAAGCGGGGGTGTCAGGCAACAGGAGGGCGAGGTGCGGGTGGCTGTTCGCTCTTGGCCATTGGCTGTTGGTGCGGCGATCGTAACGGAGGGGGCGCGGCGGCGAGCGAGCGAAGGTGAGACCCTGGCGCTGCTTGTTGACATCTCTCTCTCTCTCTCTACAATCCTCTCGCGATTCGATTGGGGGACTTGTTCTGCCATGCCTCACGTTCGCTTGATGGCTGCCGCACGGCTGGTCGTGGTCGCTCTAGGACTCGGTGCCTTCTTGGGGGTGGGCGTGTGGTATGGAGGGCAGCAGCTCAAGGCCGACCGCGAGCCGGGCCCGCCACCGCGGCTGAGGGATGCGCCGGCAATCGTCTTTGCCGGCTCGGTCGTCCATTACCAGATCGACGAGTATCTCAACTACGACTACCGCCGGGCCGGCGGGCTCCCGTACGCCCAGGAGCAGTCCAGGTTGTTCACGGACCGGTGGGTTGAGATCGGCCCCGACGGCCTCGCTAAGCGCTCGCTGACAGTGGCGAAGAAGCCGGACGGCTCGCTCTGGCAAGAGCAGTATTCTGACGGCCAAACAACGGCGCTCAACTGGTTCAAGCGGCCTTCGGACGGGCTGGCGTGCTCGCAGCCGTTCCCGCAGCCCCCAATCGACGGTTCGGGTCTGCCCGTGGCGTCGAGCGAGGCGCGCGCGGCAGCAGGATTCCGGGAGCATAAGCCCAGCACTATCGAGTTGCAGCTAGCGGGGCTGGCGGGCGTGGCTGGCCAGCAGACGCTCATCCGCAACAGGAAGGGCGGTCCGACCGGCGACTTCTCGGAGACTCGATTGGTCGCGTTCATCGAAGCAAGCACGGGACAGATGCGCGCCGAGCTGTCGATTGGCACCCGGAGCGATGGGAGCGAGGTCGTCCTTGAGTCGCGCAAGCTTTCTGTTCTCGAACGAGTCGATAGCTTGCCACCCTACGCAATTGCCGCGCTGGCGGCGTGCACGTCATTGTCGCGCCCTGACGAACAGCCCGCCCCGGGCGGCGACGTGCCTGGCGCTGTTGCAACGCCGGCGCCGCCGCCGAATCGCTGACAGGGGTATCGCAATGGGAACACTGAACCTGGGCTCTCGGGTGGCCGGCATCATTACTCTGGTGATCTTGGCGGCCGCAGCGTTCATGGGCGGGGTCCGGCTTGCTCATGCAGCCTGGCTGCCATGGGACTGCCGTTAGGTGGTTTTCAACGCGGCGTTGAACCCCGGTCCCGCGAGCACCTATATCAGCGGCCGGACCTGCCTCTCGTTCGAATCGACGAGTCTGCAGGCGGCTACCTGGTCCGATGCCTGGACCGTAGACGCCAGCTATCAGACCAAGGTCGTGGACTGGCACTGGACGAGGTCCTGGGGAATGGACTCCTGCGCTGGAGGGGCCGCGGTCGCATATGCCTATTCAGAACAATATACAGGTCCGGACGTGAGCTACGGCACCAGCAACGCGGACGGGGGCATATACCGCGACTGTGCCGACCGCCACTACTATTGGAACTATGGTGAGATGTGGGCCAGACCGCCTGGCGAGGCGTGGGACTGGGCCGGTGGAGGCTGGTGGGGATAGGGCCGTAGCCGGTAGTGGCGGGGGTTCGCCGAACTACGCTTCGAGCCAGTCGGCATCGAAGACGCGGGTGGCGGGGCCGGTCATGAAGACGGAGCCGTGGCCGTCCCATTCGAGCGTGAGGTCGCCGCCGGGGAGCGAATCGGTGATGCGATCTCCGGTGAAGCCGCGCAGGCGCGAGGCCACACAAACGGCGGCGGCGCTCGTGCCGGAGGCGAGCGTGATGCCGCTGCCGCGCTCCCAGACACGGTGCCGGACGTGGCCGCCATCGACCACCTGTACGACCTGGAAGTTGGTGCGGCGGGGGAAGAGCGGGTGGTGCTCGACCAGGGGGCCGACGCGTTCGAGCGGGAACGCTTCGATGCTGGATTCGATGAAGTGGACGGCGTGGGGGTTGCCCATGCTCACGAGGGCGAGGCTGAGGGGCATGCCGCCCACTTCGAGCGGCAGTTCGAGCACCGGGCCGGGCCCTTCGACGTTCGCCGGCAGGCTGGCGGGATCGAGGCGCGGGCGGCCCATATCGACGCGCGCGGAGGTGACGGCGCCGCCTTCGCGGTAGAGTTCCAGGGTGAGGACGCCGGCGAGCGTCTCGATGGTCACGGTGGCGGCGCCGGGGGCGACGATGCCTTCTTCGACGGCGTAGCGCGCGAGGCAGCGGATGCCGTTGCCGCACATCTCGGCCTCGGAGCCATCGGCGTTGAACATGCGCATGCGCAGGTCGGCGATGCTGGACGGGAGCGCGAGGATGAGCCCATCGCCGCCGACGCCGAAGTGGCGATCGCTGATGCGGCGGGCCACCTCGGGCCAGTCCCGTTCGGCCTCGGGGCGCACGAAGATGTAGTCGTTGCCGAGGCCGTGCATCTTGGTGACGCGCATGTGGGGATTGTAGCAGTGGGGCGGCGGGGGGTGGGCCTCAGCTTGCGGGGCGCGGTTGTGGCAAGGCGCCCGCCAGCACCGCGGCGATCTCAACCAGGCGATCGTGTCGAAGTTCGACGACCTGGGCGCGGATTATGTCTTCGCTGGCGGTGAAAGGCCGGAGTGGGCGAACGAAACTCGGCCGCAAGAGCGAACCGGAGGCGAAGTCTGCGTCTGAAATGGGAACAGCGGGGCGATCACCGTAGGCAACACTGGTCACCTGGCACAGCAGCCAGTCCCCGCGGCCGGCAGACGCAAGCACTATTGCCGGTATCAGCTTGGTCAACGAAAGGTCCGAGTAGGGAAATCGAACGAGAACTACTGCGCCAACTGAAGATGGGACCATGCGTCATCTTCCTCGGGGTTGCTCCAGTCCTTCGCCAGCGCGGGCGCGCTCAGGATGACCAGATCGGCCGCCATGAGGTCGTCGTCACCGTCGTCTATAGTGACGACGACCGTGGTGCCGCACTCAAGCCGCACGGATTCGAGCACGCGAATACGGCCGTCATCGTCAACCTCGCCCTTCAAGACGCGCATCATCTCTATTTCCCAAGCGATTATACCAGCCCAACCGCCGCGGTCGTTGCGCCCCGCCAGGGGCCGGGGCCCTCGGGCGCTGTTCCGCTGGCGCGATTACGGGCAGGCCGGCGAGGCCGGCAACGATGTGCTATTCTGCTGCGCAATGCACCCCACCACCGAAGAAGCCGTGCCAGAATCCGACCCGCAGTGGTTGGAAATGCTCACGCTTGGCCATGGGTGGCCCAGAATCGTTCGCACGATTTTCCAGCATATGCCCTCGGCGCCGCGCTGCAAGGTGTGCGTGAGCCCGTTCGGGGGAGTCGGCGGGAAGGTTTTCGGGCTCATGGGGTTTCGCCCATCGCGCAAGAACCCGAATCTCTGCGGGCGCTGCCTCGACGAGCTGCCCCCCGGGGGCGCGCTCGTGGACGTTGCCGTGCTCTTCGCGGACCTGCGCGGGTCGACGGGGATGGGTGAGCAGCTGGATGCGACAACGTTCGCGAAGCGGCTCAACCGGTTCTATGCCGTGGCGACGGAAGTGCTCATCGACCACGACGCCGTGATCGACAAGCTCATCGGCGATGAGGTGATGGCGCTCTTCATCCCCGGGATAGCCGGACCCGACTACCGCCGAAAGGCGTGCGAGGCCGGGTTGGCGCTCCTGAAAGCGGTGGGCGCGGAGGGCGGACGCGAGCCGTGGCTGCCGCTGGGGGTCGCTGCGCACGCGGGCCCGGCGTTCTGCGGGAACGTCGGCGCGCAGGGGATCGTGGATTTCACGGCGCTGGGCGACACCATCAACACGGCGTCGCGGCTGCAGGGGCTCGCGGCCGCGGGTGAGCTGGTGCTAAGCGACGAGCTGTACGCATCGGTTTCCCCGCCTGACCCGGAGCCCGAGCGGCGCGTGGTCGCGATACGCGGGAGGGCGGAGCCGATGGCGGTGCGGACGCTGCGGGCATAGCAGCGGGCGAGGCGAAGGGGCGGGACGGCCCGCTCCAGCCGCGGAATGCGTCCGCGCGATGGTACGATGGCATCATGGGCAAGGTTGTTTCCTATGCGACCGTGCCGAACCCGGCACGGGCGGGCGGGACGATCCACTTCGAGGGGCTTGTCGATACCGGCGCGACCTACCTCACGCTGCCGTCGGCGTGGCGGGAGCGCTTGGGCGACCTGGAGACGCTGGAGGAGGTG
>JBPCLM010000028.1:0-20320 GCA_051003295.1 Tepidiformaceae bacterium | reverse complement strand
CACCAGGCCCGTGCCCGTATCACCCCGTGCCCAGTACCAATGCGTGCGTTCGACCAGACCCGGCTCCAGTTGTCCGAGAGCGTAGGCCGTGTATTCGATCCGCGGGACAAGCAGCGCGCGGATGCGTTCGCGGCTCTCCAGGTGCTGCACCACGTAGTCCAGGCCGCGCCGCGCCGTCCCCTGCCACCGTACTTCGCGCTCGGCCATTACTCTCCCGCCTCGAAATGGGTGAGAGCACGAAACTCCCTGTAGCGAATATCGACCTCTTCGCGCGTAAGCGGCAGCAACCGCGCAGGACCGAAGCCTTCGACGGCGAACGAAGCCGTCGTGGAACCGTACACCACCGCTCTGCGGATTTCCGCGGGCGTTATCGCTTCGGCCGAATCCAGGTAGCCCATGAAGCCGCCCGCGAAGGCGTCGCCTGCACCGGTCGGGTCGATCACTTCCTCGAGCGGGTAACCCGGCGCGACGAAGTAATCGTCAGCGCTCGCCAAGGCGGCTCCGTACTCTCCGAGCTTCACGATAACGCCTCGCGGCCCCTGGGCCTGCAGCATGCGCGCCGCCCGGGAAATGCTCGCCAGCTTCGCTATCTGCCGCACCTCGCTTTCGTTGAGCGTCACGAAGTCGGCCACGCGCATCGTCTCGCGCAGTTCGTCGAGCGATTCGTCGATGAACATCTTGATGGTGTCCACAAGCGTCACCCGCGGCGCTGTGAGGCTCGCGAGCAGGCGGCGCTGGTACACGGGGTCGCCCGCGGCCAGGCAAGCGGCCGAGCAGTCGGCCCATTGAGGCAGCAGGTCGGGAAGGTGCGCCACGCTCACACCGAGTTCGGGGTACCAGGTATCGCGCGTGTTCATGTCGTAGTGGTAGCGGGCCCCCCAGCGGCTCGTTTTGCCCCCCGTGATGGTGGCCAGGCCGCTGAGGTCGATGCGCGGCCGTTGCAACTGCGCACGCATCTCATCGGGGAAATCTTCGCCCACCACCGCCAGGAGCCGCACATCCGTGAACAGCGATGCAGCCAGGGCCGCGCACGTGGCTGAGCCCCCGAGCCAGTTCTCCACTTTCGCAAACGGTGTCTCGATGTCATCGATGGCGACCCAGCCGGACACGAGGAGCGTCACGCGGGCACCCCCTGGAGGCGCCTCGCGAGGATCGGGCTCAGCCGTTCGCGCGCAGCCGCGCCGATCGCTGCTGGCGGCGTCACGAGCGCCGCATCGAGGGCTGTGACGCACGCGCACCCGCCCTGCCGGGGTGGTGTCTTGGCGAGCAGCCGCACGACCTCCCGGCTGCGCTCGACGTTCTCTTGCAGCACGGCGAAGACGGTCTTCGCATCCACCGGCTCGTGGCCGGCGTGCCAGGCGTCGTAGTCGGTAACCGTGGCGATGATGGCATAGCAGAGCTCGGCCTCGCGTGCGAGCTTCGCTTCCGGCAGCGCCGTCATGCCCACGATGGCCGCGCCCCACTGCCGGTAGAGCTCGCTTTCGGCGCGTGTGCCAAAGGCCGGCCCTTCGATGACGACATAGGCGCCACGATCATGCGCGGGCGCACCCGTTTCGCCGATGGCTGCCAGGGCAGCGACGCGCAGGGCCTGGCAGAACGGCTCCGCCATGCCCACGTGCGCGACCACGCCTTCGCCGAAAAACGAACTCGGCCGCTGGCCGCTGGTGCGGTCGATGATCTGATCCGGGAGCACCAAATCGCCGGGCCGAAAGTCCTTGCGCAAGCTGCCAACCGCGGAGATGGCGAGCACGCGCTCTACTCCGAGTGACTTGAGCGCCCAGAAGTTCGCCCGCTGGGGCAGCTCACCGGGCAGGAGCGAATGGTGGCGGCCGTGGCGTGCGAGGAACGCGACCCGCCGGCCTTCCAACTCGCCGATGCGGATGGCATCGCTGGGGGCGCCGAAGGGTGTATCAATCGCCACCTCTTCGATGGCACGCAGGCCCGGCATCTCATAGAGGCCGGAGCCGCCCACCACAGCCAGGTCCACCGCTGCTGGCACGTGCAATCGCTCCCGGGGCGCGCAGGATCAGGCCACAGTGTAGCCGGTCGCGGATTTCATCGCTTTCGTGGAAGCGCGGCGATTGCGGGCGCGAATGGCGGCCACAGCACCCCACACTCGGTGATGATGGCGCCGATCAGCGTCGCGGGAGTTACATCGAAGGCCGGGTTGTAGGCATCGAGCCCATCGGGCGCCCAGCGCACGCCCGCGAAGCCGCCCACCTCGCCCGCCTCCCGGAATTCGATCGCGATGTCGCCGCCATGCGCGCAGGTGGGGTCGATGGTGGAGGAGGGAGCCGCGACATAGAAGGGCACGCCTGCGTACCCGGCCGCCAGCGCGAGCCCGAGCGTCCCCACCTTGTTTGCGCTATCGCCGTTGGCGGCGATGCGATCGGCGCCCGTCACCACCGCGCCGATCCGCCCGGAGGCGATAAGGGAAGCAGCGGCGCCATCCGGCAGCAGCGTCGTGGGAATCTCCAGCCGCTGGAGCTCCCAGGCCGTCAGCCGCGCGCCCTGCAACAGCGGCCGCGTTTCCGTGACAAGGCAGCGCTCCACCAGCCCCCGTTCATGCGCGACGCGGATGACGCCGAGGGCGGTGCCGATGCCGCCTGTCGCGAGCGCGCCCGCGTTGCAGTGAGTGAGCACGGCTGTTCCCGGCGCCAGCAACCCTGCACCCGCGTCGGCGATGGTCTGGTCGGCGGCCCCGCGGCTTGCCAGGAGTGCGTCCGCGAAGTCCCAGAGCGCATCCGCACGGGCAACCGGTGGCGCCGCGTGGGCGGCCGCGAGCGCGCCCCGCACGGCCCACGCAAGGTCCGCCGCCGTCGGCCGCGTCGCGACGATCCTCTCGGCCGCAGCGGAAAGAGCCGCCAACGAGCGCGCTGCCTCGTTCGCAATCGCCACCCCATAGGCGCCAATGATCCCCAGGAACGGCGCGCCCCGCACGCGCAGCGACGTGATCGCCTCGCACAGCGTGGGCACGTCATCGAGCCGGATATAGCGCTCTTCGCCCGGCAGCAGCGTCTGATCCAGGACGTCCAGCCCCTGGCGGCGGCGAACGCGCAAGGCGACCACCTCACCTGTCACGGCTGCCAGTGTACGGTGCTATTCAGGCGGCGGCGTACCAATGGAAAGCTCGACCGCTTCCAGTTCGTTCGTCAACTGCGGCACGAGCCGCCCTTCGATGGAGCCGAAGAGCATAGAGGCGTGGCGCTGGAGCGTCGCTTCGGCCGCATCGGCCAGGCGGCGGCCGCTGTCTGTCAATTCCAGGCGCACAGCCCGGCGGTCATCGAGGTCCCGGAAGCGGTGCACGTGGCCCGCCCGCTCCAGCCTGTCGAGCACGCCCGTCACGGTCTGCGATTGCTGCGATAGGAAGGTGGCCACAAGGTTCGGCTGCGGCCGAACGAAACTGCCGATCGCCATCAAGGTGATCGCCTGGATGAAGGTCACATCGTGGTCGCGCAAGAGCCGCCGATCCAGTTGGCGGACGAGGGCGTTCGTCGTGCGGTAGAGCGCCATCGCGAGACGCAGTTCTCGCGTCTTCCCATCCATGAACGCACGGTAGCACCTGATCGCCACCTGACAAGGCCACCGCACGGAAGCCCGTGCGAGTGGCGATGAAACTGATACGGTCCGTCCGCGCGACGTTACGGCATGGATGTTGCGGCACGCGCGAACAGTTCGAGCGATCGCGTCGTCCGGCGCGGCGGCATGCCGGGCGGCACGGCCCACGAGTACAGGTGCGTGACCGGCAGTTCCGCGCAAAGACGGCTGACGATTTCGAGCGCCCGCGCGGGCGTCACCACGATATCTGCGTTGCGCTGGCGAATCTCAGCGGCCGCTTGCGGGATGCTCTCGAAGAGCGCCATGCCCGCGGCCGTGAACCAGCGAGCGTAGTGCTGGCGTTGATAGAGCAGGTGAGGCGCGCATTCCGCCCAGGCCTCGTCGGGGTCGTCGGCGACCAGCGCCCAGGGCAGCGAGAGCGCGATGCGGCGCGGCGCGGCGGCCCTGCCGGCGCGCTCCAATTCGTCCAGGTACGTGGGAACGACGTTGCCGGCGGCGAGCAGCCCATCGCCGATACGCGCGGCCCGGCGGATGGCCGGCTCGGCGAGCCCGCCCATCCACAACGGCATCGGATCCTGGAGCGGCTTCGGGGTGACATCGGTGTTGGTGTAGCGGTAGTGCCTGCCTTCGAAGGTGAAGGCGCCCGGCGCCCAGGCCTTGCGAATGACCGCTACGGCTTCTTCCATGCGGCGCGCACGCGAACGCCGGTCGATGGCGAAGCCTTCGAATTCCTCCAGGCGATAGCCCCCGGCCACGCCCAGGTCCATCCGCCCGCCGCTGATGATATCGACGGTGGCCGCGTCCTCGGCGACGCGCAGCGGGTCGTGTAGTGGCAGCAGGAGCACGTTGGTGCCGATGCGCACGCGGCTGGTGCGCGCGGCGATCGCCGCACAGAGGGGAAGCAGCGCTGGCGAGTAGCCGTCTTCTGTGAAGTGGTGCTCGCTCGTCCAGATGTCGTCGAAGCCGAGGCGTTCGGCGTACTGGATCTGCTCCAGCGTCCGTGCGTACAGCTCTGCCCACGGCTGGCGCCACTCAGGCGGGTTGCGGAAGTCGTACCAGAGCCCAATACGGACTTCGCGGCCAGCCACGCGCAGCGCCACTACTGGTACCGCACAAGGCTGGTGGCCTCGTAGCCCTGCAGCGCCTCGCGGCCCGCCAGCGCCTCGAGCTCTATCACGAAGCCCAGGCCGGCGACGACCCCACCGATCATCTCCACCAGTTTGGCCGCCGCGCGCGCCGTTCCGCCCGTGGCCAGCAGGTCATCTACGATGTAGGCGCGGGTCCCTCGCGTTAAAGCGTCCTCGTGGATGTCGAGCCGGCTGTTCCCATATTCGAGCGAATACTCGATGGACATGCGTGCGGCGGGCAACTTGCCCGGCTTGCGCACCGGGAGGAACGGCAGGCCCAGGCGGTCGGCGAGCGGCGCCCCAAAGAGGAAGCCGCGCGATTCGATGCCAACGATCGCCCCCGGCGCGCGCTCGCGTGCGTCCGCTTCGAGGGCTTGCAACACGAACGCGAACGCAGCCGGGTTGCCCAGCAGTGGTGTGATATCCCGGAACAAAACGCCCGGGGCCGGAAAATCTGGCACGCCGCGGATGAGCGCCTGCAGGTCCACGGTCGCATACTACGCCAGCCTCAAGCCGCCTTGAGGAACCCCAGCTGCGGCCACTTCGCCCCCAGCAGCGCATCCGCCGGCGTCCCCAGCCACCGTTCGATGATCGTCGCGTAGACCGAGCGGAAATCGGTGCTGTAGGCGAGGTTGCCTTTGTCGATGAGCTGGTCCAGCCGTGGCGCCTCTCCGTAGAGCCCGCGTTGCACCGCGCTCCCGAGCGCGAACATCACGCTCGCGGAGCCGTGGTCCGTGCCGCCATTGGCGTTTTCCTGCACCCGCCGGCCGAACTCGCTCCAGGTCAGCACCAGCACGTCATCCGCTTTCCCCTGCGCCTCGAGATCCTGGTAGAACGCCGTCAGCCCCTGGTCGAGCGACTCCATCAGGCCATCGTGGTCGGCTTGCTGGTTTGCGTGCGTATCGAAGCCGCCGAGCGTGATGTGCCCCACGCGCATCCCCAGCCCCGCCACCACCACTTCCGAAAGCAACGAAAGGCCGGAGCCAAACGACGTTTCGGGATAGGCGACGGCGGGCTTGTACGTCTTTTCTGCCTGCGCCAACAGTTGCGAACTGCTCACGGCGCTCTCCGCCGTCGTCTCCAGCAGCACGCCGTAGGGCGAAGCCGCCGGGTACTGCTCGTACAGCTTCAGCAGCGTTGCCGTGCGCGCGTCGTTGGCGGGAGCGAGCTCGCCGCCACGCTTGAAGCCGTAGTCGTCCGGGTCCTTCAAGGAGGGGATGGCGACGGCGTCCGTGCGCATCTCCGGTGGTGTCGAGCCGCCGATGTTGAACCCGAGGAAGGGGTCGTGTTGTTCGCCCTCGAGCTTCTCCAGGGTGCGCCCCAGCCAGCCGTCCTGCAGCGCGGTCTTCGGGTCACCCGATTGCCAGATCGCCATCGACTTGAAATGGCTGTAGTTCTGGTCGGGGTAACCCACGCCCTGGACGACGGCCACGCGCCCCTTGTCCCACAACCCCTTCAGGCCTGTGAGCTTAGGGTTCAAACCGTAGCCATCCTGCAGGGGGAGGGCGGTCGCTTCATCCACGCCGAGCACCCTGCGCGCGCTGCGGTAGTTGCCATCGCCCACGGGGATGACCGTATTCAGTCCGTCGTTGCCGCCCGCCATCTGCACGAGAATCAGGGTCTTGCCGTTCGATGGAGCGACGTAGCCCGGGTTCTGCTGCGCGAAGGCGAGCGTGCCCTTCAGCAACGAACCCGCCGTCGTCCCGATGCTAACCATGGCGACGCCGCCCTTGACGAAGTCTCTGCGCGAAAGCATGGCTCTCTCCTTCTGGTTCCTTGTGGCCCCGCTCAAACCAGCTGATATTCGGGGCTGGCGAGCACGAGGTAGGCGACTGCCGCCGCGCGCTCTTCGGGGTTGGCGACGGTGGCCGCGTACGCGTAGAGCGAATCGCGGGCCGTGTCGCTGACGTTGCCATCGACCAGCCGGTCGAGAGCAGCATCCACCATCAGTTCGGGAGTCCTGGCGGCAGCGAGGACCGGTATCGGGGCGGGACGCCTGCCAGGGAAGAGCACCGCGTCCAGGTAGTTGACGCGCGCGAAGAACGTGCTCGATGACAGCCACGTGGCGCCCCCTGGCCAGCCTGCCACGCTCGGCGGTTCGAAGAGCACCTGGTCCATGCGCGTGAAACTGTTGCCATCGAGCCGCCGCGTGCGGCCCTGCCCGGCGACGGCCGCTGTCAGGTCCAGTTCGAGCCCGCGCATTGCCCCCACGACGAACTCCACCGGACTGCGCACGAAGCCGCGATACGAAGCCTCGGAATAGAACTCGTCGCTGACGAGGATGGCGCGCACGACATCGTGCACCTGGTGGCCGCTGGCCTCCCACACCCGCGCCAGGCGGTCGACAGTGGCGGCATCGGGGTTGTAGTTCGCGAATTCCGTGAACAGCCGGCGGGCCATGTACCGCCCCGTCGCCGGCTGGCCCATGATGATGTCCACGATGTCGTCGCCATCGAAGTTGCCGGTGCGGCCCAGGAAGCTCTTACTGCCGGCATCGTGCTGGCGCTGCTGCACGAGGAATTGTGGCTGCCAGTCCGCGTAGGACTTTTGCTGTAGCTCGCGCCGCTCCTGCGCAGTGAGGTTCGCGAGCGGCGTCATCGGTCGGGGCGGCGGCGATACCCGCCAGCCCGTGAACGCGCGCGCGCTTTCACGAACATCGTCCTCGGTGTAGTTCCCGACGCCCATCGAAAAGAGTTCCATCAACTCGCGGGCGTAGTTCTCGTTCGGCTGCTCTTTCGTGCTCAGCTGGGTGTCCAGGTACGCCATCATCGCCGGGTCCTTGCCGATCGCCTTCAGCAGGTCGTCGTAGCGGGGCAGGGCGTTCTTCCGGAACAGTTCGTTCTGGATGAGCATCAGCTTGAAGCGTTGCCCGCCAATTTTGCTGACCTGGCTCGTGAGCAGCCCGTGCCAGATGAGCGTCATGCGCTCTTCCAGCGGGCGCGGCGTGTAGGCCATGCGCGTTAGCCACCAGCGGTTGGCCTGGTCGGGGCGCATCGTGTTCAGGTCGGTCGGCCCGGCGGTCTGGAGGCGGGCGTTGAGCGCGCTGTCGTCGATGTCCTGGAAGTCGAGGAGCCGGTCCGCGGCCTCCTCGCGGCTCAATGTCGCGAATTCGCTGATTTCAGTGGGTGTGCCGCCGAAGCCGGCGCGACGAAGCAGATGAGCGCCCCGGCGCCGAGGGTCGCTAATGGGTCCCGTGGCTGCGATCGTCTGTGGAGCGCCGGGCGCCGCCCCCGCAGCCCCGGCGCCACCGGGGGCGCCCCCGCTCGTAGCGGGAGAGCCGCTTGTGCCTCCGCCGCCCTGAAGGCTCAGGCCCACGACCGTCGCCGCCGCGCCCGCTGCCGCGACCGCCGCGCTCCCGGCCAGCAGTGCCCTGCGCGTCGTCGGCCGCTGCAAGAGCGGCACGCGCGAGGGAGGAACCTGTTCGTCTTCCATGCCTGTGCTCCGCCGCCCCCATTGCGGAGGCGTCACCCATGCTATGGCCGCGCTGCCGTTGAGAGTGACGGCGTCCTTGCCGCTGGCACAGTTGCCTTTACCATCTCGTCACTGGGGCGGCGCGAAATGTAGCCCGGCGACGGCACACCAGCGGCCCCGCCCGCCATACACCTGCAAGGAGCACCGTGTCCACTCGCCGCGCCTTTGCAAACGAACGCCACGCTGCCGCCAAGCTCGCGGTTACGGCGGTTGCCCTGGCCGGCTTCGCGGGCGCCTGGCTGGGCTTCCGCGAAAGTCATCCCAAATCCCCTGCCGAGTCGGCAGCTACGCCGGCCGCGGCCGCATCCTCTCCCGCGACCGTGAGCGGGCCCACGGGCACGACGGCGACTCCCGGGCCTGTTTCAACGCCAACCCGCGCGCGCACCAGCCGGGGCTCCTGATTGAGTTGGAAGCTTGCGGGCGCGGCGGGCGTGCTCCTTGTGGCGCTGACCGTCACCGCCCGCCTGGCCCAGTCCGGCGAAAGCGGCACAGCCACCTGGGACGCCTCGCGCGCCTCGGGCTTCGCCGCCTACATGTTGCTGTGGGCGTCCACGGCCAGCGGCGTCGCCATCCACATGCGCCTGCGGCCCAGCGGCGGTCCCCTGGCGGTAGTTCTCGAACTGCATCGCGTCACATCGACCCTGGCGCTCGCCTTCGTCGCCGTCCACGTGACCGCCCTGCTGCTGGACCCGGTCGTGCACTTCGCCCCCATCGATGTGGTGCTGCCCTTCACCAGCGGCTACCGTCCGCTCGCGGTGGGCCTGGGGACGCTGGCGCAGTGGCTGCTCGTGGCCGTTCTCAGCAGCACCGCGCTCGCGGGGCGGCTGAGCTACGGCGCCTGGCGGCGGCTGCACTACCTCAGCTTCCCCTGTTACGCCCTCGCGCTGGCCCACGGCGTGCTCGCGGGCACCAGCAGCGATGACGGGACGGCGCTCATCCTCTACGCCGCCACCGCCGCCGGGCTCGCCGCCGTCGCTGTTGTGCGGCTGGCCGGTCGCGGCTGGGTCACCGCCGGTGAAGCGTGAACGGCGCCTAGACCTCGAGGCCGAGCCCCCGTAAGAAGGCGTCGCTGTTTGGTTCGCGGCCCAGGAACTCGCGTACCATGGCGTCGCCGTCGGCCGAGCCGCCCCGTTCGAGCACGGTGCGCCGGTATTCGGCGCCTGTTGCGCTATCGAGCAGCCCCGCGGCTTCGAAGCGCGTGAACATATCGTCGCCAAAGACGTTCGACCAGAGGTAGCCGTAGTACCCCGCGTCGTAGCCAAAGAGGTGCCCGAAGCCGGACTGAAAGTGCGTGCCCGGCGTGTAGGGAAAGCCGCAGATGTCATGCAACTCCGCTAGCTTCTTCGTCGTGTCGCCATCGAAGCCGGGCGAGTGGTACGCGAAATCGAGCGTCGCAAAGAGCAGTTGGCGCAGCGCCATCACGCCCGAATCGAGGTACTTCGCCGCGATCATCGACTGCAGGAGTTGTTCGGGCAGGGGCTCGCCCGTTTCGTAGTGGCGCGAGAACCCGCGCAGCACCGATGCGTCCCACACCCAGTGCTCCAGCATCTGCGATGGCGCCTCCACGAAGTCGCGCTCGGTGTTCGTGCCGCTGAAGCTGGCGCGGCGCGTGCGCGTCAGCGTCTGGTGGAGGATGTGTCCGAATTCGTGGAACAGCGTCTCTACCTCGCTGTGACGCAGGAGCGATGGCCGCTCGGGCGCGGGCTTCGTGAAGTTCGCGACGATGGCGCTCACCGGCGACTGGTAAGAGCCGTCCGGGAGTTCGCGGCCGGAACGCAACGTGAAGGCGGCGGCGTGTCCGTACTTGTTCGGCCGCGGGAAGAGGTCCATATAGAAGCGCGCGAACGGGGCTTCGGGGGCTTCGCCCTCCGCTTCGAAGATATCGAAGGCGCGCACATCGGCGTGCCAGCGGGGAGCCTCCGGCGCTTCGCGGTAACGCACCCCCAGCAGTTCCTGCGTGACGCTGAAGAGCCCCTCCAGGCACGCCTCCAGCGGAAAGTATTTGGCCACCGCGAAGTCGTCCACGGCGAAGTCCGTCTTGAGCAGGCGGTTGTGGTAGAAGCGCCAGTCCCAGATCGCAAGCGCCCGCTGGCCATCGGTGGCTGGCCCCTGCGCTCCCGTGTCCGCTTCCTTGGCCGCGCGCAGGCTCTCGATGTCGGCTGCGGCCTTGAGGGCGACTCGGGCGCGCAGGTCCGCCAGGAAACGATCGACGTCCCCTCGCCGCTTGGCCATGCGCTCCTCGACCGTGTAGGCGGCCCACGAGTCGTAGCCGAGCAGGCGGGCGATTTCGGCGCGGATGGCGATCGCTTCTTCGAGGCGGCGGACGTTCTCCGAGCCAGCCTTCACCTGTTCCTTTTCGAACAGTGCTCGCCGCAGATGCTCGGCCGCTGCGTTCGCCATGAACGGGTGGTACTCAGGGTAGTCGAGGCTCACCCGATAGCGCGTGACGCCCGCCTCGTCGCTCCTTGTGAGTGCCTCGATGTACGAATCGGGAAGCCCCGCCAGCTCTTCGCGAGAGACCGTGATGCCGTCCTCCCAGTCATCGATGGCGTTGCGAAACCGGTTCCCAAGCACGACGAGCTGTTCGAACAGCTCCCGCACGCGCGCCCGCGCCCCGGCGGGCAGTTCGAAACCCCTGCGCCGGTAATCGCGCAGTTCGTGTTCGAGGAAGCGCGCGTCCTCGCCGCTCAACGCAGCCGCCTCGGGCGTCGCGGCGAAAGCGCGGATGGCCTCGTACAGGTCGTCACGGAAGCCAAGGCCGACCAGGTACTGGTCGAGCTTCTCGTCCCACTGGCGGGCGGTTTCGCGCAGGTCGTCATCGGCGGCGACGTAGGCCATGAACGCCTGCTGACCGGAGGCCTGGCGAACGGGTTCCAGCGCATCTTCGAGGGCCAGGAGCGTGTTCGCGTGCGTGCGGCCCGCCGGCGGTACCACCACGAGCGCAGCCACGCCCGCATCGCAAGCCGCAATGGCGGATTCGCACGCGGCCGCGAGCGAGGCCGGCGTCAGGGCGGCAAAGTCGACCGTGCCGGCAGGGGTCACCTCGCTCATCGATTCAGCCTATCGGGTTGGCCCGCAGGTGGGCCAGCAGTTCCGCGCTTACCTCGGCCGGCTTCTCCTGGATCAGCCAGTGGCCCGCGTCCAGCTCCACGAAGCGGTAGGGGCCCTTCATGTAGGCTGCCGCATCCTCCGTGGACTTGCGTCCGATGGCCTGGTCCTGGTTTCCCCAGATCGTGAGCGTGGGCACGGACACCGCCCCGAACTCGACCTGCGCGTCCGCCCCCGGTTCGATGCCCCGCGAACCGCGATACCAGTTGAGGGCCGCCGTCAGCGCCGCGGGCTCGCGAAAGACGGACAGGTATTCCTGCACCTCCGCGGGCGAGCTCTTCGTCCAGATGGCCTGCAAAGCTGCGAAGTCGTTCGCCGAAAGGGCCGCTTCGGCCACGCCCGGCTCCTGGAAGAACGTGATGTACGTGCTGCGCTGCTGCTGGTCCGGGTCTTCCCGGATGGCCTTGCCGAAGGCCGCCACGTGGGGCACGGAGAGCGCCGCCCAGCTCGCCACGCGCTCCGGCTGGAGGTCGACCACCGCCCATCCGCAGCCAGCACCCCAGTCGTGGCCGATCAGGTGGAAACGGTCGAAGCCAGAGACGTCGGCGAGCGCGATTACATCGGACGCGATGGCGGCGTAGGCGTAGTTCTCGATGCCCTCCGGGCGCGCGCCGGGGCTGTAGCCTCGCTGGTCCGGGGCCAGGCAGCGGTAACCCGCCTCGACGAGCTGTGGGATCAAGTCCACCCACATGTGGCTGGTTTCAGGGAACCCGTGCAGGAGGATGACGGGCTCGCCGCTGGCGCCCGCCTCCCGGCAGTGGAAGGTCATGCCGTTCGCCGGGATATCGCGGATGGTGATCGTGGTCATGGGAGCCTGTTCGTTAGAGGAATGCGCCGAGCGTATCGGGAACGGCGTCCGCGCGCGATGGGCTCAGGAAGCCGGAGGGTTCTGCGCGCGCCACTCCGCTGCCACGTCGCCCAACGCACGGAACGTAATCCCTGGCCGAGCCTCCATGTGCTCGATAAGCCGCTCCAGCATCAGCAGCCGATGGCCCCGGCCGATGATCTGGGGGTGACACGTGAGCGTGAACACCCCGCCGGGCACGTTGTCGCACGCCCAATCGAATTCGTCCCGCCAGATCGCGAACACCTCATCCGGGCTGCGCAGACCGATGTGGTGGGCATTCCAGTTGAGGCCGAAGTATGGCCAATCGTCGAGGCTCCAGTCGATGGGGAGCTCCACCAGCCGTGACGGCCGCCCGAAACCGAACGGGCCATCCGTACGCAGTTCGTCGCCGGTGCGGGCGTAGTACGGCGTGAAGTCGTCGGCCATCAGGCTGGAGTCGTAATCGAAGCCGAGGTCCAACAACAGCGCCACAGTGTTCGGGCTGTGGTCCCACGCGGGCGAACGGAACCCCGCCGGCCGCTTCCCCGTCAGCCGCTCGATGCAGGCGATCCCACGTTCGAGCACCGCGCGTTCGTCGTCCGCGGAGAGAGCGCGCGGGTTCTCATGGCAATAGTTGTGGTGTCCCACCTCGTGCCCCGCTTCGACGACCGCCCGGCAGGGCTCGGGGTATGTCTCTATCGTGTGGCCGGGTATGAACCAGGTGGCGGGGATGTCGTAACGCGCCAGCAACTGCAGCAGCCGCCGCGTACCAACCACCCCAAACTCCCCGCGCGAAATGGCCGAAGGCGACTTCGACCCCATCGACCCGATCCAAACGGAAATCGCGTCAAAATCGAATGTCAGGCAAACGGAAAGGGTCATGCGAGATTAGGGTACCGGCGCGCTCTTCGCGATCAAGCGCCACCATGGGAATCAGGCCGCGTGAGGTGATGCGCTTTGAAGCCGTGGCTAGCTTGACGATTACTCTTTCCGCCGGCCGCCACCATGCGCTGAAACAGGCGGCCGCCCGCCGGGGAACCACCATCGGAGCCGTCATCGGAGAGAGCCTCGAGCGCGCCGGCATCAAGACCGAGGACGAAATCCTCGACTTGATAGCCTAGGCTCAAAGCCGCTCGCAGCTCTCAGAGGAAGAGGCGCTGGATCTGGCCGTTACGGAAACGCGCCTCGCCCGTGCCGGCAACTGACCGACCGCTGGCCGTCGTTGATACGAATGTTGTCGTTGCGGCGGTGAAGACCCACGACAACGCCTCTCCAACCGCCCGCGTGCTTCGAGCGATGGTGACGGAGGAACCCCGATTCCTGCTGTCCGTGGATGTGCTCGCGGAGTATCGTACGGTCCTCCTACGGCCGCGCATCGCGAGGGGTCACGGGCTGGGCATCGCCGGCGTCGATCTTCTCATCGAGCGGCTGGTCAGTCACGGCGACAACATCACGCCGGGGCCGAGCCCACCTGACCCCATGACGCACACCTTTGGCAGCTGGCGCTGGCGCTCCCGGGCTCGCTGCTCATCACCGGCGATCGGCGCCTGCGCGAGGCTTCTGCCGGCATCGTGGAAGCGATGACCCCAAGACAGTTCGTTGAACGCTTCGGGCTCTAAGCATCGGCTCGTCACCCCTCGTTCGTCATGATGATCGTCCCCGCCGCGGCGAACATCCCGCCCACGCCGTGGCAGACCGAGACCTTCGCGCCAGGCACCTGGGCCGGCGATGTGCCTCGCATCTGACGCACGCTCTCCTGCAGGGCGTACATGCCGTACATGCCCGAATGCATGTAGCTGAGCCCGCCTCCGTTGGTGTTCAGCGGCAGCTTGCCGCCCGGCCGCGTGTTTCCTCCGGCGATGAATGCGGGCGCTTCGCCGCGGCCCACGAACCCGAGGTCCTCCAGGCCGTAGATCGGCAGATGGGCGAACGCGTCGTACACCATCAGGTGGTCGACATCGGCGTGTTCAATGCCCGCTTCTTGGAACGCCTTCTTCCCGGAAACGCGAAACGCCTTCGAGCTCGTGAAGTCCTCCATCTGGCTGATGAGCGGCGTTTCCACACTTTCGCCTGTGCCCAGGAGGTAAACCGGCTTCGTGGGGAAGTCCCCGGCGCGTTCGGCTGAAGTGAGGATGAGGGCCCCGCCGCCATCGGTTACGAGGCAGCATTCGAGCAGGTGAAAGGGATAGGCGATCATGCGCGAACTGAGGACGTCTTCCACCGTTATCGGGTCGCGGAAGCTGGCGCGTGGGTGGAATCCCGCCCATTCGCGCTGCACCACCGCGACCATCGCCAGTTGTTCGTGGGTCGCGCCGTACTGCTTCATATAACGCAGGAACGGCACGGTGAACGTGCTGGGGGCACCGAAGGGGCCGTACGGGGATTCGAACTGGCCCTGCCAACTGCCCCGCGCGCCACCGAACCCGCCCGTGCCAACCCGTGACTTGCCGCTTTCCCCGTGCGTCACGAGCACCGTGTTGCAGAGGCCGTCGTTGATGGCCGCGGCGGCGTGGCGCACGTGGAGCATGAACGAGCAGCCGCCGACCTGCGTGCCATCGACATAGGTGGGGGTGATGCCCAGGTGGTGCGCGACCGCGACCGGCGATTCGCCCGCCGTGGCGACACCATCGATGTCGTTCGGCGTCAGGCCGCAGTTGGCCAGGGCGTTGAGGGCCGCATCGGCGTGCAACCCAATCTGCGAGAGGCCAGGGATCACGCCGAGCTCCGTCGTTTCGCCCGCGCCCACGATGGCGATGCTGCATGGCTTCATCGCCGCGCCCCGGCCGGCCGGAACTTGGGCAGCGTTACTTCCGCCGTGACGGCGTCGAACGTCACTTCCAGCGGCATGTCGAGTTCGAGCGATTCCGGCGTCTGTGGCACATCGACGATGCTCGTCATCATCGTTGGCCCCTCCTCCAGCTTCACAACCGCGATCGCGTAAGGCTCGTCCCACCCCGGCGGGGGCCGCATGTTGATGACGTAGCTCCAGAGAGTCCCCCGCCCGCTCGCGCGAAACCAGCTCACGGAGCGCGAGGCGCACTTCGGGCAGAAATTGCGCGGCGGAAAATACACGTGGCTGCACGTATCGCAGCGTTGCAGGCGCAGTTCGCCTGCCCGGGCGCCTTCCCAGAACGGCATCGTTTCCGGAGTTGGCTGGGGAAGGGGTCGCTTGTAGTCGGCCACGAGTGTTCGTCCTTTGCACAAGAAGAGTCCGGTCCTCAGCAGGTGCCGGCTCGGCTGCCGTTCCCTTGTCTACCGTGAAGATCCCGGCGAGGCAAGCGCGGCCCCTCTATACCCCGAGCGCGCGCGCTACCGTCTCGAGCGCCTCCAGGGCTTCGTCCGGGGATCGCAGCAGGATATCGGAAAGCTCTGCGATGGCGGCGGGTGTTTCCGTGCCGCCGGAGACCCCGACCAGGAGCACGGTCACGCCGCCGGGTTCCAGTTCGCGCGCCGCGCGGAACATCGCCACATCTGTCGCGTCGTCGCCCATGGCGAGGATGGTCTTGACCTTCAGGTGATTGGCGATGGCGCGCAGGGCCTGGTCCTTGCCCCCGCGCGCATTCGGCAGCACTTCCAGTACCATGCGCCCTTCGCGGAGGCGCAGGCTCGCCGGCAGGCCCGCCAGCGCCCGCCTCAGCGGCTGCTCCAGCTCCGGCGTTTGGCGGAAATGGAATGCCGTCGAAATCGCCTTGCGCTCGACATGCAGGAACGCGCTGGGCACAGCCGATATCACCTGCTGTTCGACGCGTTCGAGCGCAGCCGCCAGGCCGAGGCGGTCCACGCCGGGCAGGAGGCCGTCCTCGCCGCTGGTTTCGAGCCCGTGGCTACCCACGATGATGATGTGCTCGCTCGCCACCATGCGACGCGCCGTGTTGAGGTCGCGCCCGGTGATCACGGCCACGCGAATCGCCGGCGCGAGCCTGTCGAGCACGGCGAGTGTGGCCGGGGGGACGCGAGCGTCACCGGGGGTCTCCACGATCGGCGCCAGCGTGCCGTCGAGGTCGGTCGCCAGCAGGAACGGGCGCCGTCCAGCGGCGATCGCCTTCAGGCGCTCGATCGCCTCGAGGCTCAGCATCGCGCCCCCTCCAGCTCTGTCAGGAAGTCAGTCGCCCAGCTCTGCGCGTCGCGACGGCGCACCTCGGCGATGAAGCGGTCGCTGACGCGGCCAGGCCGGCCGCCAACGGCTTCGATGAGCACGCGCTCCATCGCCTCCGCGTCGAGGGGGTCGACGGCGACCAGGCCCTCGCGCTCGAAGCCCGCGAAAGCGCGCGCCACACCCGCGTCGCGGCCCGCGATGATGACTGCGCGCTCGTCTGGGGGGCGCAGCGATTGCGCCGCCGCCGCCTGCAGGGGCACCAGGTTCATCCCGTCCGCCAGCGAAGACGTGAACACGACGTTCGCGTCCCGTTGCAGCGCGACCACTTCGGGCCACGGCAGGGATTCCCTCAGTTGCACTACGCTCACGCCTGCGCGTTCGCCCGCCGCCGCCGCTCTCCCCGCCGCTGAATCGAGTGCCTCCGATAGCGGCTCGTACGAACGCACGCCAACGCGTGTGGGCGAAGCGATACCGACGTAATTGAAGCGGCTGCCCGCGTCCAGCGCGCGGGCGACGGCGTCCAGTCGCTCAGGGATCCCCTTCGTGAAGTCCGCTCGTTCCAGACCGGCGACGAGCGGCAGACCGTTTCCGATCGCGACGGCGGCCGGCGTTGGCGCCGCCTCCTTCGCTACAGCGATGAGCTCATCCGCGTCGATGCCGACGGGCAGCGCGACGAGCCTTGTCTCGCTTCCGGCGGGACGCGCCGCCTCCAGCGAACCGGCGGCGAAGCTGAAACGCTCGAGGTCCGCCTGCGATTGGAAGCCCGCCACGTTGGCGCCCTGGAGGCCTTCGCAGAACTGGCGCAGATAGCCGGTCGCTCGCTCATCGAGGAAGGCCGCGGCGGCCGCCACCAGCGGGAAAGGCGTGTGCAGGAAGAAGCCGATCGCGCCCCCGTACCCCATTTCGCGCAGCAGCCGCGGCACGAGCGCCAGCTGGTAGTCGTGCACCCAGCAATTCGGCGCGGTCCGCTCCCTCGCCCCTCCTTCTTCCATGACGGCGCGCGCGAAGGCTTCGTTGACTCGGCGGTAAGCATCCCACTGGCCGCTGGTGGGCGTTTCGGGCGCTGGGTAGTAGGTGGTGAGCAGCGGGAGGGGGTCGCGCACCAGGTGGAGCAGCGGCCAGAAGAAGCAGTTCGCCACCGCGGCGTAGTGGCCCTGCCAGGTGGCTTCATCGAAGAACAGCCGCCGGTGTCGCAGCGGCCCCCGCGGCGTGTCGATGACTTCGAAGCCGCCCGCGTCGGCCCAGTCGCGGTCGTGGCTGCCACGGCCTGCGCCCATCCAGAGCGTGCCCTTCTCCCCATCCCATGGGGCGATAACGGGCCGCACGGCTGCCAGCAGTCCGCCCTGCGCGGGCGCGGGTGTTGCCGTGCCGCGGGGAGCCTGGTCATGGTCCAGGTAGGCGCGGTTCGCGAGGATGATGCCGGCGCGAGGTCCCATGCGCCTCAGTATAGGCCGGGCATCGCGCGCCACGGCCAGATTGTTATCGCCAGCGACCGCGCGCGCTTGACGCGCCCGCCCCGCTGGTCAAGCATTGCGGGACGCTGGCGCGAAGCGAGCGCCGGCCACTGAGGGGCGAACGATGGGCGAAATGGTTACCTTCCCCGCGAACGGCGGGACAGCCTCCGGCTACCTGGCGCGGCCTGCCTCCGGCAGCGGCAAGGGCGTCGTCGTCTTCCAGGAGTGGTGGGGACTCAACGACAACATCAAGGGCATCGCTGACCGCTTCGCCGCGGAAGGTTTCCTCGCACTCGCGCCCGACATGTACCACGGCCAGCTCACCGATGAACCGACCGAAGCGGGCAAGCTGCTCATGGCGCTCAACATCGAGCAGGCCGCGAAGGATGCGAAGGGCGCCGTGCAATACCTCAAGAGCCTTTCTGGCGGGCCCGTCGGCACCACGGGGTTCTGCATGGGCGGCGCGCTCAGCCTGTTCGCCGCCTGCAACAACGATGGCGATGTGGGCGCCTGCATCGACTACTACGGTGGCCACCCCGCCGTGAAGTACAACTGGGAGGGCCTCACCGCGCCCGTCCTGGGATTCTTCGCCGAACACGACGATTTCATAAACCCCAGCTTGCCCGGCTACATCGAGGGCCTGACTGCCGCCGGCAAGCAGCACGATTTCATCACGTACCCCGGCACCCAGCACGCCTTCTTCAACGACGAGCACAGTGAGGTTTTCAACAAAGAGGCAGCTGACGACAGCTGGCGGCGCTCGCTTTCGTTCTTCCGCGCGCACTTGTAGCGCCGGCGTCAAGGCAGGCTGGCATGGGCAGGCTCGAAGGGAAGGTCGCCGTCGTCACCGGCGGCTGTTCGGGGATTGGCAAGGCCACCGCAGAAGCTTTCGTGGCCGAAGGCGCGCGCGTCGTCGTCGGCGACATCAACGTCGACGGTATCGGCGCGATGGTGGGCGCCCTCGGCCACAACTGCGCCGACGGCCTCGAAGTGGATATCCGCGATGAGGCCGCGGTCGAGAAGATGGTGGCGCTCGCCTTCCGGCGCTTCGGGCGGCTCGATATCGCCTTCAACAACGCCGGCGTGGGCCACTTTGCTCCCATCCAGGACTACCCGCTTGCCGAGTTCCAGCGCATCGTCGAGGTCTGCCTCACGGGCACCTTCCTCTGCATCAAGCACGAAGCGGCGCGGCTGATCGCGCAGGGACAGGGCGGCAGCATCATCAGCGTCGCCAGCCTGAACGCCATCCAGGCGGCCGAGGGCTTCGCGGCCTACTGTTCGGCCAAGGCGGGCGTGGCCATGCTCACGAAGGTGGCCGCGCTCGAACTCGGGCGCCACAAGGTCCGCGTGAACGCCATCGGTCCCGGGCTCATCCACACGCCCGCGACCGAGGGTTTTCGCCAGCTGCCCGGCGTGTACGACGGCTTCATCGAGAACTCGCCCATGGGCCGCGCCGGCGAACCCCAGGACGTTGCCGGGCTGGCGGTCTACCTCGCATCCGATGCATCGTCCCTGATGACCGGCCAGACGCTCTACATCGATGGCGGCCAGTCGCTCAAGAAATACCCGGAGCTGTTCGGCGCGTTCGGGGTGGAATAGCCACGCGCCGTGCCCGGCGGGCGAAATTGTGCTTCAATCCGCGCGATGCAACGCACCATCGTTTGCACAGCCGCCACCATCGCTGATGGCGTCGCGCTCGCCCGCGAAGCCGAAGCGGCCGGCTTCGATGCCATCTGGGCGACCGAATTCCACAACCACGATGTCTACACCTGGATGACGGCGATGGGCCTGGCCACCAGCCGCATCGGCATCGGCAGCGGCATCGCCTACGCCTTCGCACGTCCGCCTGTGCTCGTCGCCGCCGCCGCCGCCGATGTGGACGAAGTTACCGGCGGCCGTGTCCTGCTCGGCCTCGGCAGCGGTACCCAGCGCATGAACGAAGCCTGGTACGGCCTGCCCTTCGCGAAGCCCGCCGCGAAAATGAACGAAGCGGTGCGGGTCATCAAGGCCACATGGGCGGCCGCGGCCGGTCCGCGCTTTCGCTTCAAGGGCGTTTTTTGGGACCTCGACATCGAAAACTATCGCCGCCCGAACCTGCAGCGGCCCGAGATCCCTATCTACGTGGCTGGCGTGAACCGGCTCATGGCTCGCACTGCCGGCGAAGTGGCGGATGGCTACATCGGCCACCCGCTGTCATCGCGCCGGTTCATGCGCGAGGTCACCCACCCCGCTGTGCTTAAAGGGCTCGCGCGCGCAGGCCGCCCGCGCCAGGCGATGACCTTCGCCAACTACATCATCTGCTCCGTACACGAAAACCGTGCCACCGCCCGCCGCGAAGCCGCCCACCAGGTCGCTTTCCACGCGACGGTCTATACCTACCGCACGATCTTCGACCTGCACGGCTCCACCGCCGCACGCGAAGCGATCCGCGCCGCGTTCGGCAAGGGTGATGTCGCCGCAATGGTCGCCAATGTGCCCGAGGAGATGATCGACGAGTGCGCGATCGCGGGCCCGCCGGCCGAGTGCCGCGAACAGCTCGCGCGCTACGAAGGGCTGCTCGACATGGCCATGTTCTTTGCCCCCGGCTTCGCCATCCCCCGCGCCCGCGTCATGGAAAACCAGCGCGCCATCCTGGAGACGTTCGCTCAGTAGCGCTCACGCCTCGATGCGCACCAGGCCC
>JBPCLM010000027.1:0-6195 GCA_051003295.1 Tepidiformaceae bacterium | reverse complement strand
CACGATAGCCGGCGCGACCGGTTGCCCCGTCGCCCGGTCCCACAGCACCACGGTCTCGCGCTGGTTGGCGATGCCGATTGCCCGCAGTTCCCTCGGGCTCACCCGTGCCGCCGCCAGCGCCGCCGCGATCGCCTCCCGCGTGCTCGCCCAGATTTGCATGGGGTCGTGCTCGACCCACCCCGGCCGGGGGAAGTGCTGCTCGAAGGGCGCCTGGCCCACGCCCACCACCTGCCCTGCTCCATCCACCACGAGCGCGCGTGAGCTCGTCGTCCCCTGGTCGATGGCGAGGATGAGTGCGCCCGTCATGGCCGTGAGTATAGGCAGCCCTCGCCGCCCGGGACACTCCGTCCCGCGCTCAGCGCTTCACGGTCTCCAGCTTCGCCAGCCGGTCCTTCAGGCGAACGTTCTCATCGCGCAGCCGCTCGAAATCGTCACGCAGCCGTCGAACCTCCTCCGTCGTCTCCGCGCCCTTTCGCAGCACGAGGGCGGCTTCGCGGGCGACCCGGATGCTGCGCCCATCGAGCTCCCGCTCCGCCATGCGGTCTAGCGCCGGTGCGAACGACGGGTCCTTGAGCTTCTTGAGCCCGTTCGCGGCCGCCATGCGAACGCGGAAGTCGCGGTCGTCGAGGAAGTTCGTCAGGTCGTCGGCGAGGCTCTTCGCGCGCCCTTCGAAGTGCTGTCCCAGTCGCGCCAGCGCACCCACCGCCACCGCCCGCGATTGTTCCGGGGCCCCGTAGCGCGCCGCCGCCGCGATCAGCTCCAGCCCACGCTCCTCGCGTAGTTCGACCAGTCCATCGATGCAGCCGTTCCGCACCAGTTGCCGGTACGAAGGCCGCTCCAGGTTCGCTACGATCACCGCGAACGACCCGCGGCAGCGCAGTTTCCCAACGCTTCGGTTGGCCTCCGCCTCCACGAACCACGACTGGTCCCTTCCCGCCAGCGGACTGATCGCCGCGAGTACCCCCTCGTCCCCGCGGAACTCCCCGAGCGCAGCCACCACACCCCGCCGCGCCTTCGGGTGCTTCACGCCCAGCGACCGCAGCAGCGCCGCCTTCGCGCTCTCGCTCCGCTCCGCCCCCAGCGCCTTCGCCGCTGCCGCCTGCGCCCCCCAGAAGCGATCGGCCATCAAAGCGTCCTCCAACGCCGCCACGGCCTCCGGTCCGCCCTTCTTCCCCAGCGCTTCCGCTGCCGCCTGCCGCCCGGCGATGCTGTCGTCATCGCGCAATTGCAGCCGCAACTCCCCCGTCGACTTCTCGAAGTCGAGCTGCTTCAGCACCATGTTGTAGGGGTCGAACCGGCACAAGTCCGGCTGCTTCGCCAGCGCGAACACGAGCGTCTGCTCGCGCTCGGTCACCTCGACCGCGAACGCCACCGGCTTCGACCGCCCCACCTGGAAGTCGATCGTCAGCGGCGCGCGGAACACCTGGGGCACCGCATCGCCTTCTTGCGTCTGCTTCACGCTCACCGATGCCAGCTTGCGCTCGTCGTCCCAGCTCCAGCTCACCTTGAACTCCGGGTGGCCCGGACGGTACACCCACTGGTCGAAGAACCACTCGAGATCCCGCCCGGTCTCCGCCGCGATCGCCGCCACCAGGTCTTGCGTGATCACGCTGCGCTCCTGGTTCTCCCGGCAGTACCGCTGGATCGAGCGCAGGAACGCGTCCTCGCCCAGCACGCCCCGCAATGTGTTCAGCACCAGCGACCCCTTCTCGTAGAGGTGGCGGTCGAAGATATCGATCGGTTCGTTGAACACGTTCGTGACGATCGGCCGCCGGTACCGCTCCTCCAGGTACAGGCGCGTGTTCTCGATGACCCCCTGCCGGTACTCATCGATGCCCTTCGCTTCTTCGTCCCACAAGAACTCGAAGAACGTCGCGAAGCTTTCGTTCAGCCACCCGTGCGACCAGTCCCGGCACGTCAGCAGGTCGCCCCACCACATGTGCGCCAGTTCGTGCGAAATCAGTGGGTCACTGCTATAGTCCCGCATCGCTTTGCGATCGAGCAGGATGTTCTCCGTCATCGTCGTCGCGCTCGTGTTCTCCATGCCCCCGAAGACGAAGTCGCGCACCACCACCTGGCTGTACTTGGCCCACGGGTAGGGAACGCTCGTCAGGCGCTCGAAAAGGGCGACCATCTTGGGCGTGTTCGCAAACGTGATGGCTCCGCTCTCGGCATCCTTCGCCTCGACGTAGTAGTCGATGGTCAACCCCTCGCGGCTCGCGTCGATGCGCTCGAATTCTCCCGCCACCAGCGTTATCAGGTAGGTCGAATGCGGCCGCTCCTGCCGCCAGTGGAAGGTCCGCGTCCCGTCCGCGTTCGCCCTCTCCGAAACGAGCGCCCCGTTCGAAAGCACGGACCACGAAGCGAGCGCTGTCACCACCATCTCGCTCGTCTGCTTCTCGTTCGGGTGGTCGTAGCATGGGAACCAGAAGCGCGAGTCTTCATCCTGCCCCTGGGACCACACCTGCGCCGGCTTCTCCGGGTACGCCGGGTCGTCCCCGACGAAGTAAAGCCCAATGCGCGGCCGCGCGCGGTAGGCGATCGCGATCGTCAGCGGCTCCCCGCGCCGCCTCGTGGCCCCCAGCACAACCCGCAGGCGCGCACCGTCGTAGCTGAACTTGGCCGGCGCTTCGTTCACGCTCACGCCGGATATCTCCATGTCCACCGCGTCGAACTCCATCGAGCGCAGGCCGTCGCTGAACGGGGTGACCGTGTGCGTCGCCGTCCCCGCCACCGCCTTCGCCGCCGCGTCCAGCGTCACTTCCAGCTTGATGTGCTCGACATCCACGGCGCGGTCCCGCGGCCAGCGCGGCCGGTCCCCCGGCAGAGCGTGCGCCAGCGTGGCCACATCGCGCCGCCCGCACTCCATCCCTGTGATGCGGTACTCGCTCATCCTCGCCCTCCCGTGGCTTTGAGGAGCGATCCTACCCCACACTCCCCTGCCGCACGCCGACGGCGCATGAGCGCCCGCCAGGGAGAGCCGCCAACGACTGACAGCAAACAGCCCACGGCTAGCACACCAGCGCCTGCCCCTCCCCCCGCAGGTCCGCCCCCACCGCGATCTTCCCCGGCTCCAACAGCGCCACATAGGCCTTGCCCGTGGCCCCCCACGCCGCCAGCGGCCGCACCTCCAGCCCGCCCCGCCGGAACAGCTCCCCCAGTTCGTCCCGTTCGCGCGTCTCCACCTCCACCACCTCCCCGCCGCCCGCAGGCGTCCCAATCGACCAGCGCGGCCTGTCGATCGCCGCCTGCGGGTCCATCCCCTCGCGCAGCAGCGCGTCGAGCAGCTGGAGGTTCGTCTGCACCTGGCGGTCCGCGCCGGGGGTGCCCCCTACAGCCCGCAATCGCGCCGCGGCCGGGCGCTCCCCTACCTTGCGTGCCAGCGGCAACAGTTCCGGCGGGTCGATCGTTGCCAGCCACGAATGGAGCGTGTGGTTGGGCCGCCGCCCGCCCGCGAGTTCGTTCGGGTGGCCCACCTTCAGCCTGAACCCGCACATCCGGTTATTCATGAACACGCCCGTCGCTGGCACGTACACCCCACTTCCCCATGCCGCGAAGAGCGACTGGATCAGTGATACTGCGTTGCCCTGCGCATCCACGGCGAGAAGGTATGTGGTATCGCCGTCGCCCACCGTCGCCAGGCTGGCCCTCGCCGGGTCGCGCACCATCGCCGTCACCGCCTCATCGCGCAGCAGCGCCCTGGCGTCGAACCGTCCACCGTCGGGGTCCGCCGCCAGGCGCGTTCGCGCATCGAACGCGGCCACGGCGGCCCGCACCTGTAGCAGCGGTGCCGCTGTGTGCCCGCCATCTCCGGCGACCATTCGTTCGTACGCCGTCAGCGACAGCAGTAGCGCGAACCCTTGCGATGGCGGCGGCTGGCTGTGCACCCGGTAGCCCCCGAAGCGCACGGCGAGCGGCTCTTCCCAACGCCCCGGCGGCTGCCAGTCCTCCGCTGTGAAGCATGCACCCCGCCCGTTCAGCGCCGCCATGCACTCCCGCGCCACCGCGCCCTCGTAGAAGGCTGCCGGCCCCCCGGCCGCCACCGCCTCCAACGTGCGCGCCAGCGCCGGTTGGGTGACCGCCTGGCCGCCCTCCCCCGCCACGCCTCCGAATGTCTCCTTGAACGCCCCCGAGGGATAGACGCGCTCCCGCCCAGTGTCCATCGCCAGCGCCAGCCCCCGCGACGCCGGGAACCCCTCCCGCGCGTAGCCGATTGCGGGCTCCAGCAGCCGCTTCCACGGCAGCCGTCCGCCCGCCTGGTGCAGCCTCCACCATCCATCCACTGCTCCCGGCACCGTCACCGCCAGCGGCCCGGCTTCCGGGATTCCCCCCATGTCCCGGTAAGCCTGCGCCTCCGAGCTTCGCGGCGCTGGCCCCGAACTGTTCAGCGCCCGCACTTCGCCTGTCGCGGCCTCGAATGTCAGCGCGAAGACGTCGCCCCCGAGATGGCTGAACTGCGGCTGCACGACCGTCATCACCGTCCCCATGGCCACGGCCGCATCGGCTGCGCTCCCGCCGTCGCGCAGCACCGCCATCCCTACCGCCGCCGCCAGCGGGTGGTCCGCTGCCGCGCACGCCGTCGTCCCCCGAACGCTCCCCCGCACCGGGAATGCCTCGCTCACCGAACATCTTCCTTGAGCCACGCCAGCACCTGCTCCGCGTGCCCCTCCGGCTTGACGCGCGGCCATACCTTCGCGACCCTCCCCTGCGCGTCGATCCCGAACGTCGAGCGGATGATCCCCTCGTAGGTCTTGCCGTAGTTTTGCTTCGTCCCCCACGCGCCGTAGGCACGGGCGACCTGGTTGTCGGGGTCGCTCAGCAAACGAAAGGGCAGCCCGTACTTCCCGGCGAACTTCGCGTGCGAAGCCTCGCTGTCGCCGCTAATCCCCAGTACCACCGCGCCTGTCGTCTCCAGTGCCGCGTGGCTATCGCGGAACCCGCACGCCTCGCGCGTGCACCCGGGCGTGTCGTCCTTCGGGTAGAAATACAAGACCACGCGGCGCCCGTGCAGACCCTCCAGCGAGACCGCTTTCCCTTCGTGGTCGTTCAGTTCGAAGGCGGGTGCGTCCTGGCCCGCTTGCGGCATCTCAGCCACGGCTCACTCCCTGCTCTGATGCGCCATTCTATCCCGCGCGCCCGCTCTCAGCCCGAAAGCTTCTGCGCGAGTTCCAGCATGTCGTACTCCGGCGCCGGGTGGCCGCCCTCCACCACTTCCGCAAGGGATACCTCAATTGGCTTGCCCGACTGGATGCCCACCATCATCCCGCTGCGGCCGGCAGCAAGCGCCTCCACCGCCAGCGCCCCCGATTGTGCCGCGACGATGCGGTCGCGCGCCGTCGGCCGCCCGCCTCGCTGCACGTGCCCCAGCACCACCACCCGGTAGGGATGGTCCAGCACGCGCCCTACTTTCTCCCCCACCGAAAACGCTCCGCCCGCCTCATCCCCCTCGGAGACCACGATGATGTGGCTGCGCTTCCCCCGCTCGATGGCCGCCCGTATGCGCTCCACCAGCTCCTCGATCTCCTCGTGAGCCTCCGGAACCAGCACGCCCGTCGCGCCCGCCGCCACGGCCGTGTGCAGCGCAATCGCCCCGCTCGTCCTTCCCATCACCTCCACGAAGAACATCATCCCCGTGGATTCGCTCGTATCCCGCACCTGGTCGATCGCCAGCACCGCCGAGTTCACGGCCGTGTCGAACCCGATCGTCTGCTCGGTCCCGTACACATCGTTGTCGATCGTCCCGGGGATGCCCGCGACGATCACCCCGTGCTCGACCTGCAGCGCGCGTGCTCCCCGAAAGCTGCCATCGCCGCCCACCACGATCAGCCCATCAACGCCGTCTTGCTTCATCCGGCGAGCGGCATCGGCGCGTACGCCTGCTTCCATGAACGCCGGGCAGCGCGACGTGCCGATGAACGTCCCCCCGCGCTGGATCTGGTTCCCGACCGACCGGTCGTCCAGTTCGACGTAGCGCCCCTCCACGTATCCCGCGAAGCCATCCTCGTAGCCCACTATCGCGATATCGTGCGCCGTCGCCGTGCGTACCGCCGCCCGGATGGCCGCGTTCATCCCCGGCGCGTCCCCGCCGCTCGTCAGGATCCCGAGCCGTTTCATTCCAATCACCTTGCCCGCCCCGCCGCTGAAGATGCAACCGGACGCGCCTGCGCCTACGTATCGAACGGCATGCCCACCGCC
>JBPCLM010000026.1:0-8387 GCA_051003295.1 Tepidiformaceae bacterium | reverse complement strand
TCGGCCTCGCCGGACTGAAGCACCTCAGCGAGCATCCCCAGGTCTCGGCCCTCGGCGGTGACGACGTTCAGCCCAACGAGCTCGTGCACGAAGTACGATTCGGCATCGGCGCGCCTCACGTCTCCGTCCGGGGTTTCGAGCAGCGCGCCGCGCCAGGGCTCGGCCGCTGTGCGGTCGCCGATGCCTGAAAGTTGCAGCAGCCAGGCATCGCGCTCGGCACGTGCGGCCGTTACGACGCGGCGCTCGCCGCCGAGGAACACCGGCCGCCCGCGCTGCAGGTTGGGTGCGCCTTCGGCGAAGGCCTGCACGCGCAGTTCCCCCTTCAATCCATGGGCGCGCAAGACGCGGCCGACGGCCGTGAACCCCTCCTGGGGCTCCTGGGGGTGTGGGTTGCGGCGGGCAGGCCTGGGGCTGCCACGCAGGCGCGCCAAACCTGTGGCTGCCGCGCCGGGGCCCGGCGTGGGCGCGGGCCGCTCTGTGCTCACGGGGTCAGTCGCCGATCTCCAACCCGACACGCACGTCTTCCTTGACGGCGGCCACCTTGACGAGGGAGCGCATGGCCGTGGCGATGCGGCCGCCCTTGCCGATGACCTTGCCCCAATCACCTTCGGCGACATCAAGGCGCACGCGCACGCGGTCGCCGTCGTCGCGCTCGCTCACCTGCACGTCGTCGGGGTTCTCCACCAGCGCCTTCGCAATGTACTCGACCACGTCCGCCATCATCGAAGCCATGGGCTAGTCCTCTTCCGTTGCGGGTTCTTGCTCAGCTGAGGGGGCCACAGCGGTCTCATCATTGGAGGGCGCCGTTTCCGCGGGCTCTTCGTCCACGGCGACGGCCGGGGCCGGCGGGGCTTCGATGTCATCAGTTGGCGGGGCAGGCGCCTCAGCAGCGGGCGCCTGGGCGGACGGCGGTTGCGCCGCTTTCGCCTTCGCGGCGGCCTTGCCCACGGCCGCGGGCGGCGCAGGGGCTACGGCCGGTGGTTTGGAAGGGCGAACGGCCGCCGCGGCGCCGGCCGGCGTCGCGATGCCCGCTCGTGTGAGGATCTTGGCCGCCGCCTCACTGGGCTGGGCGCCCTTGCTCAGCCACGCGCGCGTTTTTTCCTCGTCGAGGGTGATCGTCGGCGGGTCCTGGTGGGGGTCGTAGGAACCGAGCGTCTCCAAGAAGTCGCCATCGCGTTTATCGGGTTTGTTAGCCACCACGAGGCGGTAGTACGGGTGCCGCTTCTTGCCCACGCGGCGCAGTCGGATCTTCAGCATGCGTTCTCCTGCGGTCTCACGCGTCCCGAGGGGCCGTGTCCGGGCATCGTATTTCAGCGTATTCCAGAATGTTAGAGCCTGCCCCACTTACATGCCTGCCCTAGCGCATGCCCGGTAGCACGGGGAACTTGCCGGTGCTCAACGTCTTCGCGATCTTGCGCGCTTCGAAGAACTGCTTGAGGAGCTGGTTCACCTGCTGGGCATTGGTGCCGCTACCGCGGGCGATACGCTTGCGCCGCTTGCCATCGACGCGGTCAGGGTGGCGACGCTCCCAGGCGGTCATCGAGAGGACGATCGCCTCTGCCTGGCTGAAAAAGCCTTCGTCCATGTTATCCACATCGAGCTGCATTTTTATCTTGTTGAAGCCGGGCAACATCTGCACCAATTGGCCCAGCGGCCCCATCTTGCGCACCTTGCGCAGCTGCTCCACGAAATCCTGGAGGTCGAAGGTGCCCTTCTTGAGCTTCTCGCCGAACCTGTCGGTGTCCTCCTCACCCATTGTTTCCTTGGCGCGTTCGATGAGCGACAGCATGTCACCCATGCCGAGGATGCGGCCGGCGAGACGGTCCGGATAGAACGCCTCCAACGCATCGGCCTTTTCGCCGACGCCGATGAACTTGACGGGGACACCAGTGACCGTGCGGATGCTGAGCGCCGCCCCGCCACGCGCATCGCCGTCCATCTTCGTGAGGACGAGGCCGGTGGTTCCCAGGCGGTCGTGAAACTCTTTGGCAGCCGTGACCGCGTCCTGGCCTGCCATCGCGTCGGCGACGAAGAGCACCTCTTGCGGCTGCAACTGGGTTCTGAGCTCCGCCACCTCGGTCATCATGGCGTCATCGATGTGCAGGCGGCCGGCGGTATCGACGAGCAGGTGCGTGATGTTCATGCGCCTGGCCTTCTCGAGCGCATGCGCGGCAATGACGGCGGGCTTCACGCCCGTACCTTCTTCGTGGACGGGGATATCGAGTTGCTTCGCGAGGGTGACCAGTTGGTCCACGGCTGCTGGCCGGTACACATCGCAGGCCACGAGCAGGGGGCGCTGGCCCTGCTTGCGCAGCAGGTTCGCCAGCTTGGCGATGCTCGTCGTCTTTCCGGAGCCCTGGAGGCCGACCATCATCACGACGGTGGGTGGGCGGGCGGCCGTCTCCAGTTTCGGAGCGGCACCCCCGAGGATCTCCACCAGCTCCCCGTGGACGATTTCGATGACCTGCTGGGCTGGGGTGAGGCTCTTGAGCACCTGCGCGCCGAGCGCCTTTTCCTTCACGCGTGTGGTGAATTCGCGCACGACCTTGAAGTTCACATCCGCTTCGAGCATGGCCATGCGCACTTCGCGCAGCGCCTGGTCGAGGTCTTCTTCGGTGACGACGCCACGGCTGCCGAACTTGCGAAAGGCGCCCTGGAGCTTGTCTGTGAGGGTCTCAAACATCGCCTGCGCGCTCCGCTCTCAGCCGCCGCTCTGGAACTGGGCTCTGATTCGCATACACCCAGTCTACGGGAAGGGCATGGCGAGGGCGCCATGGCCCGGCCCGCCGCGCTACTATTGGACGGACGTGCCGCCGCGCCGCAGCAGGTACTCGTCCTCAACATCGCGGCGGCTTTCGAGCGGCACGTCCTCGCCGTCTTCCATCACGGTCGCTGTTGGGTCGTCATCGGCGCCCGGGCTAGCGAGGCCGGCGGCATTCGCCTCCTCCCGAGTCATCGACAGCTGCACGTAGCCATCGCCCGCCTCGCAGATGCACGCACGGTCGAGCCAGTAGTCGCGCGCGGAGGGCACATCGAGCTTGATGTAGCGCGGCGCGACTTCCTTTATACGCGCGAACTCCTTGCCGTTCGAATCACGGACGGCGGCGCCGGCATCGATACGCACGGCGCTGGACGAAAAATCAGTGCTCACGGTTTAGCCTCCTTGTGGCGCGATGCACGCGCCCCACAGCACATGGTGAGCGGAGGGGCGTTTCATCCCCATCGCGCGCCGCGCGGGAGGGCTGCCCCTGCATTGCAACCTTCGAACCGTCACCCGCTGCGCTTCAACTTGCCGGTGCGCTTGGCGTAGCGTTCGCCCCAGCTGAAGATACGCACCCCGATGGGGACAAGCACGATGCCGCAGATGAAGAGCCCCAGCAGCTTCGGCCACAGGTCGGCCACGGATGCCCCTTCGATGAGCGCTTCGCGGATGCCTTCGATGACGTAGGTAGCGGGGCTGAAGACGGAGAGGGTGGCCAGCGGTTCGGGCATCTGGGCTGGCACCGCATACACCCCCGACACGAGGACGAGCGTGGCCTGGATGACGTGCGTCATCTGCATGCCGCGCTCGGGCCAGAGCAGCGGCAAGGTGGCGCCCATGATGCCGATGCCTATCAGGCTGATGCTCCCCACGAGCAACACCAGTGCTGCCGAGAGGTAGTTGGCGTTGCCCATGTTCAGGTCGAAGACGAGCACGATGATGATGAGCACGATGGCGGTGTGGATGAACCCGTATACGAGCGAGAAGAGGGCCGTCCCGACCATGTGCGTGGAACGCCGCACGGGCGCCATGAACGTGTATTCGATCGTCCCTTCCCAGCGTTCCCAGCTGATCATGTCGCTGACGGTTTCGAAGACGACGGCGAGGTAGTGCCAGACGAGCGCGCCCACGGCAAGGAAGAGCACGAGTTCGCCGACCTGCTTATCGCTGAGGGCAGCGGCGCCCACGGCGGCGTTGACGTTCTGGGCGATGAGCACGACGGCCAGGGAGTTGGCGATGGTGTACATCACCCACACCACCTCCCAGCCCCAGTACCGTTTGACGAGGTTGACGTTGCGTTCGACGAAGGCGTAGCTCGCCCTCAGTTCGTACAGCGGTGCGGCGAGTGTCATTTGGGCTCCTCGATGTCTTCCTCGAGCTTGCGCCCGGTAAGTTTCAAGAACACGTCTTCCAGGGTGGGGTCGGGCAGCTCTACGCCACGGACCAGGCTCTTGAGCGCGGGGGGCGTGTCCATCGCCACGATGCGCCCGTGGTCGATGATGGCGATGCGGTCGCAGAGTTCGTCTGCTTCCTTCATGTCGTGGGTGCAGAGGATGATGGTGGCGTCGTGGGCATCGCGGATTTCGCGTACGAACGCCTGCACTTCACGGCGCGAATGGGGATCCAGCCCGGTCGTGGGCTCATCCAGGAGCAGGAGGATGGGCGCCGAAAGGAACGCCCGGGCGATGGCCACCTTCTGCTGCATGCCGCGCGACATGTCCTCCATGGGAGAGCTGATGGAGGGACGTTCCAGGCCCAGGCGCAGGAGGATCTCCACGATCGCCTTGCGCGCGTAGTCCGGGTCGATGCCGTACATGCGCGCGCCGTACATCAGGTTCTCCATGGGGGAGAGCTTCTTGAAGAAGGAAGGCTCGACAGAGACGCGGTTGATCAGGCGCTTGACCACCGCTTCGTCGGCGACGAGATCCTTGCCGAAGACGCCGATGTGCCCGCTATCGGGCGTGAGCAGGGTAGAAACGAGCCGGATGAGCGTGCTCTTGCCCGTGCCGTTCGGCCCGAGGATGCCGAAGATCTCGCCGCGTTCGACGACGAAGCTGACGTTGTCCACGGCCACGACGCGCTTCTTGGGGGCCGTCTTGCCGCGCATCCGGCCGACGAGCCCTGGGCCTGTGATGAAAACCTTGGTGACATCGCGGACTTCGAGCGCGCTCCCCTGCACCGTCGGGAGCGCGCGGTGGTGTGGGGCGGGGGCCTCCAGAACTAGCGCGGACATGGTCGTCTCCTTCTCGCGGCCGTGGCTGCGGCGGTTGCCGCCGCGGCCGGTGTGTTCATCGGGTGTGGCTGGCGAAGGCTGGCTCTCCATCGGTCCTCCTTCGATGCTGGTCGTGACGCGCGAACGCGAACAAGCGCCCCGGGCTGTGGCCCACGGCGCTTCGTCGCTACATCCGCTGGAGGGAACGAAAAAGCCGTGGGCGGTTGTGTCCTGCGCCCACGGCCTGACTTGACTAATTCAAGTACTCAGCCTACGGGCAGGCTCAGATCGAAGGAGTTGGGCGCGCTGAGGTGCAGCCGCAGACGGCGCACCAGCACAGCTTCGCAAGAGAACGTCATCATCATTGGCGCGCGCCTCCTTTCTTGAGTTACCGGCAACTATAACTGACGACGGCGCTTGCAATCAACCACGGGCCCTCACCCCCCGACCCCCTCCCCCGACTCCTGCGTCGCGGGGGAGGGGGAGATGGACGCCGGGCGCCAGGTCACCGGTACCCGGTGTCCCGTCGGAGGCTAGGATGGCGCCATGCCTGACGAAGCACACTCGCTGCCCATCACGATGGACGATATCCAGGCGGCGGCGGTGCGCCTCGCGGGGGTGGCGCTGCGTACGCCCGTGATGACTTCGCGCACAGCGAACGACATCGCTGGCGGCAGCCTTTTCTTCAAGTGCGAGAACTTCCAGCGTGGGGGCGCCTTCAAGTTCCGGGGGGCGTACAACCACATCGCCAGCCTTGCGCCCCAGGAGCGCCGGCGGGGGATCGTGGCGACATCGTCGGGGAACCACGCGCAGGGCGTCGCGCTCGCCTGCCGCCTGCTGGGCGTGCCGCCGACGATCCTCATGCCCGCGGACGCCCCCGCGAACAAGGTGGCGGCCACGCGGGGCTATGGCGCGACTGTGGTCACGTACGACCGCCAGGCCGTGTATCCGGAGGCGTTCGTGCAGGAATACGCCCGTGAGCACGGGCTGCACTGGGTGCCGGCCTACGATGACCCGCTCATCATGGCCGGTCAGGGCACGACGGCGCTGGAGTTGATCGAGGAGGCGGGTCAGCTGGACCTGCTCGTCGTGCCCGCGGGTGGCGGCGGGCTCATGTCCGGCTGCGCGACGGCGGCGAAGGCGTTGCTCCCGGGCATCCGCGTGATCGGCGTCGAGACGGAGGGCGCGGACGACTGGGTGCGGAGCCTGGCACGGGGCGAACGCGTGATGATCGACCCGCCGGACACGATCGCGGACGGCATCCGCACGCGGCAGCCGGGCGCGCGGCCGTTCGCGGTGGCGAGGGAACTGGTCGATGCGGTGGTCACCGTGAGCGACGAGGAAGTGCGCTCGGCCGTGCGCTTCTTGCTTTGGCGCATGAAGCTGCTGGCGGAGCCGACGGGGGCGGTGGCGCCGGCGGCGGCGCTCTCGGGCCGCCTGGGTCCGCTCGCCGGGCAGCGCGTGGGCATCGTCATCTCGGGCGGCAACGTGGACCCGGAGGTGTTGTGCGCGATCCTGGGAGATGGGGGAGAGTAAGCGTCCCACCCCTGGCACCAACGGCCGCGCTGGCCTTCGCTGCGCGGCTGGGGGCAGCGGGCGTTCACAACGAATCGCAACGCCAGCACAACGATGCGGAAGTTGCGCAGCGCAACGCGGCGAATGCGTTGGGCAGGTTGTGTCCGTCCGAGGCCGATGGGTTCACCGGCGATGGCAAAGGCGGGGGAGCGGCGACGTCAGCGGCGGAACCCGGAGAGGCGGGCCGAAGGCATCGATGGGCGTTGCAGGGTTGTCCGAGCCGCCGAGGGGTGGGCTTGTAGGCGGCCTTCAATCCCAACGCGCGATACAATCGCAGGCGGGCCCCCGTAGCTCAGGGGACAGAGCAGGCGCCTTCTAAGTGCCTGGCCGCAGGTTCGAATCCTGCCGGGGGTACCAGACCTAAGCCGCCGCTGGCGCCGCCTTCCCGCCACTTTCGGACGCGCCGCCCGCGGCGTATCGTCGCGCTGCACAGGAGGGAACAGAGATGACCGCAGGACCCACCACCGCCACCAGGCCGGAAGACCTTGGCATCGACAGCGAAAGGCTCGAGGCGCTGTTCGCGCGGGCGAAACGCGACGTCGACGACGGCATCCTGCCGAGCGCGCAGGTGGCGGTCGCGCGGCAGGGCAAGCTCGCGGGCATGCGCACCTTCGGAACCGTGAAACATGGTGCGACGGACGCGCCGGCCACCGACCGCACGCTGTACTCGATCTTCTCCAGCACGAAGGCGATCGTCGGGGCGGCGGTGTGGACGCTCATCGAAGACGGCGTGCTGCGCATCGAAGAGCGTGTATCGGCGGTCGTGCCGGAGTTCGGGACGAACGGGAAAGAGGGGATCACGGTCGAGCAGGTGATGCTGCACGTAGGCGGCTTCCCCTACGCGCCGTTCAAGACCGCCGAATGGGACGACCGCGAGCGGCGGCTGCAGCGCTTCAGCGAATGGCGGCTCAACTGGGAGCCGGGCAGCCGCTTCGAATACCACGCCACGTCGGCGCACTGGGTGCTGGCGGAGATCATCGAGCGGCGGACGGGCGTCGAGTTCCGCCGCTACATCCGCGAGCGCATCCTCGACCCGATGGGGCTGAGCGAGCTGTACGTGGGGTTACCCGAAAGCGAGGACGGGCGGGTCGCGGACGTGCGCTGGATCGGGGAGCCGGAGCCGCCGCCGGGGGGCTGGGGCGAAGTGACGCCGGAGGCCATCTACAGCTTCAACGACCACGCGACGCGACGCGTGGGCGTGCCCGGTGGCGGCGGCATCGCCTCGGCGGCTTCGCTGGCGCTGTTCTACCAGCCGCTCATCAACGGGGGCGTGACGGCGGAGGGCACGCGCATCATGAAGCCGGAGACGATCGAGTACGCGACGAGGGTGCGCACGGACGACCGCCACCGCGACCTCATGGACGTGCCGGTGAACCGTGCGCTGGCGGTCGTGGTCGCCGGTGACGATGGCAACTCGCACATCCGCGGCTTCGGGCGGACGGTGTCGCCGCGGGCTTTCGGGCACGGCGGGGCGGGAGGCCAGGTAGGCTGGGGCGACCCCGCGACGGGCATCTCGGTCGGTTACTGCACGGATGGGTTCCTGGATGTGCTATCGCAGGGGCGGCGCATCACCGCTATCAGCAGCCTGGCGGCGAACTGCGCAGGTTAGCGGCTACGGCGGCGGCAGGACGTAGTCGAGGGGCAGGCCTTGCTCGAACGCGCGCATCAACGCGGGCTCGGGAAAACCGAGATAGAGACTGACGATTTCCCCGCCCGTAACGTTGAACGTCGGAAACTCGTTCCTGCCGTCGGTGTACCGGCTAAACACAATGGCGAAGTCTCCGCGGCTGTGGAGCGTCGGGGGGGGGGTTTTCGGCCCCCCCCCCCCCCCCGCATACA
>JBPCLM010000025.1:0-4555 GCA_051003295.1 Tepidiformaceae bacterium | reverse complement strand
GGGCGAGCGTGTAGCCTGATTCGACGGCCGCATCCACGATGGCGCGGCTAAGCGGGTGTTCGCTGGGCGCCTCGGCGGCAGCGACGAGCGTAAGCAGGTCCTGCTCGCTGAGGCGGCCGGTGGGGTAGACCTCCGTGACGAGGGGGCGCCCCTCCGTGAGGGTGCCGGTCTTGTCGAGCACGATGGCGTCAAGGCTCTTCGTGCGTTCGAGCACTTCGGCGTTCTTGATGAGGATGCCGCGTTCGGCGCCCATGCCGCCGCCGACCATGATGGCGGTGGGCGTGGCGAGACCGAGAGCGCAGGGGCAGGCGATGACGAGCACGGCGACGGCGCTCACCATGCCGACGGTCCAGTTACCGGAGAGGCCCCAGCCGAGGAACACGCCCAGGGCGATGACGATGACGACGGGCACGAAGACGGCCGATACCTGATCGACGAGCCGCTGGATGGGGGCCTTGGAGCCCTGGGCTTCTTCGACCATGCGCGCCAGGCGAGCGAGCGCCGTCTGTTCGCCGACGGCGGTAGCTTCGGCCCGCACGATGCCGTCCTGGTTCACGGTGCCGCCGATCACGTGGTCGCCGGGGCGGCGTTCGACGGGGATGGATTCGCCGGTGACCATCGACTCATCGATGGTGCTGTTGCCACCGCGGACGATGCCATCCACGGGCACTTTTTGGCCGGGCCGCACGACGAAGAGATCGCCCACGGCGACATCGGCGAGCGGCACTTCGACTTCGTTGCCATCGCGGATGAGCGTGGCCGACTTCGCGGAGAGCCCGAGCAGGGCGCGGATGGCTTCGGAAGCGGCGCCCTTGGCCTTCTCTTCGAAGTACTTGCCCATGGTGATGAAGACGAGCACGGCGGCGCTCACATCGAAGAACATGTGGCGGTCGGCGTTGGTGATGACGACCCAGGCGCTGTAGGCCCAGGCAACGGTGGTGCCGAGGGCAACGAGCACGTCCATGTT
This sequence comes from Tepidiformaceae bacterium, assembly GCA_051003295.1. GTDB lineage: Bacteria > Chloroflexota > Dehalococcoidia > Tepidiformales > Tepidiformaceae. The sequence goes on along the minus strand of JBPCLM010000025.1, from coordinate 3,588 downwards.
CGGGTTGAAGTGGCGCAGGCTGATGTAACCGCCTTTGTAATAGCGCCGGCCGAGCACGAGCTGGACGGGGGTGGCCATCGCGAGGAGGAGCCACGCCGTGAGGCGCATATCATCGCCACCGGGCAGGGACGGGGTGACGCCGGCGATATCCATGCCCATGGCAAGGACTACCGTGGGCACGCCGAGTGCCGCACCGAAGATGAGCGTGCGCAGGGTGCGGCGCGCATGCGTGGCGCGTTCGGCGGAGCGGTCCACCTGCGGGTTGGCTTCGCCAGCCGAATAGCCGGCTTTTTCGACGGCGCCGATGAGCCTATCCAGCGCCACATCGTGGGCGAGGGTGACGCGGGCGGTCTCGTTGGCGAAGTTGACGCTCGCGGTCTCCACGCCCTCCACTTTGCTGAGGGCGCGTTCGACGCGGCGCACGCAAGAAGCGCAGGTCATGCCGCTGATATCAAGCGTGAGGGCGCGGTCGTTCGTGGTCATGGTTTTCCCCCTGGGAGCTGGTGAAGGCGAGTCAGGCGACGCGCGCTTCGTATCCTTCTTCTTCGATGGCTGCGATGACCTCTTGGAGGTCGATGCCATCGCCTTCAACGGTGGCGGAGTTCGTCTCGAGGCTGACCTTTGCGTTGGCGACGCCTTCGACATCCTTGACGGCGCTGGTGATGGCGTTGACGCAGTGGTCACAGGTCATTCCGGTGATGCTGAGTTCGATGGTCTGGGGCATTGAGTCTCCTCCTTATGTCCTGTCGGGCGATGACGGGTTGGTCGCTGCGGGGTTTAATCGCCGGCCGGGCCCTGCACGCGGTAGAGCTTGAGCAACTCGCTGACGGCGCGCTCGGTCTCACCGCCGGTTAGCTGCTCGATGACGTGCGTGCGCAGGTGGCCTTCGATGACGAGCGTATCGAGGCTGCGCAGCGCCTTCTGGATGGAGAGGGAGAGGTCGAGGACATCCATGCAGTAGCGGTCACCCGTGATCTGCTTTTCGAGGGCCTGCACCTGACCGGCGATGATCCTGAGGCGGCGGAGGGATTGGTCGCGGGTGTCGGGTGTCATGGGCACTCCTATAGGGTACCCCCCTATCCTACCAACGTCAGGACCACTGTGCAATATGGGGGCCTGCGGCGCGTGTGACATCGTTCACACTTCACATCCTGCCGCGGAGCGGGCTGCCCGAGGTCCGCGGGCGGGTGATATCCTCCGCGGATGACGAAACGCAAGCACTCGCGCTGGTTCGCGTGGTTCTGGTCGAAGGCGGTGGCCAGGGAAAGCGCCGCCGAGCGGGAAGCACGGCGGCAGGTGACCGATGGCCTCAGCGGGCGCGTGCTTGAGATCGGCGTTGGGCTGGGCACAAACTGGCAGCACCTGCCGGCCGGGGTGGAGTACGTGGGCATCGAGCCGGACCACTTCATGCTGCGGCGGGCGCGAGCGAACGCGGCGGCGGCGAGCCGCGAAGTCGACTTGCGTGAAGCGGCGGCGGAGAAGCTGCCGTTTGAGGACGGCGCCTTCGATGCTGTCTTCACGACGTTGACGTTCTGCTCGGTTGATGACGTCCCGCAGGCGCTCAGCGAAGTACGGCGCGTGTTGAAGCCGGGCGGCGAGTTCCGGTTCTGGGAGCATGTGCGGCCTGCGGGGAGGTTGTCGGGGCGCGCCTTCGATGTTGTGACGCCGCTTTGGAGCCGGTTGGGGGCGGGGTGCCACCCGAACCGGCGCACCGTCGAGGCAATCGACGCCACCGGCATGGGGGTCACGTCGTTGCGGCGCTTCAAGAAGGGCCCGATACCGATGGTCGTTGGGACGGCGGAGACTGGCACGACGCGGTCTGGCCCCTGATTGAGGGCAGGCGGCGCGCTATACTCGCGCGACAGTCCGGCAGGGAGGTAGAGGGCATGCGCATCGGGGCGCACTGTTCGAGCGCGGGTGGGCCGCAGACGGCGTTCGAACGCGCGAGCGCGATCGGGGCGGAGGCGCTGCAGCTGTTCATTTCGGCGCCGCAGCAGTGGAAACCGCCCGCGCTCACGGACGAGCAGGTGGAGGAGTTCCGGACGGCGCGCACGGAGGCGGGCATACCCGTGTTCCTGCACGGGGTGTACCTGATCAACCTGGCGAGCGATGACCCCGTGCTGGCGAACCGGAGCGTGGGCTCGTTGAAGCAGTATCTGAAGTGGGGCGCGGCCCTGGGCGTGCAGGGCACCATCTTCCATGCGGGCAGCCACAAGGGCAGCGGCTTCGATGGCTGCCTGGCGCAGGTGTGCAGACTGATGCGGGAAGCGCTGGAGTCCGCGGACAACGACCAGCAACTCATCATGGAGAACAATGCCGGCCAGGGCGGCTGCGTTGGGCGCAGCTTCGAGGAACTCGGGCGCATCCTGCGGGGGCTGGACGGGGACGGGCGCGTGCGCGTGTGCATCGATACCTGCCACGCGTTCGCGATGGGGTACGACATCGCGGGCAAGGAGGGCTGTGAACTGGCGATGGAGGAGTTCGACCGCGAGGTGGGGCTGGAACGGCTGGTGGCGGTGCACGCGAACGACAGCAAGATGCCCCTGGGGGGGACGCGCGACCGGCACGAGAACATCGGCGACGGGCACATCGGCTACGAGGGCTTCCGGACGATCCTTTCGCACCGGGCGTTTCGCGATGTGCCCTTTCTGCTGGAGGTGCCGGGCATCGAGAACAAGGGGCCGGATGCGGAGAACGTGGAGCGGCTGAAGAAGCTGCGCGCCGAGGTGGGGCTTCCCTCGCCGTGAGTGGCGGGGGGAGCGGGCTTTCGGACGAGCTCCTGGAAGAGTGCGCCGGGTGGGTGTGGGAGCAACTCCAGGAGGAGGGCTTCCTGCTCGCGGGCGAACTGGTGGAACTGATCCTGGTGACGGAACGGGAGCTGGGAGTGGAGGGGCGCGACCTTGCGACGATCGCGCGCGTGGTGGACGAGGAGTTTCGTCTGCGTGGGGTGGCGGGCAACCCGTACCCCATCGACGCGAACCTGATCCGGGAAGTGCTGCAGTGGGAGGACGAGTTCCTGGGGCTGGCGGGTATGCCCCGTGGGGGCGGGTAGGGGCAAATCAAGACGCCGGCGGGATTGACGGGTGCGCGGGTGGATGGCCACACTGGCAGCATCTTCATGGGTGGAGGTGAGTGCGAACGAACCCTGAAAAGCACGCGGAGAGTGAAGACCAGCAAGCGCCAGGTCCGCGCGGGGCGCGGATGACGAGGCGGGGGCAGTATCGAACCACTCGGCGGATGGCCCCCCGGCCGCACGGCCGTCAGGCGGCACACAAACCAGCGCGGGCAACCGGCTGACAAAGGTGCGCCACGTGCGAGGGACAGCGCAGTCCCCCTATTCCACTCTTGCGACGCATGGCTATCGCGGAGACTTCGGTCGTCCGCTGCGCTGTGCGTTCTGCGTGCTCCAGCCGCCCGCGCCTTGCGGGCCAGGAGAAGGAGCTTTCCATGTGTGGAATCGTTGGGTATGCGGGCGACGAACCGGCGGCGCCCATCCTCGTGCGCGCCCTGCACGACCTCGAGTACCGGGGGTACGACTCGGCGGGGATCGCGGTGCTGGATACGGGCGCAGATGGCCTGGTCGTCACC
>JBPCLM010000024.1:0-15092 GCA_051003295.1 Tepidiformaceae bacterium | reverse complement strand
CGTCGCAGGATGCGGTTGGCGATGCGCGGCGTGCCCCGCGAGCGGCGCGCGATCTCCGCCGCCGCGTCTTCGGGCAGCGCCACGCCCAGAATGCCCGCCGAGCGCTTCACGATCACCGCGAGCGTGGCGGCGTCGTAGAAGTCCAACCGGTAGACGGAGCCGAAGCGGTCGCGCATGGGCGCGCTCACCATGGCGTAGCGGGTGGTCGCGCCGATGAGCGTGAACGTGGGCATTGCCAGACGCACGGAGCGCGCGCCCGGCCCCTTGCCGATCACCAGGTCGAGTGCGTAGTCCTCCATCGCCGGGTAGAGGATCTCCTCGACCGCGCGCGGCAGGGCGTGCACCTCATCGACGAAGAGGATGTCGTGCTGCTTGAGGTTCGTGAGGATGGCGGCCAGATCGCCCGGGCGCTCGATCGCGGGGCCGCTCGTGGTGCGGATGGCCACGCCCATTTCGTGCGCGACGATGTTCGCGAGCGTCGTCTTGCCGAGTCCCGGGGGACCGTAGAACAGCAGGTGGTCGAGGGCGTCTTCGCGTTTGCGCGCCGCCTCGATGGCGATGCTGAGGTTTTCCTTGACCTTGTCCTGGCCGGGGAACTCAGCGAGCAGGCGAGGCCGCAGCGTGCGCTCCAGTTCGCCGTCCTCGGTCTGCACGCCGGCCGCGGCCAAACGCTCTTCCGCCATGGCGTAAGCCTACAGGAGGGCCCGCGCAGCGGGGAGCCGCAGACTACCGGGAACCGAGAGGGCTCCGACCGTCACACCTCAGAACCAGCCCCGACGGCGGAAGTACCAGCCCATCCCGACAGCGAGCGCGCCCATCGAGCCGATCATCAGCACGAAGCCCCAGTTGCTGTGCAGGCCGGGCACGTTATCGAAGTTCGTGCCGAAGATGCCCGCAATAACGATGGCGGGCAGGGCCAGGGCGCTCACCACGGAGAGGACCTTCATCACCTGGTTCATGCGGTTGTTGAGCGCGCTCAGGTAGGTGCTCAAGGCGACCTCGGCATCTTCGCGCAGCCCCTCGAGCGCAAGGTCGATGCGCACCAGGTGGTCGTAGATATCGCGGAAGTAGATGCGGTTGGCCTCGGCCACCTGGCCCACCTCGCCACGGCTAAGGCGCTGCAGCACCGCCAGCTGCGGCGTAAGCAGCCGCCGGATGCGCCCCGCATGCGCGCGCACTTCGAGAATATCGCGCTGCTCCGAGGGCCTGCCGGGTCCCTCTATCACTAGGTCCTGGATGGTATCGAGCCGCTCGGCGAGGACGTTCACCAGGGGCAGGCCAGCGTCCACGGCGCGGTCGGTGATTTCGTAGAACAGCCCGTCGGTTCCGGGTCGCGCGCTCACGCCCTGGCGCAGGGCGGCGGCCGTCTCCGCCAGCGCTGCCACCGGCCGGTCGGCATAGGTCACCAGAAAATGCGCGGCGAGGAACACGTCCAGCTCTTCCTGGCGCGGGCCTCCCTCGCCCGGCACGAGCGCCTGCAGCACCACGAAGATGTAGTCGCCGAAGTCGTCGATCTTGGGGGCATGCGGGAGCAGCGAGAGGCAGTCTTCGACGGCGAGGGGGTGCAGCCCCAGCCGCGCCGCGAGCGCCGCCAGGGCGCCATCGCCCGCGCCCACGAGGTTGAACCAGTGCGCTTCGGCGCCCTCGGCCTCCCCCTCGCTCCACTGTCCTCCGGCGAGTGACCACGTCTCCACGCGGCAAGCATAGAGGAAGGTGCGCGACACGCTATTCGGCCCCCGGCCGCAGACCCTGCGCCCCGACCCTTCGAGCGCCAGCCGCTATACTCGCTTCCCGTGAGCGCCTACGCCGGCATCCGCATCATCGACTTCACGCAGGGCATCGCCGGCCCCATGGCCACCATGCTTTTCGGCGACTTCGAAGCCGAAGTGCTGAAGGTCGAACCGCCCGGTGGGGACCGCATGAAGGACCACCCGGGCTACATCTGCTGGAACCGCAACAAGCAGCGCCTGGCGCTGGATCTGCACACGTACGATGGCCTCCGCCGCGCGCGTGAACTGCTCGCCGGGGCCGATGTCGCTGTCTTCGATGCCGTTCCCGGCGAACTCGAACGCCTCGGGCTCGATGCGACCACCGTGTGCGCTGCGAACGCGTCGCTCATCCACGCGTGGCTGCCGCCGTATGGCGTGAGCGGCCGCTGGAGCCAGCTCCCGCCGGACGATGGGCTGCTGATGGCACTGAGCGGCTGCTCGTTCCTGCAGCCGAGCTTCGCGGGTACGCCCGTGCACCTGGTGACGCCCCAGCTGAGTTACGCCCACGCCGCTATCGCCGCCAACGCCATCGCCGCCGCACTTATCGAACGCCAGCGCAGCGGGCTCGGGCAGGCGGTGACCGTAAGCGGGCTCAACGCCGTGGCGGCGGTGCAAAGCGCGGGCGCCATCAAGGCGGGGGAGGTGATGCGCGTGGGCGGGCGCAGCAGCCGCGGTGGCTGGCCGCACTACCGACTCTACCGCTGCGCCGATAGCGAATGGTTCTTCCTCGGGACGCTCACGGCGCCGTTCTTCCTCAAGGCGCTCGATGCCCTCGGCCTCATGGAGGTCATGACGATGGAGGGCGTCGAAGGCGAGTTCACGAACATGCTCCGCCCAGAGATCGCCCCGCGCATCATGGAGAAGCTCGAAGCGCGCATCGCCGAGAAGCCGCGCGAGGAGTGGCTACAGATCCTCCAGGACGCGGGCGTGCCCAAAGGCCCCGTGGGCGCGCGCGAAGAGTGGTTCCGCGGCGAGACGGTGGCCGCCAACCACATGCGACTTGAGGTGGAGCACCCCTCGCTCGGGCGCGTCGAACTGCCTGGCGTGCCCGTCGTGCTGGAGGGCACGCCGGGCTCGGTCCGTCACCTTCTCCAGGAAGCGGCCCCCGAGCCCTCCCGGCGTCCGGCCCCCCTCGTCCCCGCCGCCCAGTCCCCAGCCGGGAATCAAGGCCCGCTCGCCGGGGTGCGCGTGATCGATGTGGGCGCGTTCATCGCGGGCACCTTCGCGCCCACCGTGCTGGCCAACTTCGGCGCCGAGGTGGTCAAGGTCGAACCGCTCGAAGGAGACCCCTTCCGGCCGTACGGCCTGACGTTCATCGGGCACAACCAGGGCAAGCGCAGCCTGACGCTGGATATGAAGGCGCCCGCGGGCCGCGAGGTCTTCTACGAGCTCGTGCGCCAGTGCGATATCGTGCTCGACAACTACCGCCTGGGCGTGCGCGAACGCCTCGGCATCGATTACGCCACGCTCAGCGCCATCAACCCGCGCATCATCACCTGCTCGGTGACCGGCTACGGGCGCGAAGGCCCGCTCGCGCGCGACCCCGGCTTCGACCCCCTGATGCAGGCGCGCAGCGGCATGATGGCCGCCCAGGGGGGCGATGACGAGCCGATTTTCCACCAGATCGCGGTCAACGATACGGCCACGGCGATGATGGCCGCGTTCGGCATGAGCGCCGCCCTGCACGCGCGCGCCCGCAGCGGGCGCGGCCAGGAGGTGCACACCTCCCTCGCCAACCAGAGCATCCTCTTCCAGTCGGGCGAACTGACGTGGTACGAAGGGCGCCCGCCGAACCAGCTCGGAGGGCTGGACTATATCGGCCCGCGCGCGCTCCAGCGCCATTACGAATGCGCCGATGGCTGGCTGGCGATTTCCTGCACGGCTCCGGAGCACTTCCAGCAGGTGTGCGTCGCTCTCGGGCACCCCGAATGGGCGGGGCGCTCGACGGCCGAACAGGCCCTGCGCGAAACAGCGGCCAGCGCCCTCGCCGAGGGCATCGCCGCTGCCCTGCGCGAACTGCCCCGCGATGACGCGCTCGACCGCCTGCTGGCGCGGGGCGTGCCCTGCGCCCTCACCATTCGCTACGAGGAAATCTTCAGCGATCCCTGGCTCGCGGCGGAAGGCCTGCTGACGGAACGGGAGCACCCGCTCTTCGGCGCCATGAGCTCTGTCCGCAGCTACGGCGAATTCAGCCGCACCCCCGGCGGATTCGCCTATCGCGCGCCCCTGGCAGGCGAGCACAGCCTCGAGCTGCTGCGCGAGTTCGGGTTCGAAGACGGACGCGTGGCCGCGCTGGTCCAGGCCGGCGTGGTCCGCCAGGGCTAGCAGGTGGCCGAGGGCAGGCTGCCGGAGCGACTGGTGGCGTTCTGCCGCCTGCTGCGCGAGCGCGAACTGGCGGTCACGCCCGGGCGCTCGCTCGATGCCGCGCGCAGCCTCGCCCTCGTGGATATCGCCGATGAGGCCGCTTTCCGCGCCGCCCTGCGCGCCAACTTGACCATCTCCGTGGATGAGTATCCCGCCTTCGATACGGTCTTCGCGGAGTTCTGGGGCGCAGCCGATGAACACCCCCACACCACGATCTCCGACCTGCAGCCGGACCTGGCGCCCGCCGGCCGTCCACCCGAGGTGGCGTTCCTCGAAGTGCCCGCGAGCTGGAACGAGGTGGATGCGGAAGGCGACGCCCTCCTGCCGGGCGGCGACCGCTCCGCCAGCGATGCCGACCTCATCACGCGCAAGGATTTCGCGGCCTTCACGAGCGATGACGTGGCGCGCGCGCGGCGGCTCATCCGCAAGCTCGCGCCCGCGCTGGCGACCGTGCCCAGCCGCCGCTACCGTGCCGCCTCCGGTGGCGACATCGATATCCGCCGCACGCTGCGCGATGCCCACCGCCATGGCGGCGAGGTGGTGGCGCTCGCCCATCGGCGGCACAAGCTGCGCCGGCTGCGCGTGGTGGCGCTCTGCGATGTCAGTGGCTCCATGGACGTGTACTCGGGTTACCTGCTGCAGTTCCTCTACGCGCTCCAGGCGGAAGCGCGGGGCGTGCGCACCTTCGTCTTCAGCACGCGCCTGCACGATGTCTCCCATGTGCTGCGGCGCAAGAGCTACGAAGAGGCGCTCGCGGGGATGGCTGCGGCGGTCGATACGTGGAGCGGCGGCACGGCAATCGCCAGTTGCCTGGGCGAATTCAACACGCGCTGGGGGCGCTCGCTGGCGGGGCCGCGCACGGTCGTCATCATCGCCAGCGATGGCTGGGAGCGCGGCGACCCCGCGCGGCTGGCACGGGAGATGGCCGTGCTGCAGCGGCGCGTCTATCGCGTCATCTGGCTCAACCCGCTGAAGGGCCACACCGGCTATGAGCCGCTGGCCGCGGGGATGGCCGCCGCCCTCCCCTACGTGGACCACTTCCTCGCCGGCAACACGCTCGAATCTCTCGAACGGCTCGAACGCACGCTCGCGCGGTTGGGGTAGGAGGGCGGACGCCGAGGGTGCCCCCCAACGGGATCATTCGCGCTGGAAGAGGTAGACCGCCCAGCCCAGCGAGTCACGGCCCTCGGCGAGGTACTGCGCCCGCTGTTCCCGCTGCTTCGCGAGGACTTCGGCCGCGTCCGGGTCGCCGGGGTGTTCGCGCGCGTGACGTTCGGCGGCGCGCCACTGCAGGCCCTCGTAGCGATCCCAGTCGTCCCTGCTGCTCACGATCGTGTAGAGGAGGGCGAGGCCTTCGCCAGCTCCGGCGCCCGCGTTCGCGGCGTGAGAGCCGAAGGCGGAGCCGCTTTCGCCCGGCGGGGGCGGTTGGTCCGGCCGGTAGCGGAAGGGCTCGCCGGAGACAACGAGGCCGCCTGGCTTAACGAAGGCCCTCAAGGCGCGCAGTGTTTGGCGGTAACCACCGAATACCCAGCTCGCCCCGAGGCACATTGGGAGGTCGAAGCTGCCCGGCTCAGCTTCATAGTCCGCTCCGTCGGCCTCGATGATTTCGGCCTTGCCCGCGGGCAGGCGGCTGGCCACGAGCCGTCGCGCCGCCTCCGCGAACGGGGGCGAGAGGTCCACGCCCACGCCGCTGGCCAGGTACTTCTCGAGGACGCGCACCAGCACCTCGCCCTTCCCGCAAGCGATGTCCAGCACCCGTGCGTCCTGGGGCAGGTCCAGGAGCGCGATGAGTTCGTCGATCTTCGCGGAGCTGGTCGGGTTGCAGATGACGTGGTCCCTGTGGGTGATCGCGAAGTACGCCCAGCGGTCCATTCAGCGCGGCCCTCCGGGCGCACGTCTCGGCGCCCCGGTCGCGGAGGCGGTCACGCTGGTTTCCAAGCGAGCACGCTCCCCAGGGCCCCCTGCAGCAAGGACGGTTCGGCCTAGATGACGATGTAGCCGGTCAGGATGAGGACGATGATGATCACGACCACAAGGATGATGAGCGTTTGGCTGGACATCGGTGCCTCCGTCATGCGCGTCTCGAATCGGTCTGCCACGGCTATTGTGACGCTCACGATCACGGTTGCACAGCGAGCGGGTCATCCGGGGCCCCTATGCCCCCGCGCCCCCCACGGCCACGCCCTGGGCTACGCCTTCCGGGATGCGGATGTCGTCCATGTCGCGCGGCACCTGGGGCACGGCGCGGTCATCGAGCGGCAGGGGGCGCGGCGCCCAGTGGTCTTCGAAGTTGCTGAACTTGTCGCGCAGGCGCGGCATCACCTTCTCGGCGAAGATCTTCGTGTTGTAGAACACCTTCTCGCGCGGCATCGAACCCATCTGCAGGCCAACCATGAGGTTGCCCACGTTCAGGTCCGTCGCCAGGCTCTCGAGCTGTTCGGTGACGTCGTCGGCGCTGCCGGCGATGACGTAGCCCGCTTTCACGAGCGTGTCCCAGTCCATCGTCATCTTCGCGCGCTGGGCCATCATCTCCATCTGGCTCTTCATGCCCGCCTTCACCGTGCGGTTCGTGCGGTAGCCGGGGGCATCGACGAAGCCGGGATACAGGTGCAGGCAGCGCTGGTAGAAGTACTCGATGTGCTCGGCGTAGAGCTTCTTCGCTTCGGCCATCGAATTCGCGACCGCGATCACCTGGAAGAAGCCCGCCTGGTAGGGGTTCTTCTCCTTGCCCTTGTCTTCCATGCGCTCCCAGAAGCCATCCATGATCGCCTTCGCGCGCAGGTAGCCGCTGTAGGACAGGTACGAATAGAGGTAGCCCATGTCGGCGCACCATTCCCACGTTTCGATGGAGCCGCCACCGGGGATCCAGATCGGGGGGTGGGGCTGCTGCAGGGGGCGCGGCCACGGGTTCATGTAGCGGATCTGGTTGAACTTGCCGTTGAAGGCGCTCACGCCCTTGTCCTTCCACGCCTGGAGGATGAGGTCGTGCGCTTCGTAATAGCGTTCGCGCAGCTGCGCCCCGGGCACGCCGTAGGCAAAGTTCGTGTCCATGGATGTGCCCACGGGGAAGCCCGCCACGAGCCGCCCGCCACTGATGATATCGAGCATGGCGAATTCTTCGGCCACGCGCAGCGGGGGGTTGTACAGGGCGATCGAATTGCCCATCACCACCAGGGACGCGCGGTTCGTGCGCCGCGCCAGCCCCGCCGCGATGATGTTGGGGCTCGGCATCAGGCCGTAGGCGTTCGAATGGTGTTCGTTCACGCAGATGCCATCGAACCCGCACTTCTCCGCGAACTCCAGCTCGTCCATGTACTCGTTGTAGGTGACGTTCGCGCGCACCGGGTCGAAGAGCGAGTAATCGGGGTCGACCCAGACCGAGCGGTGCTTCGTCGTGAAGTCCTCGGGCAGGTGAGGCCAGGGCATCAGGTGAAAGAAGTGGAACTTCATCGCGCACTCGCTCCGGGAGGACTCGCCGGGCCGAACCTTAGCGCGACCCTAACGGCATTTGGTGAGTATAGGACACCGTTCCCGGTGGTGTCGCCTGCGCAGGGGCCTCGGCGATGGGGCGCGACACCAGGCGCCGCGCGGCGAATCGTCACTCGGCGATCGTCAATCGTCAATCGTCAATCTGCTCGCTACACTCCGCACAGATGCAGCCCGAATCGCGCTACTACACCTCCCAGCGCCTGAAGATGCACTACCTGGCCTGGGGCGATGAGGCGAAGCCGCCCATCCTCCTCGTCCACGGCACACGGGATCACGCGCGCTCGTGGGACCGCACCGCTGAAGCGCTCGTGGACCGCTACTGCGTGTACGCCCCCGACCTGCGTGGCCACGGCGATTCCGAATGGTCCATCGGCGGGGACTACTCGATCATCGACTACGCGCTCGATATCCACGCCCTCGGCGAAGCGGTGGGGCGCGCACCCTATACGGTGATTGGGCATTCGCTCGGTGGGGGCGTCAGCCTGCAGTACGCGGGGGCGTTCCCCGAGAAGGTCATGAAGCTCGTGACGGTGGAGGGCCTGGGCGGGCTCGGTTGGGCGAGCGGGGTGCGCCGCCCCGCCCACGTGCGCATGCGCGAATGGGTGGAGAGTATGCGCCGCCTCGAAGGCCGCCGCCTGCACAACTATGCCGACATCGATACGGCGACCGAACGCATGATGGAGGCGAACCGTCACCTTTCCCCCGAGCTGGCGCGCCACCTCACCCTCGAAGGAGTCACGCGCGCCGAGGGCGGCGGCTACACGTGGAAGTTCGATAACTTCACGCACGCCGGCTCACCGTACGAATTCAACATGGAGGATGCGCGCGACCTCTGGAACCAGATCCGCTGCCCCATCCTCATCATCTGGGGTGAAGAAAGCTGGGGGGCGCGCGATGTCACGCTCGACCTCAGCTCCTTCCACGACTATCGCTACGAGAAGGTGGCGGATGCGGGCCACTGGGTGCACCACGACCAGTTCGAGGCATTCATGGGGCTCGTGAACGCGTTCCTCGACGAGTGATGAGGCACGGGGGTCTTGTCGCGCTGGCGAGTGGCCTGCTGGTGCTGGCGGCCGCGTGTGGAGGAGATGAGGGCGATGGCGGCGCGGCGGCGACCAGGCCTCCCGCTACCGCGGCGGCCACGCGCACGACGAGCGCGACGGCGGCGGCCCGCCCCGCAGCTGGCGCGGTGGCGGGGCTGGGCGCCCTTGCCATCCCCGCGGGGCTCGCCGATGGGCGCTTCTTGGGCGCGCCCAGCGCGCTGGTCACGCTCACCGTATTCGAAGATTTCCAGTGTCCTTTCTGCCTGCGCTTCACGGCCTTCGAGCGCCGCTTCGGCGCGCAGGTCGCCGTCGGTCATGGCGTCGACCTCGTCGTGGCGTCGGCGGTGCATCTCCTCGGATGTGGGCACGTCAGCCAATGCCGGGGTTGATGGGGGCGCTGCCGATCACGCCGAGGTCGCCGAGCGCGGACATCTCCGCTTTGCCGAGGCCGAGGAGGCCGCAGAGGATCTCCTCGTTGTGTTCGCCGAAGAGCGGGGCGTGACGGCGAAGCTGCGGGTTCGCTTCGACCAGGCGCCAGGCCGATGAAGGCTGACGCCAGTCCTCCATGCGCGGGTGGGGGAGCCGCACCCAGAAGCCGCGGCTGTTGAGCTGTGGGTCATCGTGGATGTCCTCGGTATTGAGGACGCGCCCTGCGGGGATACCGGCATCCTGCAGCTTCTGCATTGCCTCTTGCGGGTCCTGGGCGGCGCTCCAGGCGGCGATGCTGGCGTCGATTTCGTCGTGACGCAGGTGGCGCTCCTCGAGGGAAAGGGCGGCGAGTTCGGCCGCACCGAGGATTTCGGCGAGGGCCTCCCATTCCCCGTCTTCACGCACGGAGATGACGAGCCACTGCTCCACGCCGCGACAGGGATAGGCGCCCTGCGGGGCCCAGCGCGGGCCGCGGTTGCCGTGATGTTCGGGCTCCTGCCCGCGCAGCGACGCGGCGACGAAGGCTTCGCCGTTCATCAGTCCCATGGTTTCGCGCTGGGCGAGGTCGATGAAGCAGCCGGCGCCGGTGCGCTTGCGCTGGATGAGCGCGAGCGCGACGGCGCCGGCTGCGGCGAGGCCGCCCACGGGGTCGCCGTAGGAGATGCCCGTCTTGTAGGGCACGCCGTCGTCACCGTAGCCGGTAAGGGAAGCGGCGCCGCCCATCTGTTCGATGATGGGGCCGAAGCCGACGTGGGCGCGCTCAGCGCCCGTCTTGCCGAACCCGGCCATGCTCACGAGGATAATGTCCTCCTTCGCCTGGCGGAGCGATTCGTAGCCGAGTTTCAGGTTATCGAGGACATCGGCACGGTAGTTCTCGATGACGACGTCGCTCTTGGCGGCGAGGCGCAGGAACAGCTCGCGTCCGCGTTCCTGCGCCAGGTCGAGCGTCAGCGACTTCTTATCGCGGTTGTAGTCGTTGAAGTAGTAGGAACTGTTCCAGGGCTCTTCGACACCGGGCTGGGGGAGGAGGGTGCGGATGTTGTCCCAGGCGCTCGGCGATTCGACCTTGATCACCTCCGCGCCCATTTCGGCGAGGATGCGCGTGGCGTAGGGCCCGGCCCACATCATCGTCAGGTCGATGACGCGGATGCCGGCGAGCGGGAGCCGCTTCATGTCCGCACCGCGAGCCACTCATCAAGGACAGCGGCGGTATCGGCGGCGGGCGGACGCAGCTCCGCGGGCCGCCACGGCAGGCCGAGGAAGGGGCGGCCGGGGACGCGGGCCTCGCCTTGCGGCGTGGCGACGGTGTCGAAATAGCCGCGTTCCGCCAGGCTGTTGTTCGCCAGCAGGTCGGCGGGGGTGGTAACGACGCCGAAGGGCACGCGATGCTTCGGCCCGAGTTCAAGGATCTCGGCCTTGGTGCGTTCCAGGAACCAGGCGAAGACCTTCGCCTGGAGTTCGTCGTCGTGCTCCGCGCGCTGGAGGATATCGGCGAAGCGGGGCTCCTCCAGTTCAGGGTCATTGAGCAAGGCGAAGAACGACTTGACCTGGCGTTCGAGGCAGCAAACGCCGGCGTAGCCATCGGCGCAGGGGTAGATGCCCCAGACGGCCCGGATCTGGTTGCCCGAACGCATGACCGGGCCGGTCTTCGCGGATTCGGACATGGCGCCATAGAGTTCGAGCATGCCCGCGGCGCATTCCTGCAGGGAGATGTCGAGCCAATCGCCTTCGCCGTGGACGAGCGCGCCGTAGTAGGCGGTGAGCGCAGCCCCGAAGGCATTGAGGCCACCGAGCGCCTGCGCCTGGCTGCCGCCGCTCACCAGCGGCGGACGCGAGGGATGGCCGGTGAGCGACATGATGCCGCCAAGGGCGAACGACACGATGTTCGGCGCCTCGTAGGCGGCGTACGGCCCCTGCTGGCCGAAGGGTGTGATGGAGACGCCCACGAGCGACGGCTTGCGCCGGCGCAGGCGTTCGGGCACGAGGCCCATGCCCGCCAGGGCGCCCGGAGGGTGGTCTTCGATGAGGATGTCGGCGGCGAGGGCGAGGTCGCGGAGGGCATCGCCGCTGGCCTGCACGCGGCGCTTGCCGGCGAGCAGGTAGACCTCCTCATCGGGCGTGAGGGCGCCGGGTGCGCCTTCGCTGCGCACCACATCGGCGCCATAGCCGGCGAGGAGACGAGTGGCGAAGGCGGCGGGAGGGCCGCCTCCGATTTCGAGCACGCGCACGCCGCTGAGGGGGAAGGAACCTGGTCCAGCCATGCCGCGATTCTAGCGGGTGAGCGGATGGCTGTCGGCGCGCGGCCCGCCGTTTGCCGCCGGTGGGTGCGCCTGCCCTTCGAGCCACCAGCGCGCGAGGCGTGTCTTCGTCCGGTCCCACCAATCGCGGGCGACAAGGAGGGCCATGCCGACGCCCACGAGGAGGAGGCCAACGACGCCGAGCGTGAGCCAGTAGGGCGCGTGGCCTTCACCCGTGCTGAAGTAGCAGGCCCGTGTAGCCGGCGAAGATAGCGGCCTGCGCGGCGTCGCTGAGAGCGCCGCCCTGGTAGTCCACGAAGATGATGGCCGAGACCGCGAGGAGGAACGCGCCGACGTAGAGCAGGAGGTCCGCCTGACGGGCAGCCGCCCACTGGCGGAGGTCAGCGCGCGGCGGACGCGGCGGGGCGGGGACGCGCGGCATGGCGGGCGGAGGGGTGGCGGCGCGCGGAGGCAGAGGGATTGGGGGAGCGACCGCTGGCGGCGCTGGCGTGGCCGCCGCCTGCCGCCGTGGGCGTACCGCGGCGAGACGCTCTTCGTAGATGCTGCGCATGAGAAAGAAGGCCCTGTCGTCGATTGTGCCATCGGCGTGGTGGGCCGTGATTTCGGTGAGCATCAGGGCCGGGCTGTGGGTGGTGTCGGGCAGGGGGCGCGAATAGCCGGCCTGGCACTCCGGGCAGCGCTCGACGGTTGCGCCGAAGACCGCGCCGCAGATGGCGCAATAACGCGACTGGACAAGCTCACCAGCCATGGGACTTCCTCCGTCCGGCGCAGCCGTGGCACCGGATGGGGAGACGGTACGGCGGCGGCTAGAGGTAGCCGAGGGGCATTCTACGCGCGCCCCATAGGACATTCAGCCCATTCTTGCGGCGTGCCGGGGGCGGCCGCGGCGCGTAGGATGAGCCTCCCGGCGGAGGAGGAGCGTGGCATGGCAAGACGAAGCTTCTGGGCGTGGGGCCTGGACACAGACGAGCCCTCGCGGGAGCAGCTCGCATCGGCGGCGAAGCGCCTCTCCGAGCGCTTTGGGCAGACGCTGGAGCCGGCGGCCCCTCCCACGCTGGCGGAACTTTCGTTGCGCCAACCGCGCACGAGGCCCCCCGCCGCGCTCGCCGGCATCTGCAGCACGGACGTGTACGACCGCGCGGCGCACACCTACGGGCGCAGCTTCAGCGACACGGTGCGGGCCTACCGGCGGGACTTTTCCCACCCGCCGGACGTGGTCGCCTACCCGCGCGCGGAAGCGGATGTGGTCGCGCTGCTCGAGTGGTGCTCGGCGGCGAACGTGGTGGCGGTGCCCTACGGTGGCGGGTCATCCGTGGTCGGGGGCGTGGCGGCGCCCGAGGGCGACCGGCCCGTCGTCACGATCGACCTGCGCGAAATGGGCCGCCTGCTGGAAGTGGACGCCACATCGCGTGCAG
Organism: Tepidiformaceae bacterium; assembly: GCA_051003295.1. Lineage (GTDB taxonomy): Bacteria > Chloroflexota > Dehalococcoidia > Tepidiformales > Tepidiformaceae. The sequence continues at coordinate 2,325 of JBPCLM010000024.1, read as the reverse complement.
CACGCATCCAGGCGGGCGCCCTCGGGCCGGCGCTCGAAGAGCAGCTCAAACCGCACGGGCTCACGCTGCGCCACTTTCCCCAGAGCTTCGAATACTCATCGCTGGGCGGCTGGATCGTGACGCGCTCAGGCGGGCACTACGCCACCAACCACACGCACATCGATGACTTCGTGGAGTCGGTACGGATGGTGACGCCGCGTGGGATGTGGGAATCGCGGCGGCTGCCGGGGAGCGGCGCGGGACCCAGCCCGGACCGCATGGTGCTGGGCAGCGAAGGCATCCTCGGCATCGTCACGGAGGCGTGGATGCGCGTGCAGGCGCGGCCCGTCTTTCGCGCTTCCGCGGGCGTGCTCTTCGAAACGTTCGCCGCTGGCTGGGAGGCGGCGCGGCGCATCGCGCAGGCCAAGCTGTGGCCGGCAAACTGCCGCCTGCTCGACCCGGGGGAGGCACGCGCGGCCGCCGGTGGCGATGGCAAGCACGCGGTGCTGGTGCTCGCATTCGAATCGGCCGATGTGTCGCAAGGCGCGCCCATGGCGGAGGCCGTGCGCATCGCGCGCGAGTGCGGCGGACAGATCGAGGACGAGGCCGTGCGCGTCTCCGATGCCAGCGACGAGGGCATGGGGCGCCAGGGCGCGGTGGGCGAATGGCGCAATTCGTTCATCCGCGCGCCCTACCAGCGCAATTCGATGATGGGCCTCGGGATCGTGGGCGATACCTTCGAGACATCGATCACGTGGGACCGCTGGCCCGCGTTCGATGCGAGCGTGCGCGCGGCGGTCGAGGAAACGATGCGCCGTGTTTGCGGCGGCGGGACACTCACGTGCCGGTTCACGCACGTGTACCCGGATGGGCCGGCGCCGTACTACAGCTTCCAGGCGCTGGGCAAGCGTGGGGGCGAACTGGAGATCTGGCAGGAGATCAAGCGCGCCGCTGCGGACGCCGTAATGGCCGGGGGCGGCACGATCACACACCACCACGCCGTCGGCCGCGACCATCGCCCCTGGTACGACGGCCAGCGCCCCGATCCCTTCGCGGAAGCGCTGCGGGCGGCCAAGAAGGCGGTGGACCCACAGGCCCTCCTCAACCCCGGCGTGCTCATCGACCCTTAGGAAGGCGGCCAACGGGAGCGAGCTGCGCCGAGTCTTCCCTCCGGAAGCTAGCCCTCGGCGCCAACGGCCTTGCCAGTCGGCAATCGTCAATCCCCCGGTGTATCCTCGCCCGTACACAACACGCCGGGGGGCTTTGCCATGCGCATCCGCTTCACGCCGCCGCAGGACGCCTTCCGCGAAGAACTGCGCACGTTCATCCGCGAAACGCTCGGCCCTTCGCCGGATGAGATGAAGGACGACATGCGCGGCGAAATGGGCTGGTCGCCGAAGTTTTCGCTCAAGCTGGCGGAGCACGGCTGGATCGCGCTGGCGTGGCCGCACGAATACGGCGGCGCGGGCATGGGCTTCATGGAGCAGGTCATCTTCAACGAAGAGATGGCCTACAGCCAGGCGCCCATCGGCGCACACCGGCGCGGCGTGTTCTACGTCGGGCCGATCCTCATCCTCCACGGCAGCGAAGAGCAGCGCCGCAAGCACCTCACGGCGATAACGAGGGGCACGGGCTACTACTGCCAGGGCTTCAGCGAACCCGGCGCCGGTTCGGACCTGGCCTCGCTGACCACGCGCGCCGTGCGCGATGGCGATGACTACCTGGTCACGGGCCAGAAGATCTGGACTTCGGACGCGCACCGTTCAGACTACTGCTGGCTGGCGGCGCGGACGGACCCGGATGCGCCCAAGCATCGCGGCATCAGCAACTTCATCCTCGATATGCACTCGCCCGGGGTGACCGTGCGGCCGCTCGTCAACATGGCCGGGAGCCATAGCTTCAACGAGGTGTTCTTCGAAAACGTGCGCGTGCCCGCCGAAAACCGAATCGGCGAGGAGAACCGGGGCTGGTACCAGACGGCTGCCACGCTCGACTTCGAACGCTCGAGTATCGCGACGTTTGCGGGCACGCGCCGCTTCCTCGATGACGCGCTGGAGGCGATGCGCGGGCGGCCTCGCAGCCTGCGTGTGCGCCACAGCCTGGCGGACCTGTACACGGGCGTGCTCGTAGGGCAGATGCTCTCGTATTCGATCGCTTCGATGCAGGAAGCGGGCAAGGTGCCGAACAAGGAGGCCTCGGCGGCGAAGCTCCTCAGTTCGGAACTGCGCCAGCGCGCGGGCGAGGCGGTCGCCAAGGCGCTCGGTATGGACGCGCAGGTGCACGAAGGCCCGGGCGCCGTGCGCGAAGGCCGCTACACGCGCGAATACCTGGCGGGCGTCTCAGCCA
>JBPCLM010000023.1:0-6222 GCA_051003295.1 Tepidiformaceae bacterium | reverse complement strand
GGTGTAGGGCCGCCCATCACTCCGGAGGGTCGCGATGACGCCCACGTGCGGCTGGCGCAGGAATTCGTCGAGGGCGTCGGGTTTCATCCGGGGCATGGCGCCACTCCGCTGTAAACGTTGTTCGATTCCTGATTGGCCGCGAGCCCGCGACGGAGGGGCGGAGGCTAACGTCTCGCCGAGTCAGCTGCGCTGCGCGCGCCCCGGCCGGGCACGAGGTCATCGTAGAGGCCTTCGTGCTCATCCGAGTAGCTTCGGGGGAACGCATCGTAGTTCCGGATGGCCCCGTCGCCGGAAGCAACGGGCTCTATGGTGATGAGCCATTCGCCGGCCGGGACGGCTTCAACCAGCATCTCCGGCAAGCAAAGCTTCTCGCCCTCCTCCACCTCGACGCGGTAGACGAACCTCACTGGTGCAGCTTTCATATTCGCAGTGTACTCCCTGGCGATCCCTGGGGAGAGACTGCCTTCACGACAGTTCGTAGCGCGGGGGCTCGATCCAGTCCCCCGTCGGCGGGTTCTCCTGGGCGCGGACTTCGGCGCGGCTTTGCTCGGCTTCGTACTTGCGGGCCTGCGTGATGACGGCCTGGCGGTGGCGGGCGTGCTCCACGTCGCGCGCTGCCTTCGCGGCGGCCTGGCGGCGGGGCTTGCCGGGATGCACGGCGAGCATGCCTTCCACCTGCAGTTGTTCCAGGTGCGCGCGCACGTTGTTGTCCGCGGCGCGGCGCAGGCGCCGGTCGATATCCGGGTAGAGCGCCAGCATGATTTCCCAGCTCGTGCGCGCGCCGCGCCCTTCCAGCGCGGCCAGCACCTGCCGTTCGCGCATGTTGCGATGGTCGATGTACATCTGCAGGCGCTGGCGGGGGTCGTGCACGAGCGGGCCGTGGCCGGGGCAGATCACCTTGAGGTTGGGCAGTTCGAGCAGGCGCGCGAGCGTGCGCCGGTAGGCGGCGAGGTCCCAGACCGTGGTGGTGGAGCTGCCGAGAAGCGTGTCGCCCGTGAAGAGCACGCCCTCGTCCTCCAGGTAATAGCAGAGGGAATCGACGCTATGCCCCGGCGTCACCATCACCTGCAGGCAGGCGCCGCTGCCCATGTCCAGCACCTGGCCCTCGACGAGCGTGCTCACGCCCTTCGCGGGGAGCCGTCCCTTGAGGAGCTTCAGGCCGTCCTTCGGGACGAGGATCTCGGCCTTGAGGTGCTCCCTCGCCCACTTGAGGTTGCCGCTGTGGTCGGCGTGGTGGTGGGTGATAGCCGCCAGGGCCACCTCAGCGTGTTCGGTAGCGGCGAGGTAACCCCGGATCATCCAGCGATAGCGGTCCATCGCTTCGCCCGAATCGATGGTGAGCACCTGACCGTTTCCCACCAGGTAGATGCTGGTGAAATCCGGGTGCATGGGATTCTCGTCGGGCACCTGGATGGCACGGACGGAGGGGGAGACACGCATGGGCGGATGATAGCGGGATCGTCGGTGCCCGCGGTGGGCGGCAGATCGTGGCCAGCACGCCGCTGCGCCCGGGTGTAGAATCGCCGCACTTCTTCACGCTTGGAGGCTGCCATGCCGCGCGCGCCGATCAACGGCACCGAACTGTTCTATGACCAGGTGGGCGAGGGCGAACCGCTGCTCTTCCATCACGGCTACACCGGCTCGCACGACGCCTGGGAGGGCGTGCTTCCCGCTTTCAAGGACCGCTATCGCTGCATCGTGATGGACGCGCGGGGGGCGGGCGATAGCGCCCATCCGGCGGACGGCTACAACATCCAGCAGTACGCCGCTGACGTGGTGGCGATGGCCGACCACCTCGGGATCGAGCGTTTCACTTACATCGGGCACAGCATGGGCGGCGTCATCGGCATGGAGTTGGGGCTCAGCTATCCGGGACGGCTGGACCGCCTTGTGCTCGTCGCGCCCGCCCCCGCCGACGGCATCAAGTTCCCCGGGATGGAAGACCAGCATGCACGTTCGCGCCAGCTGCGGGCCGCGCGCGACGTGGACACGATGCTGCGCGAACGGATCGCGCTCTCGGCCAGGCCCGACGCGGCCCGGGCGGCCCGGTCCACGCAGCGCGCGCTCTCCGTTGCCGACGGCCACTTCGAAGAGTCGTGGGAATCGATGGTCGGTTACGAGGTTGGCGAACGGCTCGGCGAGATCAAGGTGCCGACGTTGATGATGGCCGGTGCGGCGGACGGCCTGCTTGCGGCGAACCTCAAGGACTTCCTGCGCCTGGGCAACGCCACGCTGCACGTCTTCAGCCGCGTTTCGCACGGGATGGAATACGAAGCGCCCGAGGAGTTCAACCCCGTGCTCGCGGACTTCCTCGAGCACGGCGTGGTGACCGCCAGTTCTCTCCTGCGGGCCATGCGCGAAAGTGAGCCGGTGGCGGCGCGGTAGGGATCCTGAACGTTAGCCAGGCCCGGCCGGGAGGAGCGCTGCGAGCAGCGCTTCCCGGCCGAGGCCCAGCGCGCTATAGAACATCGGGCCGATTTCGCCCGATTCGATGACGCCGCGCGCGATCTCGGGGGGCCCGATGGCCGTGCCGCCCGCCTCGCGGACCGCTGTCGCGGTTGCATCCAGGGCCTGCCTCCCGGAGGAGCCCCACATCACGTTGTTCGTGAGCGCTTGAGAGCCGGAGCCGTGCACCGCAACGAGAGCCTCCTTCAACCGCTCCTCTGGCGGCAGCGCGGCCTGCCCGTCGCGCTGCAGTAGCAGCAGTGCGCCCGCCAGGAGGTGCTCGGCGGCGATGATGGCGACGTTGGCGCGCCAGCAGAAGTTCTCCGCTTCGCGCAGCACGCGTTCGCCGGCCGCGGTAAGCCCGACCTCGCTCACGCCGAGTAGTCGAGCCCGCGGCGTTGAGAGGTGGGGGCGATATCGAGTACTTCGAGTTCGACGCGCTCGCTGCGCCATTCGCGCGAAAGGGAATAGACGATATCGACTTCTCCCGCCAACTCGGCCTCGGCCTGGCGGAATGCGATCGCGGGCCACGTGGCGATGCCGTCTTTCACCGTCACTTTGAGGTGCGACTGGTCCGCCCCGACGGTGCGGGCGTTGAGCAGCCGCACGCCACGGCTGAGGAGCACGGGCTTGCGGTTCCCATGCCCGCACGGTTCGAAGCGCATCAGGCCCTTGATCTCCGTACCGTTGAGCCCGCCGAGGGACACTTCTGCGTCGATTTCGATGAGCGGACGGAGGGCCTCGCCCTGGAGGAGTTCGCCGGCGTGGCCGATGAGGCGCTCGCGAAGGACATCGACATCGCGGGTGGCGACGGTGAAGCCCGCGGCCGCGCGGTGCCCGCCGTGGCGGACCAGGAGCGTCTTTTCGCGGCGGATGGCGCCGACGATATCGAACGCGGGAATGCTGCGCGCGCTGGCGCGGGTTTCCTCCGGGCCTTCGGTATAGACGATCGCGGGCCGATGGCGGCGTTCGGCGAGCCGCGCGGCCACAATACCGACGATCCCCGGGTGAAAATCCGGCCCGCCGACCATGATCAGGGGGTCATCAGCGGCGCCGCAGAGTTCTTCCGCCCGTGCCGTGAGTTCTTCTGTCAGCCCCTGGCGCTCGCGGTTGAGCGCGTCCAGCTTTTCGGCAAGCGGCCGTGCGGCGGCGGGCGTGGTCGTAAGCAGCAGGTCCAGCGCGAGGTTGGCGTGGGCGAGGCGGCCGGCAGCGTTCATGCGCGGTCCGAGGGCGAAGCCGAGGGCGGTGCAATCGAAGCGGCCGGGATCCGTGCCGGCGACGCGGGCGAGCGCCTCCAGGCCGGGGCGCAGCGACCTGCCCATGTGCGCGAGGCCGGCTGTGACGATGCCACGGTTCTCGTCGGCCAGGGGGGCAACATCGACGACGGTGCCCAATGCGGCGAGGTCGAGGAAGTCCTCGGCCGGCAGCGTGCGCCCTTCGTCCTCATAGAGCACCTGCAGGAAACGGTAGACGACGCCGACCGCAGCGAGTTCGTCGAAGGGGTAGGGCGAATCCAGGCGCTTGGGGTTGACCGCGGCCAGCGCGGCGGGCAACTCGTCGGGCACCGCGTGGTGGTCGAGGATGATGACATCGACGCCAAGCGCGTTCGCGTGGGCGACCTCGGCCACCGAACTGATGCCGCAGTCCGCGCTGATGAGGAGCGAAGCGCCCTGCCCGCGCAGATGGCTGATGGCGGCCGCGTTGAGGCCGTAGCCCTCGGTGACACGGTCGGGGATGTAGTTGATGGTGCGGGCGCCGAGCGGCCGCAAGGCAAGATCGAGCGTGGCCACGGAGGTAACCCCGTCGACATCGAAGTCGCCGTAGAGGGCGATGGTTTCGCGGTTGGCGATGGCCTTGCGCGTGCGCTGTACGGCTTCGCGCATCCCGGGCAGCAGCAGCGGGTCGTAGGCGGGGGCGAGGTGGGGCTTGTAGAAGATGTCTGCCTGGGCGCGGGTTGTGATTCCGCGGGCGGCGAGCACTGCCGCCACGATGGGTGGAAAAGCGGCGATGCCTTTCTGCTGCGCGTACGGGTCACGCAGGCGCCAGCGCGCGACGGGGCGGGCCGCCAGCTGTGGCATCAGGCGATGTACCGGCGGAACACGAGCGAGGCGTTGTGTCCGCCGAAGCCGAGCGAATTGGACATGACGGCCTCTATCGAGGCGGCCGATCGCGCGACGTTGGCCACGTAGTCAAGGTCGCAACCGGGGTCGGGCGCCTTCAGGTTGATGGTGGGCGGGATGATGCCATCACGCATCGCGAGGATGGAGACAGCGGCCTCCACGGCCCCGGCCGCCCCCAGCAGGTGGCCCGTCATCGACTTGGTGGAGCTGATGGGCAGGGCATAGGCGTAATCCCCGAAAACCCGCTTGATGGCGACTGTCTCCAGCAGGTCGTTGAGCACGGTGGATGTCCCGTGGGCGTTGAGATACCCGATGTCATCGGGGGCGATGCCGGCCTGGTCGAGGGCGATCTGCATCGCTCGGGCGGCGCCCTCGCCGTGCTCGTCGGGTTGCGTGACGTGGAAGGCGTCGCTGGTCGCGCCGTAGCCGGCGAGCTCAGCGAGGACGACAGCGCCGCGGCCGCGTGCGTGCTCTTCGGATTCGAGCACGAGGACACCGGCGCCTTCGCCCATCACGAAGCCATCGCGCGTGGCATCGAAGGGACGTGAGGCGTGTTCCGGGTCGTCGTTGCAGGAAGGAGTGAGGGCCCTGGCGGCGGAAAAACCGGCGAAGGCGATCGGTGTTATGGCCGCTTCGGTACCGCCGGCCAAAGCGGCGTCGGCATCGCCTCGGCGGATGATATTCGCGGCTTCGCCAATGCTATCGGCGCCGCTCGCGCAGGCACTGACGAGGCAGTAGTTCACAGCGCGCGAACCCAGGCGAATGCTCAGCTGACCGCTGGACATGTCGGGGAGCATCATGGGCATGAGGAAGGGGCTCACGCGAGCGGGCCCGCGGCTGCGCATGGTTTCGTATTCCTGCACGAGTGTGGTGATGCCGCCGATGGCGGTGCCGATGACGACGGCGACGCGCGCGCCACTTTCGGCATCGATGTTGAGGCGGGCCTGGTCGAGGGCCTCCTGAGCCGCCACGAACGTGAATTGCGTCGTCCGGTCGGCGCGGCGCGCGTCTTTGCGTTCCATATAGCGGGATGGCTCGAAATCCCTGACTTCCCCGGCAACCTGCGATTCGTGGCCGGCTGGATCGAAGAGCGAAACGCGGGCTGTCCCGGAGCGACCCGCGATCATAGCGGCCCAAGAATCGCAGGTATTGTGGCCCAGAGGGGTGACCATGCCGAGACCGGTGACGACGACGCGCGGGGTCAAACGATGCTCCGGAGAGAGGCTAAGGCAGACTCGCAGTGTACCATCAGGGGACGGTTAGCTCCTTGACGACGCGGGGCAGGCGGTGGGCGAGTTCGCTCGCGAGCAAGCCACCGTCACCCATCTCCTCGCGCAGTGATTCGCCGGCGGCGGCGTGTACGTAGACCCCCAGGCAGGCAGCTTCGAACGGGTGCAGGCCACGCCCGAGGTAAGCGGCGATGATGCCCGCGAGCACGTCGCCGGAGCCAGCGGTCGCAAGCAGTGGGTTGGCGAAGGGGCTCAGGCTGGCGCGGCCGTCCGGGCTCGCGATGACGCTGTGCGCGCCCTTGAGCACGACTGTACAGCGGAACCGGGCGGCGGCCTCGAGGGCCACTTCCAGCCGGCGCGCCTGCACATCGGCAACGGTGATGCCGAGCAGACGGGAGAGTTCGCCGGGGTGCGGCGTCAGCACCGCG
>JBPCLM010000022.1:0-2694 GCA_051003295.1 Tepidiformaceae bacterium | reverse complement strand
CCCTACGAATCATGAACGCCAACTGTCGAAGTCACCGGGCGGGCGACATCGTCAATCGTCAGTCGTGAACCGTCACCCTCCGCGCCCTCATCGCAGACCGGCAGCGTGAAGGCGAAGGTGCTGCCGCCCCCAGGCCGCGGCGCCGCCCCCAACCGCCCCCCCTGCGCATCGATCAGCCGCCGGCACACCGCCAGCCCAAGCCCAAGCCCCGAAGTCGAGGCCGCGGTGCGTGGGTCCCGGAAGAACGCATCGAACAGCTGCGGCAAGGACGATTCGCTCACTCCGTGCCCGCGGTCGCTGACCTCCACCAGCACCTCGCCCGCGAGTTCGGCCACCGTCACTTCCACCGCGGAATCGATGGGGCTGTACTTGATCGCGTTCTGCAGCAGGTTGGCTACCACCTGGCCGAGATAGAGTGCGTTCCCCAGCACGGGCCGCACTTCCGCGGGCGCGTGCAGCTGGAATTCGCGCTTCGGGTGGCGCCGCCCCACCTCCCGCACGGCTTCTTCGATCACCCGGTGGAGAAGCACCGGCTCGACCAGAGGGAGCTCACCGTTCTCCACGCGCGCGAGCACCAGCATGTTCTCAATCAGCCGCTCGAGCCGGTCCGCATTGACCTCTATCTCCTCAAGGCACTCTTCGCGTTGTTCTTCGGAGAGCTTCCGGTGGCCGCGCAGGAGCCTGATGTTCCCCTTCACGGTCGTAAGCGGCGTGCGCAGTTCGTGCGAAGTGAGCCCCAGGATTTCGTCCTTGGCCTCCAGCGCATCCTCCAGCCGCGCGTTCGCCTGGGAGATTTCTTGCTGCAGGCGCCGGGCGTCTTCGATATCGATGGCGGCCGATGTCCAGCCGAGCAGTTCGCCCGCCTGCCCGTGCACCGGCCGTATGCGGAAGCTGTGCCAGCGATACACCCCGTCGTGGCGCAGGATGCGGTAGTCGATGTCGTAGCCTTCGCGCTTCGCACGCGCGTCCGCCCAGGCGATCCCGGCGGCCTCCAGGTCATCGGGATGCACCATCGGGTTCCCAACCCACTTGCGGATGTCCTCGAGTTCGTACCCCGTGTAGTCGGTCCATTGCCGGTTGACGAAACGCGTGCGGCCTCCCGGCCCGGTGGTCACCACCAGCGCGGGCATGGCATCGACGAGCGTGCGGAAGGAGGCTTCACTGTCCAGTCGCCCCTTCTCCGTGGCCGCCCGCCAGTCGGTGATATCGCGCGTGAAGCAACGCGTGTGCAGGAACTCGCCATCGCGCCGCATGACGCTGGAGTTGAGCAGGACGTCACGAATGGCCCCGTCTTTGCGGCGCACGTGCACCACGTAGTTGATGATCGTTTGTTCCATGGCGAGGCGCCTGAGTACATCGGTGATCGCTTCTTGATCAGCGTGGAATTCGGCGATGTGGTGTCCGACGTACTCGTCCATCGGGCAGCCCACGGTTTCGGCCGCGGCTTCGTTCGCCCAGATGATGATCCCGCTCTTATCCACCCAATGGATGCCGATGGTGGCATTGTGCAGCGTGTCTGCCGCGAACTCTTCCCATTCCCGCGTGCCCGGGCCGGGGGTTGCCGTCAGCGAGGCGGCATGCTGCGGCTTCGAAAGGGGCGCGGACGTCACACTCGCTGCCTCGGGGATGCCCGGTCGCCTTGGGCGTGGTGGAGACATCCTAGGCGCAGCGGTGTTGCAAAGGCATAACGGCGCGCCCATGCATCGCCGTACGCGAACTCGCTGCCCGCCCTAACCGATCCACGCCTCGCTGCCGATGGGGCTCGCCAGCGGTCCTTCGATGGACAGGCGCCGCAGTTCGCGCCGCCCCGCCAGCGGCAGGAAGCAGTGCGCACAGTGCTTTGGACGTGGGAACTCGACCGGCACCAGCGTCTTGTGCGTGCCGTGGATATCGCAGTCGAGCTCGAACTCAATCACCTCGATTTGCATGCCGTGCCTCCCGCCAGGCCGGGATGGGGCCGATAGCATAACGCTATCGATGCCCGTTTCCAGCCCCTGCGCCCCGATTCAGTGTAAAGATTCTGTCGGGGCGCAGCCGCGCGCGTGGCAACGGCGTCCGCTGTCGCATCGCAGCCCATAACACTGCGCCCCATCCCGGCCCCATGCTCCCGTTGGCGCGTGCCACGCCCTCTCCGTAAATTCTCGGCCGCCGGACCCTTGACAAGGCTGGCGCGCGGGGTAACGTGAGGGGTGAGACAGCGACGGGCACGAGCCCGATGCCAATCGGTGCAGACGGCCCGCTTCCGCGAACCACAAGGGAGGCAGAAGCCATGCGAAGCAAGCTTCATAGCTTCTACGGAGTCTGGATTGTGCAGAGGTAAGGTCCGCCGCGACGGACCAGGCACAGCAACCCGCCCGAGGTTGTAGTCCTTCTCAGTGGTTCAATCAAAACGCCGGACGCAGCCAGGCCTGCACGAAGCAGGCGCGGCCGGATCGCTCCCGAACGGAGCGGCATGGAACGGACGAAGGCCAGCGCGGGCGGTATGTCGCCATTCTTGGCCGCCCGGCCAGGCGTGGAGAGACAAAATTACAGGCCCCGGAAACGGGGCCTGTTTGCGTCCCCGCTCCGCTCCCCCAAAGAACCCCCTTGCGCGGCTATACTCGCCCCCATGAGCGCTCCCCTCGCCATCGCCGGCGAAGATGGCTACCTGACCGTCCACGGCCTCAGGCACCCCTACATCCGCCGGGGCGACCG
>JBPCLM010000021.1:0-5438 GCA_051003295.1 Tepidiformaceae bacterium | reverse complement strand
GTTTAGGCCCACCACCGCGCGCACGCCGCTATCGATCGCGAGTTGGCGCCGGTAGACGGTGTCCGGGCTTGCTTCGCTGATGTGTTCCCCCGCCGCCTGCGCCGGCAGCCCTTCGAGGGTCGCGAGGATTGCCTGCGCCTTCCCCTCCAGCGCGTCCGTGAGGCTCTCCACCGCCCACGAACCGCCCAGCGGGTCCACCACGTTCGTCAGACCCGACTCGAGCTGGATGATCTGCTGCGTCCGCACCGCCAGCGTCTGCGCGAACTCCGACGGGATCGTGAACGCCTCGTCGAATGCATTCACGGAAAGTGACTGCGCGCCGCCGAGCACCGCCGCGAGCGCGTGCATGGTCGCTCGCACGACGTTGTTGAGGGGCTGCTGTGCGGTCAGGCTGATCCCGGATGTCTGCACGTGGAAGCGGAGCTGGCAGGCGCGGTCGTCGCTGGCGCCCAGGCGCTCGCGCATCACGCGCGCCCACAGCCGTCGCATCGCCCGGAACTTCGCCACCTCCTCCAGCACGTCGTTTTCGGCGTTCAGGAAGAACGTGAGCCGCTGCCCCACGCGGTTGATGTCCGCCCCGCGTTCCCTCGCCGTGGCCGCCGCGTAGTAGCCTTCGTACACCCCGAAGGCGATCTCCTCCGCCGCACTGATGCCCGCCTCGCGCGTGTTCCGCACCGAGACCGAGGTGTGGTTCCAGCGCGGCAATTCCTTCGCGCAGTATTCGATGATATCCACATAATGATTGCCGGCGTAGAGCGGCGCATCGCCCCACGGCAACACGTAGTTCTGGATCGTCCCGCTCAACGAAGCGAGGGGGATACCCCGCCGCCGCGCCGCCGCCAGGATCATGCAGAACGCGGGGATCGAATTCCCCGTCTGGTTGATGCTGATGCGCTCGATGGGGATGCCCCGGAACACCTCCTCCATGTCGTCGAGCGTGTCTACCCACACGCCGCCGCGCCCGACCAGTCCCTGCGCCCGCGGGTCCGCCGATTCGAAGGGCGCGTACCCCAGGCCCGTCAGGCTGATGCCCGTTTGGCCTTCGCGCAGGAGGTGGTGCAGCCGCTGGTTCGTCTCCTCCGCCGTCCCCAGCCCCATCACCTGGCGTACCGTCCAGCTTCGCCCCCGGTAGCCGAGGGTGCGCGTGCCCCGCGTGAACGGGTACTCGCCCGGGAACCCCAGGTCGCGCCCGTGGTCCCGCCCCTCCGTGCTCGAAGGGCCGTACACCGGCTCGACTTCGATGCCGGATGTCGTCAGCGGCCGCCGGAAGTCCGGGTGCTCACGCTCGAGCCGTTCGAAATACGCCGCCTCACGCGCGGCGTCTGTCTCGCCTTCTGTTTGCGCTTCCATGTCGCGGCAGTATAGCCCCGGCCGCGCGGCCCCGGCGATCCGCTAGCATGGCCCCACCAGCCGCCGGAGCACCGTTATGCCCGCCGTTGCGCCTCTCCCCCGCGAAGACCTCGCCGAATTCGAGTTGTGGTTCAAGGCCGTCGAAGGCGTCATGGGCTTCGTCCCGAACAGCCTCTTCACCAATGCCGCACCGCCCGGACATCCTCCGCGGCTTCGCGGCGCTTGTGCTCGCAGCGCGGTCATAACCGGCGGCACCTTTTGACCCCGGCCCCAAGCAGATGGTCGCCCTCACGCCAGCATCGCGAGGGGTTGGCGCTACTGCCAGACTCATGCCCCGTCAAGCGCGCTGCGCCACGGTGGCACCCCGAAAGACCCGCCGCCGTCTAGAATTTGAGTCCAGCCCTTTGGGGGAGACCGAGGGGCTGCTAAGCAAGATCGTCGGAGGAGGGAAGGAATGAAGGCGGTCGAGGCGCGGTTGCTGGACGTCCTCAGGAAGGCGCCGCAGTTCGTCATTCCCATCTACCAACGCACCTATTCGTGGACGGAGCGGGAGTGCCGCCAGCTCTGGGACGACATCCTCCGAAGCGGCGCGAACACCGGCGTCTCGGCCCACTTCGTTGGATCGATCGTCTACGTCGAGAAAGGCATCTACCACATTAGCCATACGCCCTTGCTGGTGATCGATGGCCAGCAACGGCTCACGACTGTGACGCTACTCATCGCCGCACTCGCAAAGGCCCTGGACGCGCTCGACGAGAGGAGCCAAGAACCCGTTGACGGCTTCTCGCCGCGAAAGCTCCGAAACTACTACCTTCTGAACCCTGAGGAAGAGGGCGAACGGAGCTACAAACTCCTCCTGTCACAGACGGACAAGGCGTCCCTCATGGCGATTGTGCGGGCAAGGCCGGTGCCAAAGGACCGCTCCCTCCGGGTCGCGGACAACTTCAACCTCTTCGAGAACTGGATCGCCAGCCTCAAAGGTGACTTGGTGGCGCTCTGCAATGGGCTCGCGAAACTCATGGTCGTTGACCTCGGGCTTGACCGGGATCAGGACAACCCTCAGCTGATCTTCGAGAGCATGAACTCCACCGGCCGCGAACTGACGCAGGCTGACCTGATCCGCAACTATATCCTCATGGGTCTCGAACCGGAGCTCCAGACCGCGCTTTACGAGGACTACTGGCGACCGATGGAGCTTGAGTTCGGTCAGGAGGCGTACGGCACTCACTTCGACGGCTTCATGCGTCACTACCTCACTGTGAAGACCGGCGACATCCCCAACGTGCGTGAGGTGTACGAGGCCTTCAAAGCGCATAGCCGCTCTCCGAAGGCCGCGGCCGCTGGCGTCACCGCACTCGTTGCGGACATCCGGGACTTCGCCGGCCACTACTGCTCGATGGCTCTCGGCAAAGAAACGCACAGGGAACTGGCCGAGGCCTTCCAAGATCTGCGCGAACTCAAGGTGGATGTCGACTACCCCTTCCTGCTGGAGCTCTATCACGACTACGCGACCGCGCAACTCACCGCCGCGGAATTCCTAGCGTCAATTCGGCTGGTCGAGGCTTACGTCTTCCGGCGCGCCATCTGTGCGATCCCGACCAACTCACTCAACAAGACGTTCGCCACATTCACGCGCCTCCTCAAGAAGGATCGTTACCTTGAAGGCATCCAGGCCAATTTCCTCCTCTTGCCGTCGTACCGTCGGTTTCCGGCTGACGACGAGTTCAGGAGGGAGATCCAGGTCCGCGACCTCTACAACTTCCGAAGCCGGAGCTACTGGCTGCGCCGCCTGGAGAATCACAAGCGGGAGGAGCGTGTGGTGGTGGATGAGTACACGATCGAACACATCCTGCCGCAGAATCCGAACCTCTCGCCGGCGTGGAGGCAGGACCTCGGGGTGGAATGGGAGCGGGTACAGCGGCAGTGGCTCCACACGCTAGGCAACCTGACACTCACCGCCTACAACCCCGAATATAGCGACCGCTCCTTTGCCGAAAAACGCGACATGCCCGCGGCCCCGGAGAAGGGCCTAAAGCAAAGCCCGCTCAAGCTCAATCAGGGGCTTGGCGCGCTCGAGCGGTGGAACGAGGGGGCAATCCGGTACCGCGCTGAGCGGTTGGCCGGCACGGCGGCGAACGTCTGGGCGCCTCCAACGCTCCCGCCGGGTATCCTGGAAGCGTACCGGCCCACAGCCATAACCGCGAGGCACGGTGTCGCTGAACATCCGAATCTTGCGACCGGACCCATGCGCGAAGTGTTCGACGCGTTCCGCAAAGAGGTGCTCGGGCTCGACCCCTGTGTGACTGAGGAGTTTCTCAAGCTCTACGTCGCCTACAAAGCCGAGACGAACTTCGTAGATGTCGTGCCCTAGGCCAAGCGCCTGCGCCTCTCGCTCAACATGAGCTTCCACGAAGTCCAGGACCCCAGGGGATGGTGTAAAGACGTGAGCAGCGTCGGGCGCTGGGGAAACGGCGATGTCGAAGTGGGTCTGGCTGCGCTGGAGGAGCTTCCGTACGTAATGGGGTTGGTCCGACAGTCCTTCGAGCAGCAGATGGGCAACGCCGAGGGTCCCGCATGATCCGTGACCAAGCGCAATCGCTCGGCATAAAGGGCATTGGCGCATGACACGACGACATTCCTACCAGTAAAGGTTGATCCAAATGTCTTCAGAGAAGCAGATGAAAGAGGCGCTGGACAGGTCCAGACAGGTCATGAAAAGAAATCGCCAGAGCGAATCCGCAGCAAACCGGAGAATGGATCTACGATTACCAAGAACGCTTGGAGCCTCTTTACGTCCGGATGCTGGTACCCCCGCCAGGAATCGAACCTGGGCTCATGGTTTAGGAAACCACTGCTCTATCCGCTGAGCTACGGGGGCACGCTGCCCCACCATCGTACCGCCAGCGGCCGCTCCGCTGGACAAGCGGCTCCTGGGCTGGCAGGGTTGACACCCGCGCCGACCCCCCCCATACAATGCGCCAAATCCGCTGGAGGTGCCCTCTTATGGAGAGGCGCGCTATCAATCCGACGAGCTGGCTCGGGGCATTCAACATCAACCATGGGATAGAGGTCACGGGAGCGCAGCGGACCTTATACCTGTCTGGACAGACATCCAACGGCCCGGACGGTGCGCCTCTCCACGCCGGTGACTTTGTCGCCCAGTTCAAGCTGGCGTGGGCCAACCTGAAGGATGCCCTCGCGGAGGGAGGCATGACCCCCGCCGACATCGTCCGGCTGAACATCTACACGACCGACGTGGATGCGTTCATGGGTGCGGCGGGCGAACTCGTCCCCGTGTTCGCGGCGGATGGCTGCAAGCCGGTGAGCACGTTGCTCGGCGTTACTCGCCTCTTCGAGCCGACCATATTGGTGGAACTCGAAGCGACCGCTGTGGCTTAACGGACCGCCCAGCGGGACCGGTGGCTCGGCTACGCCCCAACGGCGAAACGACCGCGGGCCGTAAGTCACTGACGAGCCGGCGTACCGCCAGCGTTCTCCCAGGTCGCGAGCTTCGCGCGCCTTCGCGCGAACCCGCCCTATCGTGACCCCGGCACCACCCCGCGAACCGCGGTCTGCACGCTGAACACGCTCGTGAACGCCGTCAGGTAGAGCGTCGCGAAGTTCGCGCCTCCGAACGTGAGGTTGGCTGCGTGCTCGTCCGATTCGAAGACGCCCAGGTACTCGCCGCCGGCCGTGTGCACGGAAACACCTCCCGCTCCCGTCGTCCACAGCCGGCCTTCGCTGTCCACCTTCATGCCGTCCGGTGCACCCCGGCGCGCATCTCCGCGCTGGTCTACGAACAGCGTCCTTTCGCCCAACGACAGGTCCGCCCGCACCTCGTAGCGCCAGATCAGCCGTTCCTGTGAGTCCCCGATGTACAGCGCCGATTCGTCTGGCGTGAACGCGAGCCCGTTCGGCTGGCTGAACCCTTCCTCTGCCACTAGCTTCAGCGAACCATCGCCGTCGATGCGATAGACGCCCTGGAAGGCGAGCGCCTGCTGCTGGCCCTCGGCGCCGAAACGCGGCTGCCGGCCCGTGTCCACCCCGTACGCCGGGTCCGTGAAGAAAATCGCGCCCGAAGAGTGCAC